>NZ_JAPPTK010000006.1:0-249793 GCF_027587055.1 Vibrio sp. MarTm2 | reverse complement strand
GTGACGTGGATGGCGACGATTACATTGCGCCAGCGACTTACACAGTAACGATTCCAGCGGGTCAAACGTCGGTCCCATTAGACATCAAGACGCTGGATGACGGCATCTACGAAGGGGCGGAAGACTTAGACATCACCCTAGTGGGCACTAGCGGTGCAGGCTCAACGATTGATAGCAACGCTTCTCAAGCAACTGTAAGCGTGGAAGACGCTCAACACGCTCCTGAATTCATTTCAGATGGTGACGCTGCTGGCGATGCGCCAAATGCTGATAACTATGATTTCGGCTCTGTAAATGAGAACTCTACAAGTGGAACAGTTGTTGGCACTGTAGTAGCCGAAGATCAAGATAATGATGACCTGTACTATAGCTTTGCCGATGGCTCTTTGAGCAATGGTTTATTTGATATCGACCCTATAAGTGGTGATATCACTCTCAATCAAACAATCGATGATGTTCATTTGGGGGATTATACGTTAAACGTCAAGGTCACAGATGGTACTGGCGGTGAGGACACCGCTGTAGTTGAGGTTTCGTTGACCAATGTTAACGATGCACCGGAAGCTTCACCTTCAGCGGTGACTATTGCGGAGGATGCTCAAGGTGTGGACTTGCTGCTGGCATGGTCATCATTCGGGATATCAGACGTTGACTCGCCAGAAGCATCTTTGTCAGTTGTTATAACGTCCTTACCAGTTGACGGCGTGTTGGAGTATCAAGATGCTCAAGGTGTTTGGCAAGCAGTCCAGCAGGGACAAGAGCTGAGCAAAGATCAATTTGATTCAAATGAAGTTCGTTTCACTCCTGATTACAATGAATCTGGTGATGACAGCTTCGGTGGTTCAAATGTAGGTGATCAATCATCTGACTATGCGCAAATTGGGTTTAAACCAACTGATGGTCAAGACGAAGGCCAAGAGTCGACACTCACTATTGACGTTACACCGATAGCAGACAAACCAAACCTTGCTACGGTAACGCCTGGGCTAGCGTTACCTCAACAAGAGTTTAACGTTACAACGTGGAATAACGTTAATATTGGTGGACACAATGGCCTCGGTGTAGCTGGTCTTGTGCTCATTGATGCTATGGACGCACTTGATCCAACAAACGGCGTGCAATCAACGACTGCAAATGCTGAAGACACGGGTACAAACGCAACACTACAAGATGAGGCTGTGTTAGTTACAGCGTTGGTATACCTTGAAGCGGGAACTAGCTATGATTTTGTCGGTACAGCTGACGATAGCATGGCGATTACGATTGGGGGAGTTTTAGTCGATGAAGCTCGATGGGGAAATGACAGTGGTGACATTAAAGGTGGAGCCTTTGTTCCGTCAGTATCTGGCTTCTACCCAATAGAAATTTATCACCATAATCAGAGTGGCCCTGGGAATTACAACGTAAATGTTTCCATAGATGGCAATACACCTGTCGACTTGAGCAATAGCAACCTTTATATCGTTAGTGATGAGAGCGCGCTAGATAACGCAGACGTTCGTACTTCGGAGCTTAAGGAAGTTGACGGCGTCGAGTTTTATGAAACGTATGAAGTTAATGAAGGGCTTCAAGACACAGAAATTCCATTGTCTGAAATCCGCGCGAGCCTGAGTGATACTGACGGATCAGAATCAATGGCTGTGACGTTGGCAGGCCTTCCTGTTGGCGCGATTATTTCAGATGGCAATACGTCAGTCACAATCAGTAGCGCACATGAGTCAGTAGATGTTACGGGGTGGTCACTTGACTCCCTTACTGTCACTCCTCCTAAAGGAAGCCATGACGACTTTACTATCTTTGTTACGGCGACAAGTACAGAGGATTCAAATGGAGACTCGGCTCAGTCACACGCAACGATCAATGTAGTTGTTCATGAGAACTTAGTAACGAATACGGTTGCTGATACTGGAACTGTCAATGAAGACAATACGTTACAAGGTAATGTATTAGAGAATGACACTGATGGAGATAATGTTCTCCAGGTTGACTTTATTACTGTTGATGGAACCGATTATGCGGCCGGCCAAGCGGTTTCTATCGATGCAGGCATTTTGGTAATGAATCAAGATGGGAGCTATAGCTTCGAGCCAGCAACACATTGGTCTGGTGATGTTCCAACGATCACCTACACAACCAATACAGGTGCGACAGAGAGCTTAGATATCGACGTTATCGCGGTTGCTGATGCTCCAACTGTTAAGATTACGCTTGGCGAAATGGTTAAATCAGATGCGACTTCAGTTCATCATGCTGATGTTATTGCCGCTGTAGGTAAGACCCAAGCCGAAAACAATGACCTAGCCGTTGAGATGGGACTAGACAATTCGCTACCGTCTCACTTAGGTAATAACAATGACTATAGTGACACCGATACGCTCTTTGTGGGCGGAAATAATGTCGACACTATGTATGGTGGCGGTGGTGATGACACATTTGTTGGTGGTGCGCAAAACGATTCATTCTATGGCGATGATGCGACTAGTAACACTGCCCATGATGGTACAGATACCGTTTATCTATCTGGGAACTTTGAAGACTACAAGTTTACCTTCAAAGACAACCATGGAGGTGGTGTCCCATACTGGATTGTATTAGATACTAATTCTGTCGATTCAGTGAATGACCATACAGGTCAAGAAGACCGCGGCGACCATCTGTATGAAATTGAACGTGTTGTGTTTGCTGATAAGGTAATTGAGCTTAATCCTGATGGTACATATGAAGTGCTTCAAGACAGAACGATTCCAGTTGATGTAGACGTAGATCTCGTTGATACAGACGGAAGCGAAAGCTTGGTTCAGACAGTTACAGTAGATGGACTTCCTGAAGGCATTGAAGTCTATGTTAATGGACAAGCTATTGACGCTGAGGCAGACGGCACGTTCCTTGTACCAATCGATGCGAATGGTAATGCTTCATTTGATATTAAGGTACCGTTTGACTACGAGGGTAGCCTCGACTTCCCACTAAGCGTAACCGCAACGTCGGTAGAGTCATCAAATAGTGATAGTGCATCTACCACTGAAACTGTTGATGTCACAGCGCGTGATTACGTAATGGAATCTGGCTCCCATGGTGATGATACAATTGCAGGCACTGCGGATCACGATTTGATTGTCGGTGATGTTCAGGGCATTGAGATAATTGCTGGTGAAGATTACAACATTGCGTTTGTGCTTGATACATCAGGTAGTATGGGGCACTGGGTTGGTACAGCTAAAGACGAAATTCTGGATGTCTTTAATGAGTTACTAACAGCGGCTAATCAAGGTTCAGAGCCTGGTACTGTTAACATTATGCTTTCGGAGTTCTCTACTGGAGCATCGCAAGTTATTAGTGTTGATTTGAGTTCGTCTACAGCAAAACAAGATTTTGAGAATGCGCTGAACCAGATTAGTGATAATGGTGAGGGTTGGACTGACTACGAATCTGGTCTCCAGACTGCTGTAGAGTGGTTTGATTCGTTCCCAGAAGGTGAAGCAGAAAATATCACTTACTTCCTAACCGATGGTGAGCCTAACTACATCAACTACCTAGATGACGCTTCTTTAGACAAAGTGTTGATCGACGTAGCTTCAGGTAAAGATGTACTCACGCTTGAAGATGTATTAACGGATGGAAACTATCAATATGGACAAGACTTTTATTATAAAGGGCAACGTTTAGTTGATAGCAATGGCAACGTGACATCCCCATTAACTGGGCAGAAGTTAGGCACGATTAGCGTGGAGGGTGGCTCATTAGTCTTTACTGACCACAATAATACTGGCCAGCAGTCACAACACATGTATCAATTGCTTGCACTGATGTCGAGTGTAGAAGCGATTGGTATCGGTAGTAACGTAAGTGAGAGTCTGCTTCAACAATATGATACTGATGGTGTTGTTGAATCAAATATCGACGTGACCAAATTGGCAGAAACCATCCTAGGTCAAGATATACCTTTAGAACAGGGGACTGACAATCTTTCAGGTGGTGAAGGTGATGATATCTTGTTGGGTGATTTGATTGAATTTGGTACTAACGAGCAGGGGTTGAGTGCAATTCAATCACATGTTGCTAGCCAAACAGGTCAAGACATCTCAACAGTTGATGCTGAAGACATTCACAACTATGTAAAAGATAACATCCAAGAGTTTGATCAAAGCCATACTGGGGACAAGTCAGACGTTCTTGATGGCGGAAAAGGTGATGATATCTTATTCGGTCATGGTGGTAGTGATACCCTAGATGGCGGTGAAGGCAAGGATATCTTAGTCGGTGGTTTAGGTAATGACATCTTAACTGGTGGAGATGATGCGGATATCTTCATGTGGACTGAGATGGAATCATCAACCGATCGTGTGACTGACTTTAATGTTAGCGAAGGTGACTCTATTGATGTTAGTGACTTGTTTGAAGATTTATCCAATGATGATATCAGTCAGTTGCTAACAGATTTAGGAAGTGGGGATTTCCACGGACAAGTTGGTGATGTTTCCATCACGGTAACAGACGATCAGAGCACATCTCATTTGACCATTGTGAAAGGTGGACAAACGTTAACTATCGATTTTGATGGTGCATCAGCTGCTGACGTTACTAACAGCCTTATGGATAATCTCAGTCACTTAAAAGACTAGGTATGTAACAACTGGGCTGCTGTTAGCCCAGTAAACATCCGTAATAAAAAGCCTCGCTATATTAGCGAGGCTTTTTTCGATTTGTTTGTCCCGTCCTGAAATGTGTTTACACATTGAGGGAGCAATGACTATAAAACCTTACAAGCAAAACCTTTTAGGTAGAACCCTTCTGGGTAAGCGCTGTCTGTTGGGTGGTCAGCCGCTTGTTCGAAGCGCTCAACAAATTTTACCTGGCGCCCAGAATCCACGGCGGCATCTGCAATGATCTTTTGGAACAGATCGGAGCTCATTAACCCAGAGCAAGAGTAGGTCAGCAACGTTCCGCCGGGCTTTAGGATTTGCATTGCAAGCATGTTGATGTCTTTATAACCGTTTGCCCCAGACGTCAAATTGTTCTTACTAGAGACAAATTTTGGCGGGTCCATAATCACAACATCAAACTTAGTCCCTTGATCACGGTATTCGCGAAGTAGCTTGAACACATCCGCATTTAAGAACACTGCGCGTTTCTTTGAAATATCAAACTCATTGAGCTCCGC
This sequence comes from Vibrio sp. MarTm2, assembly GCF_027587055.1. NCBI lineage: Bacteria > Pseudomonadati > Pseudomonadota > Gammaproteobacteria > Vibrionales > Vibrionaceae > Vibrio > Vibrio sp. MarTm2. The sequence continues at coordinate 244,632 of NZ_JAPPTK010000006.1, read as the reverse complement.
GTTATACATTGCAGTATCGAGAGCAGGTTGAGAGACATCGGCGTTAATGACGCGCTTAGCTCCACCTTTGAGTGCATATAGACCAAAACCACCAGTGTATGAGAAACAGTTCAACACTTCTTTATCTTTGACGTACTTCATCGCTTGTTGGCGACTGTCGCGTTGATCAAGGTAGAAACCTGTTTTGTGCCCGCCGACAATATCGACACTGATTTTGACGCCATTTTCTTCAATCACTACAGATGTTGGTGGCTCTTGACCATGCAATACGCCAGTTACTTCCTCTAAGCCTTCTTTTTTACGCACTGCAACATCGGAACGTTCGTATATGCTACATTCAGGAAACACGTCGAGTAGTGCTTCAACTAACGTCTGCTTATTGTATTCTGCGCCAGCACTTAGCAGTTGGCAGACCAAATAATCTTGGTACTTATCGATAGTAATGCCTGGCAAACCGTCAGACTCAGCAGCGATCAAGCGATAGCCTGTTAGACCGTCGCGGTCGATAATATCGGCTCTCAGTAAATGAGCGTCTTTAATACGCTTGACGAAGAACGATTTGTCGATGGTTTCTTTTTCAAATGACCAAACCCGAGCGCGAATTTGAGAGTTAGGCGAGTATGCTGCTTTTGCCAGCCATTTGCCGTCGTGAGCAAACACATCCACTGTTTCGCCAAGCTCAGGCTCACCTTCAACTTTGCTTATACCACGCGAAAACACCCAAGGATGTTTACGGCGAAGGGATTTATCACGGCCTTTTACGAGATAGATAGATGGAGTCATGAGTTTGCTCAATAGGTTTAATTTGAAAGGAGGGGTATTGTCTGGGAAGTGCTTTGGAAAATCAAATAAAAGAGCCGCCAATTTGGCGGCTCTCTGTCTAGGCTTTTAACCCTGTAAGTAGTGACTCCATGGTGTCACTCTGTCTGCGGAGCTGTTCGATGTTGTTGTTGGTTGCGTTAATCATTTCGCACACTTGATTTGATTGAACCCGAATCTCTTCCACACTCGCCGCAATGTTATCAGCAACGACGCCTTGCTCTTCTGCAGCGGTCGCAATTTGAATGCTGCTGTCTGAGATGGATTGGTTTTTGTCAGCTAATGAGGCGATTTCAGAGTCGACTTCAGACATTCGGCTTTGACCTTCGCTGGCATTGATAACGGTTGTTTCCATTAATTTGGTGAGTGACTGACTATTGCGTTGAAGCGCTTCAATCATGGATTGGATCTCAACTGTTGCCTGTTGAGTTCGACCTGCCAATGCTCGAACTTCATCGGCAACAACCGCAAAGCCGCGACCTTGCTCTCCCGCACGCGCGGCTTCAATGGCGGCGTTCAAGGCAAGTAGATTGGTTTGCTCTGAGATACCGTTAATCGTTGTGACCACTTCATCGATTTGAGCGGCGTTTGCGTCAAGTTCTGCCACTGCTTCGGAAGCGGATTGAATTTCACTCGATAGCTGCGAAATAGAAGATAATGTATGCTCAACTTTTTGCTGTCCTTGATGGGCAACAGAACGCGCATCTTCTGTCTGCGCACTTGAGTCGTGTGCAAGATTCGCGACTTCGCGAATGGTAGATGCCATCTGCTCTGTGGCACTCGCAAGTGAGTTCAGGTGTTCTTGTTGAGAGCCTGAAATATCGGCGCTTTGACGATTTGAAAGGTTAAGGTCAGAACTAATTTGTTGCATAAGCGCAATGGATTCTTGAATGGAGAGAACCATGTTTTGCTCACGTTCTGCGACCTTATCGATTGTGATGGCAATTTCACTAAACTCATCTCGCACTTTGAAAAAGTTCATACGACTGGTGAGGTCACCACTAGATAAGGTCGTGAGTGCCTTGTTCATTGTGAACATCGCACCGCCGATAAAGGTCATGATGTAATAAACACCCATTGCGATAAGGAAGAGTGTGACCGCAATAATAGTAATATGAGTAGTAGAAAGTGCCGTCCATAGGTTTTGGTTATGAATCGCAACTAGACTGAACTCACCATTGTTGACGGATATTGAACCAAGACCAGAGCCGATTGCGATGGTGTCTGAACCCGCTATTAAACTTGCCACTTGGGAGCGATTAAGGTTCCCTGATTCAATGAGATCGCGCATGAGCACCAACTCATCTTTATAAAGGTGACTCAACATGTTGTCTGCAGCATTATCCAGTACAAAAGTGAGGACTAAGAGTGCGATGACTGGGAGAGCGAAGAGTAGATAGAACTTCTCTTGAATTTTTAGATGAATGAGATATTTGTCAATCCAGCGAAAAGGTATTTCTTTCATAATAATAGTTCCGTGAAAACCCTGCCTGTTCCATAGAGGGTTATAAAAAAACATTTACAAATATATCACTGTAAGATGTATTGAGGTATTAAATATGGTCCAAAAATGCGAGAAGTTCACAGTGTCAGGTCTAGTTCAAGGGGTTGGATTCCGATATCACACATCACACCAAGGCATGAAGATCAGTCTTAGCGGCTATGCGATGAATCTTAACAATGGGGATGTCGAAGTCGTAGTGTGTGGGGAAGAAGGGAATATTGCGCGAATGGCAGAATGGCTTCAACATGGCCCTAAAACGTCACGAGTTGACAAGGTCGTTTCAGAGCCAGTCGCATACAAACCGTTTAACGGTTTTAAGATTCTATAGGCATTTTGCTGGCTTAGGCAGTCCCGCCAGTTTAGTCGCTTGTTTGGCAGGGCCTTGTTTAAAAAGTTTAAACAAATACTTGCTGTTGCCTTTTTCTGGACCGTGGGCTTTTTCCATCGCTTTCACCAACATGCGCACGGCTGGTGAGGTATTAAACTCTACATAGAAATCACGAACAAAGTGAATCACTTCAAGGTGCGCGTCAGTTAGCTCGATACCTTCTTGTTGGGCAAGAAGCTCTATCATGCCTTCTTCCCATTGAGTGTAGTCTAGTAAGTAACCTTGAGCATCGGTTTCAATTTGCTTGCCGTTGTATTCGAACATCTCTAATAACCCTAAAATCAACGTATGGAGAGTAGGGTACTTACCCGTAGGCTGTTTCACAATAGACAAATAAACAAAAAGCCCGAAAGAGAGTCTCTTTCGGGCTTTGTTTAACGAGATATGTTCAATTAGTCGTCGTTCATAATGCCTAGAATTTGAAGTAGGCTGATGAAGATGTTGTAGATTGATACGTATAGCGTCACGGTCGCTGAGATGTAGTTGGTTTCACCGCCACGAATAATACCTTGAGTAGTCATCAAGATAGCCATGGTCGAGAACACAATAAACAAGCTGCTTAGTGCTAGATGCAGGATTGTTGATTGGATGAAGATGCTTGCAATCATACCCACAACAAGTACAACGAATAGTGATAGCATTAAGCCACCCATCATTGACAGGTCACGCTTAGTTGTAAGCGCATAAGCTGATGCAGCAAGGAATGACAGTGCAGTACCGCCAAGCGCTGTTACGATCAAATCACCCATTCCCGCGCCAACATAAGCGTTTAGGATAGGGCCAAGTGTGTAACCCATAAAACCAGTCAGTGCGAAGGTAAATACTAGACCCATTCCGTTGTTGCGGTTTTTCTCAGTTAGGAAAAGGAGTCCGTAGAAGCCAACTAGAGTGATGATAAGGCCAGGGTGAGGAAGGTTCATCACCATAGCGACACCAGCAACGATAGCTGACCAAAGTAAAGTCATAGAAAGTAGCGCGTATGTGTTACGCAGTACTTTGTTTGTTTGCAGTGCACTCTCTTGTGTAGATGTGCGAGAAAACATAGGGCTGTTCATGGTCTTCCTCATTAGGTTTTTCTGTTTGTCACTTACATTTATGGGGCTGCACGATGAAAAGATCAAGCCCTCATTGAATAAGTAGTGTCTAAAATAATAATAGAATTAGAGTGTTAAGTATTTTTGAAGATGTAACACAATATAACACAAATGAAAGAGGCGACCGTAGCCGCCTCTTTCGATATTATCGCGATGTGATTAATGGCTCAAAATCTGCGACAAGAAGTTTTGAGTTCTCTCAGATTGAGGATTTTCAAAGAATTCAACTGGGTTGTTTTCTTCAATGATTTCACCTGCATCCATAAAGATGACTCGGTCCGCAACCTCTTTGGCAAATCCCATTTCGTGGGTTACACAAAGCATGGTCATCCCTTCTTCTGCAAGTTCTACCATTACATCTAGCACTTCACGAACCATTTCTGGGTCAAGGGCTGACGTTGGTTCATCAAACAGCATCACTTGAGGACTCATACAAAGAGAGCGTGCAATAGCCACACGTTGCTGCTGACCGCCTGACAACTGACCAGGAAACTTATCCGCTTGGTCTGGGATCTTCACTCGTTCCAAGTACTTCATCGCCACTTTTTCTGCTTCCTCTTTGGGCATTTTCTTCACCCAAATTGGCGCCAATGTGCAGTTTTCTAGCACAGTTAGGTGAGGGAAGAGGTTAAAGTGCTGGAAACACATTCCGACTTCTCGACGAACGGCTTCGATGTTTTTTAGATCTTCCGTTAGCTCATTACCAGAGACAATGATATGACCCTTCTGGTGTTCTTCGAGGCGGTTAATGCAACGGATCATGGTTGACTTACCAGAACCCGATGGGCCACAAATTACGATTTTCTCACCCTTTTTTACATCCAGGTTGATGTTCTTTAGTACGTGAAACTCACCGTACCATTTGTTCATATCCTTAATTTGGATCATGTAATCTTGTTGCTGCGTCATAATACGTCCTTGAGCTTTCTGATTATCGTTTGTGACCGGTATGGAGTTTGTTTTCTAACCATATCGAGTATCTCGACATGCCGAAACAAAATACCCAGAACACTAACGCGACAAATACATAACTTTCTGTTGCAAAGCCTAACCACTCAGGGTCAGTGTTCGCTGCCTGTCCAATACCGAGAACGTCAAACATACCGATGATGAGTACCAGACTGGTATCTTTAAACAAGCCGATAAAGGTGTTTACTATAGAAGGGATGGTGATTTTCAACGCTTGCGGCAAAATGATGAGCCCCATCTTCTTCCAATAGCTTAACCCCAGCGCATCGGCAGCTTCATACTGTCCTTTTGGAATCGCTTGCAAGCCACCGCGGACCACTTCCGCCATGTAGGCAGCACTGAACATGACTACGCCAATCAGGGCGCGAATGAGTTTGTCTGTCTCTGAGCCTTCTGAAAGGAAAAGAGGCAGCATTACCGACGCCATAAACAGAACGGTAATGAGTGGAACGCCACGCCATACCTCAATGTAGACGGTACAGATGCTTCGGATAATTGGCATTTCGGACCGACGACCCAAGGCTAACGCGACACCGATTGGCAATGACACAACGATACCCACCAACGCAATGATCAGAGTAACTAGCAAGCCACCCCACTTGTGAGTTTCGACAACTTCAAGGCCAAAGACACCACCGTAAAGCAATGCGGCAACAATGAAAGGATAAACGTTAACAAAGAACAGCCAAATCCACATGCGCTTCGGCGTTTTCTCATACGCAAGCAATACAGTAAAGATCGCTAACGTAATGTAAAACAAGCGTGGACGCCACAGCTCTTCTTGCGGATAGAAGCCGTACATAAACTGCTCCCATCTCACGCTGATAAATACCCAGCAAGCGCCATCTCTTGAGCAAGCGTCGCGGGTAGTACCAACCCAATCTGCTTTTAGGAATGCCCAGTCAACGATATTCCAAAGCAGTACAGCTGCAAGATAAGCAAGAATGACGGTAACGACTGAGTTAACAGGGCCATTAAATAGATTTTTACGTAGCCAACCGACGACACCCACTGTATTGGACGGTGGTGGCAGATCGGGCAAAAACTGATGCTCTTTCATATTATCTCTCCACCAAGGCAACTTTACGGTTGTAGATGTTCATCAGCGCTGATGTCAACAGACTCAACGTGAGGTAAACCGCCATTGTCATAGCGATGATTTCAATCGCCTGACCCGTTTGGTTCAACGTTGTCCCAGCGAAAACCGAGACTAGGTCAGGGTAACCAATCGCCATCGCCAGCGAAGAGTTCTTCGTGAGGTTTAAATATTGGCTTGTCAGAGGCGGAATGATGATCCGTAGTGCTTGAGGGATAATCACCAACTTAAGCGTTCTGGACTTTGGTAGGCCAAGAGACATCGCTGCTTCGGTTTGACCATGGCTAACCGCGTTGATACCCGAACGGACGATTTCCGCAATGAAAGACGCCGTGTAAATACTCAGGGCAAGCAATAACGCGGCGAGTTCAGGAATGATGCTAATGCCGCCACGGAAGTTGAACCCCTTGAGTTCCGGGTACTCTGCCGAGATCGGTGAGCCCATCACAAAGTAGACAATCGTTGGTAAAACTACAACAAGGCCAAAAACAATGCGCCCCATCGGGGTTTGTTGACCCGTTATACGTTGTTTGTTTCTCGCCCAGATGCCGATAAATATCGATGCCAGAGCCCCAATAACCAAACTTGCAATCACCACTCCTGATCCCGCTTCAAAAATTGGGGCAGGAAAGTAAAGACCGCGAACATTGAGGAAAATGGCTTCTCCAAGACTTAAACTTTGGCGTGCCGATGGCAATGCCTGTAGTACTGCGAAATACCAAAAGAAAATTTGTAGCAGCAGCGGTACGTTACGGAAAATCTCGATATAAACAGCGGCTAGTCGGCTGACAAGCCAGTTGTTTGAGAGCCGAGCAATACCCATAACAAAACCCACGACAGTCGCTAGGATAATACCCAGAAATGATACTAGAGCGGTGTTAAGTAGGCCGATGAGAAATGTGCGTCCGTAAGAATAGGTTTCGTCGTATTCAATCAATGTTAGGCCAATCCCAAAGCCAGCTTCTTGATCAAGGAAACCAAAACCCGTGGCGATGCCGCGAGCTTCTAAGTTAGACAGTGCATTATTGACAATTGTATAAAAGAAAAAGAACAGTGCGAGTATCGCGATAATCTGAAACACGACTGAACGAAAGGTGGGATTGTAAATAAGGCTAGCACCTGAAGACGGTCCGTTATCCGCTTTAGATGCAACAGTATTAGTAGGTTTCATACAGCTATAACCTCAAATCCATATTTTGTAAAAAGGGCGGCCTAAACCGCCCATTTTGTTGTTATGTGTTGCTTAACGGATTGGCGGAGCGTACATAAAGCCACCCGCATTCCATAGTGCGTTTACACCACGAGAGATTTGAAGAGGAGAGCCTGTACCAACCGTACGCTCGAAGCTTTCGCCGTAGTTACCGACTTGCTTGATAACTTGGTAGCCCCAATCGTCACGAATGCCAAGACCTTTACCTTTAGGACCATCCACACCAAGGATGCGCTTCACGTTTGGATCTTTAGACTTCAGCATTTCGTCGGCATTTTTCGACGAAATTCCGTACTCTTCCGCGTTAATCATTGCATTTAGCGTCCACTTAGCAATATTGAACCATTGGTCGTCGCCTTGACGAACTACTGGGCCAAGAGGCTCTTTAGAAATGATTTCAGGAAGTACCTGTGCAGACGCTGGATCTTGAAGATTTAGACGAAGCGCGTATAGACCTGATTGGTCTGTGGTTAGTACGTCACAACGACCAGCATCGAAACCTTTCGATGTTTGAGCCGCGGTGTCAAATACCACAGGTTTGTAAGACATGCCGCTGTTGCGGAAGTAGTCAGCTAGGTTAAGCTCTGTCGTTGTACCAGATTGAACACACACTGAAGCACCGTCTAGCTCCTTCGCACTCTTAAGGCCAAGATCTTTTTTGACCATGAAACCCTGGCCGTCGTAGTAGTTAACGCCTACAAAGTTCAAGCCAAGCGCAGTGTCGCGGTGAAGTGTCCACGTTGTGTTACGCGATAGAACATCAATTTCGCCTGATTGAAGCGCCGTAAAACGCTCTTTTGCGGTAAGTGGCACGTATTTCACTTTTGATTTGTCGCCAAGTACTGCTGCGGCAAGTGCCTGACAATACTCAACGTCAATGCCTTCCCATTCACCCTTCGAGTTCGGGTTAGAGAAACCTGGCAGACCAGTACTTACACCACAAGTAATAAAACCTTGTTTCGTTACTTTATCAAGCGTGCTATCAGCTGCCGATGCGCTTGTAGCCATGAAAGCAGTAGATGCCGCTACAACTGAAGCAAGAAGTGTTAGTTTATTTGCCATTTGTATCCTTCCTGTATGATCCATGTTAAATCAGGTGTTGCCTGATACAACGAATGAAATATGTTGTGTATCTCTATTATGAGTTGATTTCGCAATCATAGTGCTTTTTAAAAATCAACTGTTTATAAGCGTAGGAAAGGATTTGTGTTTTCTCAAATGTATAATTTAAAAAGATTTTTGATTGAAATCACAAACCCGTTCAGTCACTAGAATGACGAAATGTTACGTGAATGTAAATAGTGCAAGAGTTCACAAATTTAGTGCAATAGGCCTTACTGACTAAAGTGTCATGTTTACTTAGATTTAACGTGATGTGATTGAAAAGTAGCCTAAGATATAATTCTGTAAATAGTGGAAAATTTGGTGATAAATTATCCAAAATCAAACTGTAGTTTCGTTGTGTGCCCCAATTTTGGTAGTATCAGTCAAATAGTTAGTTGAATTATTCAAGGAATGAAATGCAGTATTTTCCTCTGTTTCTCGATTTAAAAGGTAAGCCAGTACTTGTTGTGGGTGGTGGAGAAGTGGCAAGCCGAAAAGTCGATAGTCTGGTTCGCGCTGGCGCTATCGTTACGATTGTCTCTCCTCAGGTCGACCCCTTCTTGCAAAAACTCGTAGAAGATGGGGAGTGTATTTGGGTACAAAATTTCTATTCCCAAGATTTGATGGACGAAAAATACATTCAAGTTTGGGCAACAACAGATAACCCTGAATTAAACCATCAAGTCCATCACCATGCGAAGTCATTGGGAATCTTGGTTAATGTGGTTGACGATCAACCTTACTGCGATTTTATCACTCCTTCTATGATCAATCGGGGGCGTATCCAGCTTGCCATTTCAAGTGGTGGGGCGTCTCCCGTTTTGATTCGTAATATCCGAGAAAAGCTCGAAGCTGCGCTGCCGCAGAACTTGTCTTTGCTTGCAGACTTTGGCGCCTCCAAACGAAGTGACATCAAAAAGGTGATGCCGAGTGTCGATTTAAGGCGCAAGTTTTGGGAGCGTTTTTTCGCGCTTCCGCAAGTGGATTCAGCAACCACAAGCGGTGAGTTAGAGAGTGCTTATCAGCGCTTGCTGGCGGATGAAGTTGATGATGCAGGGAGCGTTACTTGGATAGACTTTGGCGAGGATGTCGAGTTGCTGCCAATGAAGGCGTTACGCTACATGCAAGAAGCTGAATTGGTTCTGTATTCGCAAGACTGTCCGTACGCATTTGTTGACCTAGTGCGTCGTGATGCGGAGCGCGAATCATACCGCAGCCATACGGAACTTGCTGAACGTTTGGTGGCGGCGAGAGAAGAGAGCTTGCGAATCGTGGTGTTTGTTTCTCCAAATAGTAACCAACACAATCTATTAAAGCAGCGTGACTTACATTTAGCTTTAGCGACAACGAGATAAAAGAAAACCCGCGTAAAGCGGGTTTTTCAAATTGGTCACCTTCAGAGACTAGTCTCGGAAGTTTTCATACTGGAAAGGTTGCCCCAGTTCTGCCTCACGAATCACAGCGATAACCGCTTGGAGGTCGTCACGTTTTTTACCGGTCACTCGAACTTTTTCACCCTGAATAGAGGCTTGGACTTTCATCTTCTTATCTTTAATCAGTTTGACGATCTTCTTCGCCATCACGGTTTCAATACCTTGCTTAAAGACAATGATTTGATGCCAGTTTTTACCCGTTGCTTCCTCTGGTTTTGCGTCCATTGCATTTGCATCGACACCGCGTTTTGCCAGATTACCGCGTAGGATGTCACGCATCTGTTTAAGTTGGAAGTCGCCTTCCGCATTCATTCGCACAGACTCGTCTTTTTGAAGCTCAAAAGAGGCTGAGACACCACGAAAATCGAATCGAGTTGATAGCTCTCGAGATGCGTTATCAACAGCGTTACGCAGTTCTACAGTATCGATTTCAGATACAATATCAAAAGATGGCATTGTTCATTACTCCTCAGATTCAGTTAGCGCGATTTTACAGCGTCAGCAAGTAGGGCAAGCATTTGTTCAGTATCATCCCAGCCTAGACATGGGTCCGTAATGGATTGGCCATAGGTGAGGTTGTTGATGTCTGCCATTGACTGGTTACCTTCAACAATAAAGCTTTCAGCCATAATACCTGCAATCTGGTTTTTACCTGACTTGATTTGAGCACACAGCTCTTTTGCAACATCGAGTTGCTTGCGGTGCTGCTTTTGACAGTTCGCGTGGCTGAAGTCAACAACCAAACGCTGTGGCAAGCCAAACTCAGCAAGTTGCTCACAAGCCGCATTGACGGACTCGACATCGTAGTTTGGCCCTTTATCACCACCGCGAAGGATCACGTGGCCAAACGGGTTACCACTTGTGCGATAAACCGTCATACGTCCATTTTTGTCTGGAGAGTAAAAGTAATGTGACGCTTGAGAGGCGCGGATCGCATCAATAGCAATCTTAATGTTGCCATTGGTACCGTTCTTAAAACCTACTGGACAAGAGAGTGCAGAGGCCATCTCGCGGTGAATTTGAGATTCCGTTGTACGGGCACCAATTGCCCCCCAAGTGATGAGATCAGCAATGTACTGGCCGGTAATCATATCTAGGAACTCAGTCGCTGTCGCCAACCCAAGTTTGTTGATGTCGAGTAGCAGTTTGCGCGCTTTGTTTAAGCCCGCTTCCAGAGCATAAGAGCCGTCTAGATTTGGATCTGTGATAAGGCCTTTCCAGCCAACGACAGTACGCGGCTTTTCAAAGTAAGTACGCATGACGATAAACAACTCGTCTTTATATTGCTCTTGAGTTTGAGCAAGGCGCTGAGCGTAATCCAGCGCGGCATCTGTATCATGAACAGAGCAAGGGCCAACAATGACAAGCAGTCGCTCATCTTGGCCTGTAAGAATTTGTTCGATTTGACGACGAGAGTTGGCAATGCGTTCTGCAACATCATCAGTAATAGGGTGTGCGCTCCCAAGTTCTGCCGGAGTTGGCATTGGACCCAGTGGTTGGGTTCTTAATTCATCGGTTTTGAGTGGCATACCATAGCCTGTTCTTTTTATTGCGAAGCGGTAAAGATAACGGAAACGCTGCTAGGAATAAACCACTTATCGATAATCTTCATATTCAATTTGTGTAAAAATGAAAAATTATTCACTTTCAAGAACTAAAAATGTATTTCGCCCTTGTTTAAGCCTGCGCTTGTGGGTATGTTCGAAGTAACGAAACAACAATAAATTGCACGGAGCAGTAATGAGTGTAGAGACTTTTATCGGTTTACATCCCGCACTAACTTTGGGTAGTGCACTTCCAAGCGCAGATGACAGTGGTGATGGAACCCATTTGTATGTGTCATTTTCAGATCTCATTCTCGGGAACGTCTTTTATCACCCTGAATTTAAAGAAAATACAGAGAACCTCTCCGAAGTTGAAAAGAGTTCGATAGAGGCAATCTTAGCGGGGCAGTCTCTGGAGCAACACTTTGTAGACACCTTGGTCACCAGTGTCAAAGCGGCGATCAAACCTGAACATGCGTCCATCAGAGTAAGCCTGAGCAGTGCTGATAGTTATGCGTTCAGTTCACTACTTGGAGGCAGCGCTGAAATCGAAGAGGTAAACCCTGCGCTAGGTTTGCGAGGCGTCTCTCGTTATGCATCTGACCAGTTCAGTTCAACGTTTGCGTTAGAGTGCCAAGCGATCAAACAGATGAGGGAAGAGGGCATTCAAGTCGATATCGTTGTTCCCTTTGTTCGCGCTCTGTCTGACGCAGCAAAGGTTATTGATCTCCTTGCTGAGCAAGGATTACCTCGCGGGCTAAATGGGCTTAAAGTTTTCTACACTGTGGATGTGCCTTCTGCTGCGCTTCTTTGCGAGCGGCTTCTTCCTTATTTCGACGGTGTGGTGATCAATCTAGAGAACTTGGCCCAGTTTACCTTAGGCGTTGATAGGATCAGTGAGGCGTTAGAATATCTATTTGACCCACAAAGCGAAGCCGTCGTACAGCTTCTCGATATTGTGGTTAAATCGGCAACAACGAGCAATAAACCAGTCTTGCTCACTTCGTCTAACCTTACGCAATATCCCAAAATACAAGAGTATATTTTGGAGCGAGGTTCGATGGATTGCGTAGTGACGCTGTAACTAGTAGCGTAGCAATATCACCTTTTGCAAAGCTCAATGTTAACAAAATGTTGACATTGAGCTTTGTTCGTTATGAACTAAAGCGACTATTCTAACTAATCGGACCAGTTCATGATCACTTCAATCGCAAAAGCCAATATGTATCTCAATTGGTTTGGTTTTTTCAAAGTACCGTTTATATGGTTATGCAGACCGAAGATCCTAAGGTTGGATGATCAAAGCGTTGAAATCAAAATTCCTCTGAAACGACGAACAAAAAATCACCTAAACAGCATGTATTTCGGTGTACTCGCGGTGGGTGCCGATGTGGCGGGCGGTTTCATGGCGATGAGTAAAGCCCAGGAGCGCGGGGAGCGTGTTTCTCTGGCGTTTAAGGAAGTAGAAGGGAAGTTTCTCAAAAGACCGGAAGCTGACGTTCATTTTGTGTGTCACGATGGCAAATTGATTGACGACATGCTCGATGAAACCTTTAAGACTGGCGAGCGCGTAAACCAGGCGGTCAAAATAACCGCCATTTGCCCATCTTTGCATGGAGACGAACCCATGGCGGAATTTCTTCTTACTCTTTCACTGAAGAAAAAGGGTGGATAGCCGCTTCCACCTCGATCTGTTCAACGGCAACAATTTTGCTTCGATTGAGGACAATCTTCCAGCGATAATACTTCGGTTCGCCATCGTGATTGTCTTCTTTGGCGATCAAATTGACTAGGTGGCGTTTTTCCACTGACTCCTTGCTGACTTGGTTATTGTTCAGCACATACACCTTGTTTGAACCTTTATCCATAAGCCGCATTAGGGGTCTCATGCTTATGAGCAGTGATTCCCGGGTTTCTTCATAACCACTCATAAACTTAGAGGTCGACATTTCAACCCCCGCGCGATAATGGAGGATGGTTTCTTCTCTTTGTACGACTCTCTTTTTACGAATGTTCTTAATTCGGTCGGGCAGTTTCTCTAAGTTTTTGTAGTCGAGCCACTCAAGTTTCTGACCGACGGCTTTCTTAGTGGTTGGGTCTAAGTAGAGCTTGCGCCACTTTGGTCGCCCTTTGCGAAGCCAGCGCCAAAGCACGTCCCTCAAGTCGTCTTTAAAAATCTCACGTAATGCGTATACAAAGGACATTAATACGATGAAAGAGACGGTGATCTCTCCCCAGTAATCGCGGGCTAGTATCGCGGCAATCGTCACGAAGACCATAACAAAACCAGTCGCGCCGCCTTTGACCATTCGCTGCATATTGCTGCCAAGGGATTGGGTTTTCTCTTGCAATACCACGGGGTGCTCGATCAATCGGCGCAGCAAGCGCATCTTGTTACTTAAACGCGTTACGTCGTCACGTACATTTTTCGAGTTGTAATTGTTCAGCTTACGATGCGCCGCTTCTTTTTCGACAATGGCGAGTAAACTCTCTTTGACGGCCTTGTAGTCACCCTCACGAGGCATGTGTGCCACCAGCGACATCAAACGTTGGCCTGTGTACCAAGAGAGATAGTTGTCTATATTCGCGTAGTAGCGTTTTAAGTTCTCTTCGTATGGGGCGCCTCTACGTAGCTTCTTTAGGATGTCTAGCGCGAGGTCAATGACTTCATCCACTTCATCTGTGGTGACACTGTCGGTATTGTTTTTATTGAGTTGGTTTACCGCTTTGTCTAATGCAATAACATATTGGTAGGCAAACAAACTCAAACTTACGCGATACTGGGTAGAAGAGAGTCGGCCTCGTTTTGCTAAGCGGCTGTGCACGAGTGGAAGAAGGGTTTTGTCACTGTAATAGGCGCGCTTTTGAATCAAAGACTCGTAGTAAAACTCGCTTTCTTTAAGTACATCTGAGGATAGACCGAGTTCACCTGGCACAAAAAAGTAGAGATCGAGAGTCGATTTCTTGGTAGACGCCATCGCATGAGAGACTTTTAAAGTGATGCCGTCCTGCTTATCAACGGTGATCAAGGAAAGCTCCTAAAAAAAGTAACAATAACTGGCGAAAGCATATCAGAGATTCGCTATAATCACCGCAAATTTAACAAGAGACAGTTGAAATGATTAAAGTTGGTCAGATTAACCACTTAGAAGTAGTAAAAAAAGCAGATTTTGGGGTATTTCTTGATGCCGGAGATTACGGTACGACATTACTTCCAAATCGCTATGTCCCTGAAGGGGTCAAGGTTGGCGATTTCGTTGATGCTTTTTTGTACTTTGATTCTGACAGCCAGTTAGTCGCAACAACTGAAACACCTATTGCTCAAGTTGGTGAGTGGGGATTGATGACCATTGAAGGTGTCAATAGCACAGGTGCATTCGCGAGTTGGGGCATTAAAGAGAAAGATCTGCTGATCCCATTTAGCGAGCAACGTACGCGTTTCAGTGCGGGTCAAAACGTTCTTGTTTATGTCTACACCGACAAAGCGTCTGGACGTATCGTTGGAACCACGAAGTTCAACAAACTGCTCGATAAAACGCCCGCCAACTATAAACGAAATCAACAGGTTGATCTTATTATCGCTGAGCGTAGTGACTTGGGCTACAAAGCGATTGTGGAAGGCCAACACTGGGGAATGATTTTTAAATCTGACGTATTTGGAAAGCTGTTTATCGGTAAAAAGTTGAAAGGCTACATTAAGTCAGTTCGTGAAGATGGCAAGATTGATCTTTCCCTGCAAAAGGTTGGTGTCGCTAAGATGGACGATTTGAGCGAGAAGATTATTGAGTTGCTCGAGAAGAAAGGCGGATTTTTGCCACTGAATGATAAATCTTCACCTGAAGCGATCTTCTCGGCTTTCCGTACCAGCAAAGGGACATTTAAAAAGTCGATCGGTGGTTTGTACAAACAAGGTAAAATCGTTATCGAGAAAGAAGGCATTCGACTCGCTTAACGTTTGTCGATTGAGCAATAACCCAATCGACAAAAAATGGCCCAAAGCTTATCCTGCTTTGGGCCTAGGGGAATGGCTCCTACAGAGCCTGCGCTAATGAGTGTAATACATAACAATTCTTATCTTTTAGTGTAGTGTATCGTAGTCAGTTCGCGAGGCTTAACTAGAATTTCATACTATTGGTTTAGACACTAAAATAAGTTTTTGTCTCTAACCAATTCGCGCGGCAGGCCATTTTTAACTCTATTTCCAACCCATTTTCCTAGTCCAATCACATCGTTACCTAGCTTGACGAATACTTCCCCTTTGCCCGATTGACCTTCTGGTCGTACATCGCGCCCCATATACCAATCACGAGCCTCTTCAATACTAAGTACTACACATTGGCGCTCGTTTCCCGTTGCCAGTGCTGTCGCGACCTGATGTTGCCAGCGATAGCCTTTCTTGTGGGCTTCAGCAATCTTGATTCCCATACGTGAAAACTTAAACTCACCGAGCATGGCTTCAAGCGCGTTAGGAAAAAGCCACACATCGTTATCACGTAGCCAGACTGAACTGTCATTCGGTAACTGAACATCAAGCGTTTGGGCCAGTTGCTTCTCAATATCTTGCTGGATCTTGGCTGATGCTTTCTCGAAAGGAAATTTGCCGAGGCGTTTTTTAACGTTTGGTGCTTCGACCGAGCTTACTTTGCGCAGCCGTGCCACAAAAAATCCCTCACAATCATAGGTTTGGGGGAATATATGTAAAAAGCCTTCAGGCGTAAGTGATTTGTCCGCATTTGGAAATAGATCTTCAAGGCTGTCGAACTCTACCGCTTCACCAAAAGTCTCCTTCAAGTGATGACAAACTTGCTGGTTTTCTTCAACGCTCAAGGTACAGGTTGAGTAGACAAGGTGGCCACCAACTTTGAGGGAGTGAAATGCGCTTTCGATAAGATCTTTCTGAGTGTTAGAGATGTCAATAACCGAGGCTTTACTCCAGTTTTTCATCGCATCTGCGTCTTTACGAACGGTGCCTTCACCGGAGCAAGGGGCATCGATCAACACTGCTTCAAACTGTTCTGGCAACCACCCCCCGAACACTCTGCCATCATAGTTGCTTAATGCGGTATTTCGTACTCCACAACGTTCAATGTTGGCATGAAGTACTTTTACGCGGCTAGACGAATATTCGTTGGCTACTAATACACCCTCATTGGCCATTTTTGCGGCTATTTGCGTTGTTTTAGAACCAGGAGCGGCAGCCATGTCGAGAACAGCGTCATACACATCAGTGTCTGATTTAAACAGCGCAGAAACAGGCATCATTGAGCTCGCTTCTTGTATGTAAAAAAGCCCGGACATGTGTTCAGCAGTATTGCCCAGTGGAACTACACTCTCATCCGCTTCAATCCAGAACCCTTCGTCACACCATGGTACAGGGTACAGTTGCCAGCCTTTTTCGTCCGCGCGAGTATGGAAGTCGGCAACCGTTGTTTTTAATGTGTTGACGCGGATGCTCTTGCGAAGGGGGCGTTGGCAAGCGGCAACAAACTCTTCCAAAGTCGATGATGTTGGAATGATGGCCGCCATTTCATCAAGGAATTCTTGGGGCAGATAAACGTTAGAGTGCAATGTTCTATCTCTGAGGAGGTAAAGGGGCAGGGATTATAACCAATCAAAACAAAAAACGCAGCGGTTGGCTACGTTTTAAAAGTCTTGTTAGGGTTTAGGTATCGGTGTGCGCCACTGTTTCCATTGTTCTTCACCTTGTGCATGTAGGAAGAACGATTGGCCTTGTTTCGCTACTGGACGAAGCTGCTTGTCTTGAGGTGTTGCGAACGTGATACCCCCACGAACTAAGCTGTCTACTGTTCCTGCTTTAATGTTGGCACCGCTAATGCCAATTGACACGTCAAGTCCTGAGGTATTCCAAAAAATACTGTTTTGACGCACCAAGTAGGCGTATTGAGGATGAATGGAAATCTCTGTGATGACTCGGTCAGCGAACTCTCCAAGCTCAACTCCAGTCACGCTGCCCACTTCAATTTCTCGATAGAGTACAGGCGTCCCCTTGGCAATCGAGCCGCGTGTCTCGCTTTGAAGAGTGAACGTCACTCCTTTTAGCGCTGGCTCTTGCGTGTGTAAGGCAAATTGAGTGGCTGCCTTACCTTTACCTGGGCTGACGCTAATGGTCTGACTGATCAAGTTCTCTAGATTACGTACTCCACTTAAGCTGACCTCTGCTTTTGCTAACCAAAAGTAAGATCCGCTGACCGCAATTTTGCTCGCATACTCGGGCAAAATACGCGCTTTGATATCCACTTTATTGCTATTGAATCGAGGCGTCACCAGTGTAACCTCACCGACTTTTACTCCGTTGTATTTAATGTCGGTTCCTTGAGTGAGCGAGTTTTCTCCGCTAAGAGAGAGGGTAATAACCTGACCAAACTTACGTGCCGTTTTGAAATCTTTGTAGAGTACCCACTTGCCGTTTTGTTTGTTTTCTACGCCGGGTAATGAATCAAAGGCGATACCACCTTGGATAAGAGATTTTAATGGTGCAGCTTTAACGCTCACGCCAGACAATCCCGCGTCGACCTCGATGCCAGAGCGATTCCAGAAAACGGTTTGTTCAGTAACCAAGTGTTTGTATTGGTTCTCTATGCTGGCAGAAATCATCACGCCACCATCGGCAAGATGGAAATCGGCAATTGTGCCCACTTGTAGGTTGCGATAGAGCAGAGGGCTTCCCTTGCTTACGGGAGGAAGTTCTGGAGCAAAGAGCGTTAATTTCGAAGAACCTGACAAGTTATATTTGGCCAACTCAGCCAATGATTTACTTTGATAAAGCTGGTAGCTCTCTTTGGCTGAGTTCTCCCCTTCGCTGACAAAGCTTATCGAGCCTGTCAGTAGTTGCTTGGCGGGTGGAACATTGATGTTTAAGCCAGATTCAGTAAGCTCTGCGCTTGCACTGCCTGTTACAAAGAAGCGATTTTTAGATTTGATGAGGTGAGCGTATTCGGCATCCACTAAGGTGTCGATATGGATTTTGTCATCCACGAGCTTCACGCCAGCAACGGAGCCGACCGATATTCCTTTGTACAGGATGTTCGCGCCTTTATCTAACCCGAATGAGTTGTCGGCAAGCAGCTTAACCTCTATTGAACGGGCTTGCTGGCGGTCAAAATCATTCTGACGAATTGCGGTGAAGTTTCTTGTGCGCTTGCCTTCACCGGGTACGATGGTCAGGAAGTTGCCTTTTACTAGGTTGGATAGATTTTTAACTTCAGAAAGTGACACGGTCGCTTCCTCTAGAATGAAACGCGACCCTGATGTCAGTATATCGCTGAAAGCAGGTTGGATCGCCGCAAATGCAACGATGTTTTTCCGTTCATCTCTAAGCTGTAGGTCGGTGACTTGGCCGATTTCTATGCCGCGGTACATGATAGGGGCACCTGATGCACTGATGTTATTGTCATCCGGCAATTGGATCTTAACGGCGATACCGCGTCCGGCCGTTTTTAAGTCTGGGTAGAGGCGAAATACCGTATCATCTCCAATGGGCTCGCCCCCTTCAGGAGAGTCAACGGCAATAGCGCCGCCAATAAGCGCGCTCATGCTTTCCAATCGAACGTCGACACCGTCGAAACCAATTTTTGTGCCGATGCCACTGACATTCCAAAAGCGGCTATCACCGGTGATAATGTGGCGATACTCTTCTTTGATGGCGGCCTTAATAAGAACATTTTTTGCCTCGTCATCAAGTTGATAACTGTACACTTCACCGATAGGAATCTTCCGATAGACAATCTTCGACCCTATGGAAACGCCACCTAAGTCTCGGGCACGTAGCGTTACTGACAATCCTTGCTCTGCTAGCAAATCCGCAGGTGCTCTATCTAACGCACGGAAAACAGTCTCGGGATCGCCGGGCTCGTCACTCGGAGATATCGCGATATAGTTACCCGAAACTAATGCATCTAGCCCTGATATGCCAGAAAGGCTCGCGGTTGGTTTGACCATCCAAAAACGAGTGTTTTCGTTAAGCAGTTTGGTTGCTTCAGGGTAGATATCCGCTTCGACGTAGATGCTTTGAAGATCTTTCGCTAAGTTGATGTCTCTGACCATTCCCACTTCAAGGCCTTGATAGCGAATGGTGGTTCTTCCCGCAATCAAGCCAGAGGCTTCCGAGAAGTAGATTTGAACCCTTTCGCCCGCATCTTGAATGGCCTTGAAAACCAACCACCCAGCTAAGATGACGGTGAGAATAGGCAACAACCATAAGGGGGAGATACCGCGACTCTTCTTGACGTCGGGTGAGTACGAATTTTGTGACGGGGAAGGGTTACTCATTTATCGATTCTCTATTGTTCGATGGTTGCTTATAGTTGTCCCAAATCAAGCGGGGATCTAGGCTTTCTGCTGCCAGCATAGTAAATATTACCACCAAGCCAAACGCAACTGCGCCAAAGCCTGGGGTGAAATCAAGAATTTGCCCACGGTCTACGAGAGTCATCATGATGGAAATAACAAACAGGTCCATCATCGACCAACGACCAATCCATTTAACGACGAAATAGATGATCATCCGTTGCCTGTGGAAGATGCTTCGCTTGAACTTGATCGCGAGAAGGATGTAACTCAGGCCAAGAATCTTAGCCACAGGTACAACTATGCTGGCGATAAAAATAATCGCGGCAATACCAGGCATTCCATTTTTAACCAGACCAGCAACACCAGAAAAAATAGTGTCCTCTAATCGTTTTCCGTTGGTCATCAAGATTGAAATCGGGATAAAGTTTGCTGGGAATATGGCGATAGAAGCAGCAAACAAATAGGCCCAAGTCTTTTGGATAGAGTTGGGTTTCCGGTGATGGATCGGGTTATGGCAACGAATACAGTGCTCACCTTCTGGTTGAGAGAGGTGACAACTGTGACAGTGTAGCGTTTTGTTCTTCATCGGCAGCATACGCTCTGGCATATATTCTTCCCAGTAACGACGTACGCTAACTCGAGTCACTAATAAAACCGTTGCTACCTGAAGTAAAACCAATCCAATCAACCCAGGGCCAACAAATATGTCTGAATAATCTTGAAGTTTAAAACACGAAATAGCCACGCTGATAAGGAAAACATCAATCATCACCCAGGCTTTAAGGTGTTGAATTAAGGCTAGCGAATACTTGAGTGCACGGAATGCTCGCTGTTGAACCGCGATATGAGCGACAACAACCGAGGTTGATAGAATCAGCGGGGCAATGGAACTGCAGAAAAAAATCAATAAAGCCAGCATGACAAACCCTTCTTGCATCAAGGTCCATACTCCATGAGGGAGCGTTGCAGGAATCATGACACCAAACAGGCGAATACTGATGAAGTTGAAAAAATGTGAGGGTATAAAAAGCAGTAGACAAGTTACCGCGATCGCCAAATTGCCAGAAAGTGAAGGATTGCCCCCTCGGTACAATTGCGTTCCGCAGCGGGGACAGTATGCGTTTTTACCCTTTTCGAGGGCGAAAGTATCAACGGGTAACTCACACCCTTGGCAAAGGCGAAGTGATTTCACTTGAGTTTGGTGATATTGCGGTTTTATTCGAGGAGGGTGATTCATAACCACCCTCTATTAATAGTGGCGAGTTGAGTTTTAGGCGTGCGATTGTACGCTGCCATACAGGGTTTGATATAAGCCTTGTTGTTCAACCAACTCACCATGTGTACCCGTTTGTGTCACCTGACCATCTTCCAAAACATAAATGAGGTCAGCTTGTTTAACTGCTGAAAGTCGATGAGCGACAATCAACGTCGTGCGTCCTTGTAAGAACTCGGTCAATGCTTTATGCAAGGCCGCTTCTGTTGCAGTATCTAGCGCTGACGTGGCTTCATCGAGAATCACAAATTTTGGATCGCTCAATACCATCCGAGCAATTGCTAGTCGCTGGCGCTGCCCGCCAGATAAACGAATGCCGCTTCGTCCTATCTGTGTCTCTAACCCGTCACTGAGCTGTTCAATGACATCGTGTAGCTGTGCCACTTCCAACGCATGCCATAACTTCAAGTCATCGTAATGCGCGCCAAGCGTTAGATTATGCCTTAAAGTGTCATTAAAGAGTATAGGTTGTTGTAAAACCACTGCTATCTGATCGCGGATTACCTCAAAACTGATATCTTCAACCGTTTCATCATTGAAGCGAATGGTTCCAGAGTTGGCACGATATACCCCAATGAGTAACTGAATTAAGGTTGATTTTCCGCCGCCGCTCGCTCCGACCAACGCTACTTTTTTTCCCGCTGGAATGTGCAAGCTCAGATTTCTTAATACTTCATTTTCTTCGTTGTATGAAAAGCTAATGTTCTCGAGCTTGATATCTACATCGGATTCAGTACTAAATGGATTGACTTTACTTATAGGGCGGTGTTCTTCCTCAAGCTCAAGCAATTGATTGATTCGGCCAAGCGCTGCTTTTGCACTGTACCAAGAGAATTGGATGCCGAGCAGCTCCTGAACCGGACTTAACATAAACCAAAGATAACCAAATACAGCGAAGATTTGCCCAATAGTGAGGTCACTAAATAGCACCATTAACATGGCAACGGCGCGGAACAGTTCAAATCCGAGCAAGAACAGCAAAAAAGACACTCTTCCTGCTGCCTCAGATTGCCACGCGTACTTATCTGCATCAATACGGATAGCATTAGCCTGTTGCTTTAGTTCATTGAGAAACTCGCGCTCTCTATTCGCGGCCCTAAGCTGATAGATACCATCCAATGTTTCGACGAGTCGATTTTGAAAGTGTTCAAACGACTGGTTTTCTTTCTTTTTAAGGTGCTTAACTTTGCTCCCTAACTTGCGAGAAAAATAGATAACAATGGGGTTGACCAACAAGATAAACAGACCTAGGCGCCAATCTAACCACAGCAGGACGCCAGCGGTACCGATAACAGTGAACAGGCTGATTAAAAACTTGCTCAGTGTAGAGCCTATGAATTGATCAATTGTCTCGACGTCAGTGACGAGATGAGAATTGATGCCGCCACTACCGCGGGTTTCATATTGACGAATGCTTATGCGACCGAGCTTATCGATCATCTTACTTCGCATTTGAAACGTGATGGTTTTTGACACCAAAGTAAACTGGCGACTTTGCAGGATGTTCAACGCTTGGCTCGCACTTCGCATTACAATCACTAACGCAAGAGTTAGGAAAATATAGCCTGTTGGCGTTTGCCATGCAGACGGCAGCACTGAGTTCATAACCGCAACGCCACTCGCAGGTTGATTGAGAAGGACCTCATCAACCATCAGTGGCATTAAAAGTGGGATCGGGACACTGATTAACGTCGCTATGATGGCGATGATGTTGGCAAACACGAGTTTAGACTTGTGTAATTTTACTTGTCTTATCAACCAAGAACGGCTAATAGTGTTGTTACTAGGATTCATTATAATGAGAATGCTTACTATTTAATGGTTTATGGAATTGTACGTAAATTCATTAACGAAGTCTCTAAATTCAAACGGAACAGCAGTCACTATGACATTAGAACAGTATCAACGTTTAACCAAACAAGCCGTCGCACTACTTGAAGGCGAGCAAGACCTGATTGCTAACTTAGCCAACTTGAGCGCCTTGCTTAACATGGAACTCGACAACATCAACTGGGTCGGATTCTATTTGATGAAAGAAGGAGAGTTGGTGCTCGGTCCTTTTCAAGGGAACCCTGCATGTGTCCGAATCCCAGTAGGGCGCGGGGTGTGCGGGACATCAGTCGCAACGAACAGTGTTCAGCGCGTCTATGATGTTCATCAATTTGAAGGGCACATTGCGTGTGATGCAGCAAGTAACTCTGAAATCGTGATTCCATTTTCGATCTCGGGTGAGGTTGCTGGCGTATTAGATATCGATAGCCCTGTGGTTGGTCGTTTTAGTGAGATCGACGAAGAAGGACTGACGTTTTTAATGGCAGAAGTAGAAAAGCTGCTCAATTCACACGCTATCAAGGCATAAATTGGCTTTTCACTGTGGTTTTTCCCATGCAGGTCACTATAATACCTGAAATATTTATCTTAATGCTCGCGGACAGTCCGCAATAACCAGGAACCCACATGGAAAACACTGAAAAGTTAAAAAACAGCAAAGAAATCATTGCATACATTGCTGAATGTTTCCCTAAGTGCTTTACTTTAGAAGGTGAAGCAAAGCCACTTAAAATTGGTATTTTTCAAGATCTTGCGGAACGTCTAAGTGACGATCCAAAAGTGAGTAAAACACAACTTCGTGCAGCGTTAAGACAGTACACTTCATCATGGCGTTACCTACACGGTGTAAAACCTGGTGCAGTACGTGTTGATTTAGATGGTAACCCAGCGGGTGAACTTGAAGAAGAACACGTAGAACATGCAAAAACAGCATTAGCTGAAAGTAAAGCGAAAGTTCAAGCTCGTCGTAAAGAGCAAGCTCAAAAAGCGCGCGAAGAGGGTAAGGCGAAAGCTAAGCCGGCTGCGAAGAAGCCTCAAAGCCGTCGCCCACAACAAAACAAGCCGCAAAAAGCCAAGAAGCCAGTGGAAACACGCGCTCTGACTGCTGACGAAGTGAAAGTTGGCAACGCAGTAAACGTGAACATGGGCAAAGGAAATATGGCTGCGACTATCGTTGAAATCAATAAGGAAGATGTGCGTGTTCAACTGTCTAACGGCCTACAAATGGTTGTGAAAGCGGAGCACCTACGCGCATAAAGGAGAGTCTCCTACGCATGAAATGCCGTTCAAAACTGTCGCTGATTGCTGCTAGCTTATGGCTAGCAGCGTCTTCAGCCCAAGCTCTAGAAGCAAAGATTGGTCTAGAAGATTTACCCACATTAGCACCGGAAGCTCAGCACGCCACAGCAAGTAAGCGTGTTACCTCTCGCTTTACTCGTTCCCATTACAAACACTTCACGTTGAATGATCAGTTCTCAAAAGCGATTTTTGACCGCTATATTGGGATGCTTGATTACAATCGCAATGTGTTCACTCAATCTGACATTGACCAACTAGATAAACTGGCCCTGGGCATTGATGATCAGTTGAAGTCGGGTGAAAACCAGATTGCCTTTGATGCGTACAATCTATCCATGAAACGTCGTTATGAACGCTTCCAATATGCTTTGTCTTTGTTAGACAAAGAGATGAGGTTCGATACCGACGAGACTATCGAGCTTGATCGCAGTGAGTCTGCTTGGCCGAAAGGCACTGCTGAGCTAAACGAGTTGTGGCGCAAACGTGTTAAATATGACGCGCTCAACTTGAAGATGACGGGTAAAGACTGGGATGAAATCAAAGATGTCCTTGGCAAGCGTTACAACAATGCGCTTAAACGCCTTAGTCAAACTCACAACGAAGATGCGTTTCAACTTTACATGAACGCGTTTGCTCGTGAAGTCGATCCTCATACGAGTTACCTTTCCCCTCGTAGCGCCGACCAATTCCAAACTGAAATGAACCTGTCTCTTGAGGGTATTGGCGCTGTTTTGCAAATGACAGATGATTACACGGTCATTCGCTCATTGGTTGCTGGTGGACCTGCTTCCAATAGCAAGCAACTTGCCGAAGGTGACAGGATTATCGGTGTCGGACAAGATGGTGAAGAAGTCGTTGATGTGATTGGCTGGCGTCTAGATGATGTCGTGCAACTGATCAAAGGCCCGAAAGGCACCAAAGTTAACTTACAAATTCTACCAGAAGGTAAAGATAGCAAAGCGGAAGTGATCACCATCGTACGAGATAAGATTCGACTTGAAGATCGTGCAGTGAAAGCGGAAGTTATCGAACAAGATGGTAAGAAAATTGGGGTGCTTGAAGTTCCAAGTTTCTACGTTGGTCTTGCAAAAGATACGGATAAGCTGATTAGTGAACTCAAACAGAAAGGCGTTGCCGGTATTGTTGTTGATTTACGCAACAATGGCGGTGGTGCGTTAACGGAAGCGACGGCGTTGTCCGGGCTGTTTATTACCAGTGGCCCAGTGGTACAGGTTAGAGACAGCTACGGTAGAGTGAATGTTAATAGCGATACCGACGGTAAGATTAGCTACGAAGGACCGTTGACGGTTTTGGTGAACCGTTACAGTGCATCAGCTTCTGAAATTTTTGCTGCGGCGTTGCAAGATTACGGACGTGCAATAGTATTGGGTGAGAACTCTTTTGGTAAGGGGACTGTTCAACAGCATCGCTCGTTAAATCACATCTATGATTTGTTCGACAAAGAGCTGGGCTATGTGCAGTACACAATCCAAAAGTTTTATCGAATAGATGGTGGTAGTACGCAAAATCGAGGTGTTGCACCGGATATTGCTTTTCCAACGGCAGTCGATCCTAGTGAAACAGGCGAGAGCGTAGAAGACAATGCGTTGCCGTGGGATAGTATCGACAAGGCAAAATATGATGTGTTACGACGTAACGAAAAGCTTATCAGCGAGTTAAGCGCTAAGCACCAAGCAAGAATTGCGGAAGACTTGGAGTTTCGTTTCATTGCCGAGGACATTGAAAAGTACAAGGCAGAGAAAGATGACAATACGCTCTCTTTGAATGAAAAAGTTCGCAAAGCCGAAGCAGATAAATCTGACGCTGATCGTCTAGCACGAATTAACCAACGTCAGAAAGCAAAAGGTGAAGCAGAATTCAAATCTTTGGACGATATCCCTAAAGATTATGAAGCGCCAGACGCTTACTTGAATGAAGCTGTCGCGATTACGGTAGATATGATTAAATCGTAGTTTCAACCGCTTAGAGAGGCGAGCCCACGTGGCTCGCTTTTTTTATGCCAATAATTAATGTGATTTAGATCAATTTTTTAGCCAAATAGTACGAATCTGCCTAAGCTTAAAGAAAAAGAGTGAGGGTATGTTATGAAATGGTTCGGACTTTTTTGCTTGCTTTTTAGCCTAACTGCGTCTGCAAATCAAAACAAAGACAATGCGGATCTTACCCAATTTGATCAGCCGTTTTTATTAGGGGACTGGTACTTAATCAATCCTAACCCAGAAAACTCTCAAGAAAACTTTCTAGCGATTAAGCTCTCACTCAATTCAAACTACAGTTTTGTTATTGATATACAGAAAAAGGACTACTCGGTAGATCACTGGGAAGGGCTATACAACGCTAACGATGACACCATCATTCTTGGTCTCAATACATCTGAGCCTCAAGTGTACCAGTATTCAGCCAATCACAATCTGCTTAACCTAAATGGTGTGACCTTTACCAAAGCGCTTTCTAATTCTCTTGCCGGTATGTGGTCTAGTGAGCATCTTGCTGGTGATGATTTGCTTGCTAGTGACGTTCGAAGAATGGATTTGGTCCTTCAGCCCGATTTTGTTTTTACCTTCCGCGTGGCTAACGAAGATGGTGATGAGGCTGTTCATCAAGGTGTCTACTATACGGAAGGGGATCAACTGGTTCTTTTGTATGAAGATGGTGAGCACGACACACGTTACACACTCAATCGAGACGTCCTAACGTTAGAAGGTGAAGAAGGTGGTATGTACGCGGTGCTTAATAGAATACGGTGATCACCAAGGATATGATAGTCATTTTATATGACGAACGACGCTTTTGTAGCCATATAGTTTGATTTATGTTTGAACAATAGGCAAAAAACGAGGTATTTGTAGAGAATACCTCGTTTTTTTGCACATAGAGTTGTAAGCTAACTGCCACTTTGCGGATGAGAATCTTTTATCGTTCGCCCCACTCATAGAATGTGAGTGTCTTCATTAGTATCAGTCAGAAGGATTTCGACATGGCTCAGACTCCACAAGCCAAGTATCGTAAAGATTATTTATCACCGTCACACACCATTACTGATTTGGGTTTGACGTTTGATTTGCATGACAAAGAAACGATCGTTACCGCCGTTTCACAAGTAAAACAACTCACAGACGAGGCATCACTGCGCCTTGATGGTGAAAGCCTCAAACTGGTTAGTGTCTCTGTAAATGGCACTGCTTGGGAAGATTATCAAGAAGTGGAAGGCGCGCTGGTGCTTAACGCACTTCCTGCAGAATTCGAACTCACCATTGTCACTGAAATTGATCCGGAAGCGAACACCGCGTTAGAAGGTTTGTACAAGTCGGGCGGTGCATTTTGTACGCAATGTGAAGCTGAAGGCTTCCGTCGCATTACCTACTATTTAGACCGCCCAGATGTGTTGACCAAGTACACTACAAAGGTTATCGCAGAAAAAGCGCAATACCCATACTTGTTGAGCAACGGTAACCGTATTGCAGAAGGTGATCTTGAAGGCGGCCGTCACTGGGTTCAGTGGCAAGATCCGCACCCAAAACCAGCCTACTTGTTTGCACTTGTCGCGGGTGACTTTGATGTTCTGCGCGACCAATATGTGACGCAATCTGGCCGCAATGTTGAGCTAGAAATCTTCGTTGATAAAGGCAACCTTGATCGCGCGCCACATGCGATGACCTCGCTAATCAATTCCATGAAGTGGGATGAGGAACGTTTCGGCTTAGAGTACGACCTAGACATCTACATGATTGTGGCGGTTGATTTCTTCAACATGGGCGCAATGGAGAACAAAGGTCTCAACATCTTCAACTCTAAATATGTTTTAGCTAATGAGAAGACCGCAACAGACACAGACTACCTAGGTATCGAAGCGGTTATTGGTCACGAATATTTCCACAACTGGACGGGCAACCGAGTTACATGTCGAGATTGGTTCCAACTCAGCTTAAAAGAAGGCTTAACCGTATTCCGCGATCAGGAGTTTTCCTCTGACTTAGGTTCTCGCGCAGTAAACCGAATCAACAATGTCCGAATCATTCGTGGTCCTCAGTTTGCTGAAGATGCGAGTCCGATGTCTCATCCGATTCGCCCTGAAAAAGTGATCGAGATGAATAACTTCTACACCCTAACCGTTTATGAAAAGGGCAGTGAAGTTATTCGTATGATGCACACTTTACTAGGTGAAGAAGGTTTCCAAGCGGGCATGAAGCTGTACTTTGAGCGTCATGACGGTACTGCTGCAACCTGTGAAGACTTTGTTGCGGCAATGGAAGATGCTTCTGGCGTAGACTTGAAACAGTTCCGCTTGTGGTACAGCCAGTCAGGTACACCAACCGTTTCTGTGGAAAGCACTTACGATGCAGACCAGAAGACTTATGCACTAACAATTTCTCAATCGACAGAGCCGACACACGAACAAAAAGAGAAGCAAGCGTTACACATTCCTTTCGATGTGGAACTGTATGCCGCGAATGGTGATGTTATTGAGTTACGCCGTAACGGTGAAAAAGTTCATAACGTCCTAGACGTAACAGAAGACAAGCAGACGTTTGTGTTTGAAAACGTAAATGAAGAGCCGATTCCGTCATTGCTAAGAGAGTTCTCAGCACCTGTTATTCTAGAATACGATTACAGTGATGAACAGCTGATCTTTTTGATGGTTCACGCGCGCAACGAGTTTGCACGCTGGGATGCAGGGCAGATGCTGCTTGCGAAATACATTCGTAGTAATGTGACGGCTGTG
This sequence comes from Vibrio sp. MarTm2, assembly GCF_027587055.1. NCBI lineage: Bacteria > Pseudomonadati > Pseudomonadota > Gammaproteobacteria > Vibrionales > Vibrionaceae > Vibrio > Vibrio sp. MarTm2. The sequence goes on along the minus strand of NZ_JAPPTK010000006.1, from coordinate 216,015 downwards.
CAAAATGGTGAGGAAGTCGTCTTGCCTGAATCACTGATCGATGCGTTCCGAGGTGTTCTGCTTTCTGATTCTCTTGAACCTGCCTTCATTGCGGAAATGATGTCAGTTCCGAGTCACAATGAAGTGTCTGGCTGGTACAAAACCGTAGACGTTGACGCGGTGGCGAGCGTTCTTAAAGCAATTAAGGTGAAACTGGCGACAGAACTTGAAGACGAGTTGACAGCGTTGTACCACAGTTTGAATCAAGCTGAGTACACAGTGGATCACCCTGCAATTGGCAAGCGCTCGTTGCGTAATACAGCGTTAGCGTATTTGGCGTACACAGAGCAAGGTAATCGATTGGCAGAAAAACAGTACTTCGAAGCCAATAATATGACCGATACTGTGGCAGCGATGTCAGCAGCAAACAGCGCACAACTCCCTTGTCGTGAAACCTTGATGGCTGATTACAGCGATAAATGGAAGCACGATGGTCTGGTTATGGATAAGTGGTTTGCGCTACAAGGCTGTTATCCGGCAGATAACGTGTTGGAAGTGATTAAAGAGACAATGAATCATGAAGCATTCAGTCTCAAGAATCCAAACCGTACTCGTAGCTTGATTGGTTCGTTCCTAAACATGAACCCAGTGCGTTTCCATGCGAAAACGGGCGAAGGGTACAAGTTTGCAGGTGAGATCCTCAAAGAGATGAACAGTAGTAACCCGCAAGTCGCCTCTCGATTGATTGATCCGTTGCTGAAGTTCCGTAAATACGATGAAGAGCGTCAAGCCTTGATAAAAGCTGAGCTTGAAGCGCTTAAATCAATGGACAACTTGGCAAAAGACCTTTTCGAAAAAGTAACAAAAGCGCTCGAAGCTTAATCGACTGGTTAAAACAGTAGCACAGTTATGTGTTACTGTTTATTTGTACAGTATTTTTCGGTTGGTACCAAAAGTGTTACTTTATTGACCATGAACTACTATTACTTCTCCTTAAACATCTCATATCAAACTTTCCTTGCTCACTACAATGGTGCTGCAAGCAGTGTTTTAGTCGTTACTGACAACGGGTTACGTCTACAATTACCTGCAACCAAGTTCAGACCATTTCTTAGTCAAATTGGCGTAAAAGGGCAGTTTCGTTTAACAACTGACCAAAATAATAAGTTTCTCAAGTTAGAAGTTCTGTGAGCGACTGATTTCTTAGAAGTTTAAATAGAACCTCAATCACATTCTCAAACATTTCACCTCTTACCACTCCTAAAAGAATTAACTATTTATCAATAAAGCTTTTACAATAAAGCGGCATTACCCGTGTTAAGCACTATGCTTACAACATCCCTACAAAAACATACAATTCTATAATAGTGGAGTGTGATTATGACCGCGCGTGAAACATTGATGCCGGTTCTGCTTGAAAAAGTGTACCAACTGATTCAAGACAAACTCGAGCTTGCTCATCAACCTTTAGTCACTCAACTTGCTCAACATTTATTTAGCAATATCTCTCAGGACGACTTAGTCGAACGCAACGAATCCGATCTTTACGGTGCTGTGGTAAGCCTTTGGCATCACATCAGCGAAAAGAAAGCCGATGACGTTTCTGTCCGAGTCTTCAACCCAACTGTTAGTCGTCAAGGCTGGCAATCCACACACACTATTGTTGAAATCGTCGTACAAGACAGCCCGTTCTTGGTCGATTCGATTAAGATGGCATTGAGTCGTTTGGATCTTGCATCACACCTGATGCTGCATGGTCCTACGCAAGTTGCTCGCAATGCCAAAGGTGAGATTACCGGTATCAACGAAGGTGAAGGGGCGCTGCAGTCACTTTTTCATATCGAAGTTGACCGCTTAAGTGACAAAGGCGCAATGGCTTCTTTGAAGGAAGAATTGCTAAGTATTCTGAAAGACACTGGCCTTGTTGTTCAGGATTGGTTACTGATGGTTGAAAAACTAGAAGAAGTCACCAACCAAGTCGAAGCTCAGCAAGATACAGTCGCCGTTGAGCGTGATCGTTACGATGAGACGATCAACTTCCTGCGTTGGTTAGGAAGACACAACTTTACCTTTATGGGATACAAGGAATACGATCTTGTTTCCGTCGATGGTGATACGGAGTTGCGTCCAACGCCAGATAAAGGCTTGGGTCTTTTTGCGAATCGTGACCGTGTGCGAAGCGTTAAACTGTCAGACTTCCCTGATTCGGCAAGACTTGAAGCGAAAAAACCATTCTTACTGATCCTCACCAAAGGCAATACGCCTTCGCGGATCCACAGACCAGCATACACCGACTACATCGGCATTAAGAAATTCGATAAGAATGGCAAAGTGATCGGCGAGCACCGCTTCACAGGTCTTTACACCTCCGCAGTTTACAACCAAAGCGTAGAAAGCATTCCTCTAATTCGTGAAAAAGTCGAACGTATCCTAGAAGCGAGTCGATACCGTGAAGGGTCATACTCCTATAAAGCGCTGCACAACATTCTAGAAAACTACCCTCGTGATGAACTGCTTCAGGCAAAAGAAGAAGAGTTGCTTGAAGTCGGTATGGGTGTGGTTCAAATGCAGGATCGTGATTTACTGCGTTTGTTCGTGCGTAAAGACCCGTTTGGCCGTTTCTTCAGCTGCATGGTTTATGTGACAAAAGATCGTTACAACACCGAACTTCGCCGTCAGACGCAACGAATTCTTAAACAGTATTTCGGTTGTGATAAAGAGGTTGAGTTCACTACCTATTTCTCCGAAAGCCCACTTGCCCGTACACACTACATTGTTCGTGTGGACAACAACAACTCAGATATTAATGTCAAAACGATTGAGCAAAACTTAATGGAAGCATCTTCGACTTGGGATGATCGTTTGTCAGATGCGATCGTTGCGAACTTTGGTGAGAGCAAAGGCTTACCTTTATCAAAAGATTACAACCGCGCGTTCCCACGTTCATACAAAGAAGATGTTATGCCTGGCTCGGCGGTGGCTGATATCGAGCGATTAGAAGCACTTAGCGATGACAACAAGCTAGGAATGCTGTTCTACCGTCCGCAAGAGCTTGGTTCCGATTCTAAAGCAGTACGCCTGAAGCTGTATCACCGCGATGAACCTATCCACCTTTCTGACGTCATGCCGATGCTTGAAAACCTAGGATTGCGAGTGATCGGAGAGTCTCCTTATGAAGTGCGTAAGGCGAATGGCCAAGTCTATTGGATCCTTGATTTCTCAATGCTACATAAGAGTGAGAAAACCGTTGACTTGCGTGAAGCGAGAGATCGTTTTCAACAAGCCTTTGCCGCTATTTGGGCTGGCGATCTAGAAAGCGATGGCTTCAACCGTTTGGTTCTTGGTGCTTCGTTGACCGGACGCGAGATTTCCATTTTACGTGCTTACGCGCGTTACATGCGTCAAGTCGGTTTCCCATTCAGTCAACAGTACATTGAAGATACGCTCAGCCATTATCCGGATTTGGCGAAAGCTCTAGTTGGTCTATTCGCTAAACGTTTTGATCCTAAGTTCAAAGGCAGCCAAAAAGGACAGGCGGATCTTGTTAAGAAGATTACTGAGCAACTTGATCATGTCGAAAGTCTCGATGACGACCGTATTATTCGTCGTTATGTAGACATGATCTCGGCTACGCTGCGTACGAACTACTATCAACTTGACGCAGACAAACAACCTAAGCCTTGGTTATCACTCAAGATGAAACCAAGTGAAATCCCAGAAATCCCGCAGCCCGTTCCGGCGTTTGAGATTTTTGTCTACGCACCTGATATTGAAGGTGTCCATCTACGTGGTGGTAAAGTAGCACGTGGTGGTCTGCGTTGGTCAGACCGTCAAGAGGATTTCCGTACAGAAATTCTTGGTCTTGTGAAAGCGCAGCAAGTTAAAAACACCGTAATCGTACCGGTTGGTGCGAAAGGTGGCTTTGTTTGTAAACGTCAGCACAACTTTAGTGGCCGTGATGAAATCTTTGCTGAAGGTCAGCGCTGCTACAAACGCTTTATCCGCGCGTTACTGGATGTCTCTGATAACATCATTGAAGGCGAAGTTATCCCACCGAAGAGCGTAGTTCGTCATGATGAAGATGACCCGTATTTGGTTGTAGCAGCTGATAAAGGCACTGCAACGTTCTCAGATTTGGCTAACTCAGTATCTGAGGAGTACAACTTCTGGCTAGGTGATGCGTTTGCGTCAGGCGGCTCTAACGGTTATGACCACAAAGCGATGGGGATTACTGCGAAGGGCGGTTGGGAGTCGGTGAAACGCCACTTCCGTGAGATGGGCATCGATTGTCAAACAACCGATTTTACTGCGATTGGTGTTGGTGACATGGCTGGAGACGTGTTTGGTAACGGTATGCTTCTATCTAAGCATATTCGTTTGCAAGCGGCGTTTAACCACATGCATATCTTTATTGATCCAAACCCAAACTCGGCTACGGGATGGGAAGAGCGCAATCGCTTATTCAACTTACCGCGTTCAAGCTGGGAAGACTACAATGCCGAGCTTATCTCTAAAGGTGGTGGCATTTTCTCTCGCCGTGCGAAGTCAATCTCACTGACTCCTGAGATTCAAAAAATGCTCGGCACCAAAAAAGCGTCTCTCGCACCAAACGAACTCATCAAGATGATCCTAAAAATGGAAGTTGATCTTCTATGGAATGGTGGGATCGGTACTTATGTTAAAGCCTCATCGGAGACACATACTGATGTCGGCGACCGAGCAAACGATGTGTTACGTATTGACGGACGTGAACTGCGTGCCAAAGTAGTCGGCGAAGGCGGTAACTTGGGTATGACCCAGCTTGGCCGCATTGAGTACGCGCTAACAGGTGGTCGCGTCAACACTGACTTTGTCGACAACGTTGGTGGTGTGGATTGTTCGGATAACGAAGTAAATATCAAAATCTTCCTAAATGGTTTGGTCGCAAATGGTGACCTTACGGTTAAGCAACGTAACCAAATCCTAGAATCGATGGAAGATGAGGTTGGAGAGATCGTACTGGATGATGCCTACTGTCAATCTGAGTCTATTTCTGTGACAGAGCAGCAGGGGACTTCTCTGGTTAAAGAACAGATTCGTTTCATCCATACGATGGAAAAATCAGGTCATCTTGATCGCGCTCTTGAGTACATCCCAGACGATGAGACCTTGATTGAACGTGAGAAACAAGGCCAAGCATTGACTCGTCCTGAGCTATCTGTGCTTGTTGCCTACGGAAAGATGGTTCTTAAAGAAGAGCTTGTTCATGATGACATTGCCAATGATGCATTCCACGCACAGCAATTAGTACAATACTTCCCAACTGAGTTACGCCGTAACTATTCTACACAAATGGACAATCATCCACTACGTGCAGAAATTATTGCGACGGCACTTGCGAACCAAATGGTTAACGAGATGGGTTGTAATTTCGTGACCCGTTTGCAAGAAGAGACTGGCGCTCATGTCGTGGATATCGCAAATGCGTATGTTGCTGCGAGAGAGATATTCGGCTTAGGCAAAGTCTTTGAAGAGGTACGTTCTCTAGACAACCAAGCAACAACTGAAGCTCAGTACGACATGATGTTCTATGTTCGTCGTACGTTACGTCGTTTATCTCGTTGGTTATTGCGTAACCGCAATGGCCGTCAATGCGTTAAAGCCTTGATTGACCTTTACCAGTCTGACGTTGAAGTGATTAAGTCAAACCTTGATGACATGTTGGTACCGTCAGAAGTGGAAGAACACAACGAGATGGCGAAAGCGTGGATCGAGCAGGGTATTACGCCTGAATTGGCGAGTTATGTGTCTCGCTTATCTAGCCTATACTCGGCACTGGATATATCCACAGTATCTCGTGAAAAAGGTAAATCGGTCGAGCAAAGTGCTAAGTTGTACTACAATCTAGGCGATCGATTGTCGCTACATTGGTTCTTGAAGCAAATCAATACTCAGGCTGTTGACAACCACTGGCAGGCTCTTGCGCGAGCTGCGTTCCGTGAAGATCTAGATTGGCAGCAGCGTCAATTGACTGGACAAGTGTTGAGTTGTAGCTGTGCGCCTGAAGAGCTTGATGTTATGAAAGCGCTAGAGGATTGGATTTCAACGAACGAAACATCTCTTCATCGTTGGGAGAATATCTTGAACGAATTCAAGATTGGTTCAGTTCATGAGTTTGCCAAGTTCTCTGTAGCTCTGCGAGAACTGATGCTGCTAAATCTGAATTGTTCAGCAAATGAGTAAACGTTTGCCATAATAGATTGAATTGTTCGGTAAAACCATTAATAATACAGCCCCGTTTACACGGGGCTTTTTTCTTTCGGAGGCACAATGCTTTACCGTCTAGCCAGAGCTGGCTTTTTCCAACTTGATGCCGAAAAGGCACATGATCTTGCAATTCAGAACTTCAAACGTTTCACCGGCACTCCAGTCGATCTTCTTTACCGTCAACAACTCCCACATCGCCCAGTCGAATGCATGGGTCTGACATTCCGAAATCCAGTTGGCCTTGCGGCTGGCCTAGATAAAAATGGTGAGTGTATCGAAGCGTTCGATGCAATGGGTTTTGGCTTTGTTGAAGTGGGGACTGTTACGCCTCGTCCACAATCCGGAAACGACAAACCACGTTTGTTCCGTCTTGTTGAAGCGGAAGGCATCATCAACCGTATGGGCTTTAACAACCTAGGTGTTGATAACCTTGTCGAGAATGTTAAGAACTCCAAATATTCTTGCGTGCTGGGGATCAATATCGGTAAGAACAAAGACACTCCGATTGAAAAGGGTGCTGAAGATTACCTTATCTGTATGGAAAAGGTATACGAGTATGCTGGCTACATCGCGGTAAACATTTCTTCTCCAAATACACCAGGGCTTCGCTCTCTTCAATATGGTGAAGCGCTGGATGATCTTCTATCTGAGCTAAAAGCGAAGCAAGCTGAATTGGCAGAGAAGCACGGCAAGTACGTACCGCTTGCTCTGAAGATCGCTCCGGATCTAAGTGACGATGAGATCAAACAGATCTGTGAATCGTTACTTAAAAACAAGATTGATGGAGTTATCGCAACCAACACGACGCTAGACAGAACCGTAGTAGAAGGCATGAAGCACGCAAACGAGGCTGGTGGTTTAAGCGGTCGTCCGGTGCAATCGCGCAGTACTGAAGTGGTTCGTCGTTTGCACGAAGAGCTTGGTGACCAGATCCCAGTAATCGGGGTAGGTGGTGTTGACTCTTATGTTGCCGCGAAAGAGAAACTGATGGCAGGAGCAAAACTTGTTCAGGTTTACTCTGGCTTCATTTACCACGGCCCGGGTCTTGTAAAAGATATTGTCAAAAACCTTTAGCTTTACGCCTAACGTATTGATTGGCGTGACATTGTCACACTGAGCTAGATAGGTTTCAAATACCGAATTTGAAGAGGAAATGAGTTTTCATTTCCTCTTTTTTTTATTGGTATAGCGAATAAAATTCAAATCATTGCTTGGACAGGTAATTAAGCGTTTACCTAAATTCAAACGACATAGAGATTGGAATGATGCTTAAACCCAGTGACAAATGGACTTGGTACTACGATGACTCAGAAGGGCACCTGATGCTCGATCTGGGTGATGGTATGCTGTTTAAGACCAACCTTCCTCGCAAACTAATCGTCGAGTGTGCGATTGGCATCAACGAGTTTTCTGTCGACGATGCATCCGCTTATCAAACCTACAAAGAACAAATTGCGTTGCTTGGGCTTTCTGAGCCACGTCAAGCCGAATTAGCTTTGTACTGTGTGGCAGCGAAACGCTTCCACAAACCTGTACAACCCAAGAGCTGGTTTTTTGATTCACTATCGGATGGAAATCTAGCGCTTGAGGAAGGCGATTTCGTTCAGTTGTCGACGTCAAGCTGTTCGAGCTCTTTTATTGTCATCGAAGTCGGGGAGTGTGCCAGCTTATGTGTGTCTGTCTCACTTGACGAATTCCAGTTGAATGGCATTAAGTCGTTGTCGTTTGGTGAGGCAATCAAAGTGATGCATGACCGAATGCTGCTTATAAACCACCAGTTCCAAGCTCAACCAATCGCTTTGGTTGGCTAATTTTTCGTTCCTTTTATGATTTCCCATCGGCCTTATGGCCGATTTTTTTTGCCCAAAACCCATCTTATTCCATCTAAATTCCTTCGTATCCTCGCGGAGAACTGATTATTGAATGTGAGAATCGTTCGGTTTTCAGACAATAATTTGAGTCACTTTCATCGGCAATTTTGGCTTAATCGCTTCCATCAATATGCAAAATTCCCCCTTTAGGTATTATTTGGTAATAAACTTACGTCTTTTCTGTCGGTTGGTATAGACCAATTTTAAGGTAAATAAGTATTCACTATCTCCTTAGGCCAATAAACTCGATAGGAATCTGGCGATTTATGGGAAAGGTTGGTAACTATCTGACTAGATGAGAGTTGATGGTTATTTCATCAGACGGCAGCGGAAAGGCCGAATAACGCTATTTGGATTAACGATGTTGCTCGGTTGTCAGGTATAATGAGAGGTCATTTTCAACAGAATAATAAGTTCACTATGCATCAATATCTTGCGGTTACATCCAATGGTTTGGAGAACCTGTTAGTAGAAGAGTTAACAAAGCTAGGGATTAACGACGCAAAACCTGTACAAGCAGGTGTCCGTTTTAAAGCATCAATTGAGCAGATTTATCGCTGCTGTCTATGGAGCCGTTTGGCTTCTCGCTTTGTTCGCGTTCTATCAGAGTTCACTTGTAACGACGATATGGATCTATACCTTGCGACATCATCAGTAAACTGGGTCAACCATTTCCATAGTTCGAAAAAGTTCGTCGTTGACTTTAATGGTACGAACCGAGAGATTCGTAACAGTCAGTACGGAGCGATGAAAGTCAAAGATGCGGTAGTGGACTGTTATGAGAAAAAGAACCTCCCACGACCGTCGATCAGTAAAGATCGTGCCGATCTTCGTATCCACGTTCGCTTACATAAAGATAAAGCGTTGCTTGGTATCGATATGGTCGGTGGAGGCCTACATCAACGTGGTTATCGTCCAGAATCAGGCCGTGCGCCTCTTCGTGAGACGTTAGCGGCGGCTATTATTCTTCGCAGTGGCTGGGATGAGAGTAAATCGATGTTGGACCCTATGTGTGGTTCAGGAACGCTTTTGATTGAAGCTGCGATGATGGCTGCGAATATGGCGCCAGGTGTGAACCGTAAAAAATGGGGCTTCGAATCCCTTGAAGACTTTGAGCCTGAGCTTTGGGCTGAGATAAAGTCTGAAGCTTCCGTGCAGGCTCGTCGTGGTGTCAAAAAAGTTGACGCTAAGTTCTTTGGCTTTGACAACGATGCTCGTGTACTTAAAACCGCAAAAGACAATGCGCGCCGTGCAGGCGTTGAGTCTCTTATTGAGTTTCAAGAAGGAGATGCAGCGAAGGTTATGCGACCTGCTGGTTTTGAGCATGGCATCATCGTGTCAAACCCACCTTATGGTGAACGCTTAGGTACTCATCCTGGTCTGATTGCTCTATATACAGCCTTTGGTGCACAGCTCAAAGACCAGTTCGGCGGATGCCAAGCGTCTATCTTCTCAAGCTCTGATGAGCTGCTCAGTTGCCTGCGTATGCGAGCTGATAAGCAGTTCAAATTGAACAATGGCGCGTTGCCTTGTCATCAAAAAAACTACTCCATTTCAGATCGCCCTGCAGAATCTCGAGGTGACACTGTCACTGAATCTTTAATCGCACCAGATTTTGCCAACCGCTTGAAGAAGAACATTGGCAAGATTGGCAAATGGGCGCGCAAAGAGCAGCTCGATTGCTACCGTATTTATGATGCAGATTTACCAGAGTACAACGTGGCTATCGATGTCTACATTGATCACCTAGTGATTCAGGAATACGCGGCACCAAAGAATATCCCTGAAGAGAAAGCAAAGCGTCGTCTTACAGACATTATCCGCGCAGCAATTCAAGTGACCGGCACTGAGGCTAACAAAGTTGTGCTGAAAGTGCGTGAGAAGCAAAAAGGGCGCTCTCAGTATCAAAAACTCTCTCAGGAGTCAGAAACAATGCAAGTCAACGAGTATGGCGTGAAGCTGCTCGTTAATCTTCACGATTACCTAGATACTGGATTGTTCCTTGATCATAAAATCACCCGTCGTAAATTGGGTGAACTCTCGCAAGGCAAAGATTTCTTAAACCTATTTGCTTACACAGGCTCAGGCACAGTTCACGCCGCATGTGGCGGCGCAAAGTCTACGACCACGGTAGACATGTCTAAGACCTACTTGGAGTGGGCGAAAGAGAACATGAAGCTCAACGGGCAGGTCGGCAGACAACATCGGTACGAGCAGGCAGATTGCTTGCAGTGGTTGGCAAACTCTACAGAGAAGTTTGATTTAATCTTTATTGACCCACCTACGTTTTCTAACTCGAAACGTATGGAACAGTCATTTGATGTCCAGCGTGACCACATTCAATTGATGAAAGATCTTAAGCGACTCCTTCGTGCCGGTGGAACCATTGTTTTTTCAAACAACAAACGCCACTTTAAAATGGACTTGGACGCATTGAATGAGTTGGGGCTAGAGGCGAAAAACATTTCAAATCAAACTCTACCGCTTGATTTTTCTCGCAACAAGCATATTCATAACTGCTGGATCTTAACCCACAAGGAATAAGTTGGTTTCGTGATCACTTTATATAGTACAGAAGGGTGCCATCTCTGTGAGATGGCTTTTCAATTGTGTCAGCAAGCAGGTATTGCAGAGCACATCCGTATCATCGATATTGCCTTTGACGATGAGCTATTTTCTCGTTACGGCGTCACTATTCCAGTGCTCAATTTCAACGATACCGAGCTTAACTGGCCTTTCGACTTACAAGAATTGAAACTTTGGTTAGATAAAAATGGCATTACTTACCATCAATAATGGATTGCTGGCTTACGGTGATCACCCTCTACTTGACCATGCAGATTTTGCATTACAAGAAAACGAACGAGTCTGTTTAGTCGGTCGCAATGGCGCGGGTAAATCCACGCTGATGAAGGTCCTTGCAGGCGATGTATTACTTGATGATGGTAAACTGACCGTTACGCAAGATGTCATTGTCTCTCGTCTCGAACAGGATCCGCCCCGAAATCAAGAGGGAACCGTCCTTGAATACGTTGCTGGTGGATTAGCCGAAGTCGGCGAGCAGCTTAAGATCTATCAAGATCAGCTTGATCTGATTGCCATTGACCCTTCAGAGCAAAACATCAACAAGCTAGCTCGAATTCAAGAGCAGCTCGAACACTCAGGCGCTTGGCGTTTTGAAGATCGCATTAAAAACGTCCTTACGGCTCTTAAGCTCGACGGGCACACCAAATTGACCGACCTTTCTGGCGGCTGGCAGCGTAAGGCTGCGTTAGCGCGTGCGTTGGTATGCGATCCGGATGTCCTATTACTTGACGAACCCACTAACCACTTAGACGTTACGACTATCGAATGGTTAGAAAATTTCCTGAAAGACTTCCGCGGTTCGATCATTTTTATCTCCCATGACCGTGCATTCATTAAATCGATGGCGACACGCATTGTTGACTTGGATCGCGGTAAGCTCTCTTCTTTTCCTGGTGACTATGAGAACTACTTGGTTGAAAAAGAGGAGATGCTGCGTGTCGAAGAGATGCAAAATGCAGAGTTCGATAAAAAACTGGCTCAGGAAGAGGTATGGATTCGTCAAGGGATTAAAGCGCGCCGCACTCGTAACGAAGGCCGAGTTCGAGCGCTCAAAAAACTCCGTGAAGAGCGTTCAGACAGACGCGAAGTTCAAGGTAAAGCGAACATCCAAATCGATGATGCATCTCGTTCAGGCAAGATTGTGTTTGAAGCGCAAAACATCAATTACTCCATTGAAGGAAAGAGTATTGTCAAAGATTTCTCTTTCAACATCATGCGCGGCGATCGAATCGCACTTATCGGTCCAAATGGTTGCGGTAAGAGTACGCTGCTGAAATTACTGCTTAACGATCTTGAACCGCAAAGCGGCCGTTTACACTGTGGTACCAAACTGGAAGTTGCCTACTTTGACCAGTATCGCGAAGTGCTTGACCCAGAGAAATCTGTGATCGACAACCTGGCTGATGGTAAGCAAGAAGTGATGGTCGGTGGGCGCCAGAGACATGCGTTGAGCTATCTGCAAGACTTTTTGTTTGCGCCCAAGCGAGCGCGTACACCAGTTAAAGCGCTGTCTGGAGGAGAGAAGAACCGATTACTTCTTGCGCGCATATTCCTGCGTGCGAACAACTTATTGGTGCTAGATGAACCAACGAACGATTTAGACATCGAAACGTTGGAACTTTTAGAAGATTTGCTTGCCAATTATCAGGGTACGCTTCTTTTAGTCAGCCACGATCGTCAATTTGTTGATAACACGGTAACGACGAGCTGGATCTTCGAAGGTGAAGGCGTTATTGAAGAGTTTGTCGGCGGCTACCATGACGCTCAGCAGCAACGAGCTCAAGCGCACAGTCAACGTACGGTTGAAAAACCAACGAAAAATGAAAAACAGCTTGAGGAAACTCCCAAAACTGCACCTGTTAAGAATAAGCCTAAGAAATTATCTTATAAACTGCAGCGAGAGTTAGAGGCGCTACCAGCCAAGCTTGAAGAGTTAGAAGCCGAGATTGAAAGTCTGCAAGAGCAGGTGAACAATCCTGAGTTTTTCTCAAAATCAGTAGAGCAGACACAACCCATTTTAGATAAGCTTGCTGCCACCGAGCAGGAGCTTGAAGTTGCTTTTGAGCGCTGGGAAGAGCTCGAAGCAATGCAACAGGAAAGTTAACGTCTAATGAGTAGTAAGATTTTTAAAATTTCAATGGTTGCGGCAACGGTTGCCGCATCTTTTAGCGCAAGTGCCGCTATCTATCAGATCCATGCTTATCAACCTGCTAATGGTGGTGAAACGTTTGGTGCAGCGATTCAAAGTTCAACGGAGAACTGCTGGGTAGATACCGACTGTAACGACGCATCAGCACTCGATCACACAGTTGATCTGAAAATAGCGATTGAAGAAAAGCAAAACCCAGAAGGTTTCAACTACCGTAACGAAGCGCCATTTTTGCTCGAAAACGGTTATGACTATCTTGAAGATGACTACGATGGCTTTCGTAGATACTGTGACAACTTTTTAGGTTACTCGAAAGAGCTATGTAAACGTTGGTCGAGTAGACAGTATTCTGCGGGGTATGCGACAGAAGGATCGTTGAACAATTCGTATGCTTTTATTGAAGATACAGCGATTGAAAGTGCACGTGACAACGTAATTATTAATCAAATTGTTGATCCAGCGAATAACAAAGCCATCGGTACTTACTATGGCGACAGTCTCAAAGAGCGAACGCAGTCTTTTGCTGACGTCACTATTGTTGATAGCGGTGTTCAAAGTAAAGTCTTCTCTAAACTAGAAGGGCAAGACCTATATGTAGGTAGTGTTTCTTTTGAGACAAGTAACGCTAACGATTTCCGCTCTCAAGCGGCGATTTGGACCAACAGTGGTGCTACGCAAACGCTGATAGCATCTGGTGGTAGCATTAGCAGCCGCTCAATCCCTCAAGGCAGTGCAAGAGACGTCGCTGAAGTTAAAGATGATAGCAATAACCCAGTAGGGGTTTACGCGGTTGGTTATGATTCCAACAGTGACGAGATTCCTCTTGCTGCGGTATTTAAGATCGATGGCACCACGGTAAACAAAACCTACGTCGATACATACAACGACGACAATAAATACCTTAATTCCCTGTTAACGTCAGTCAACGACAAAGGTGTTGCGATTGGTACGGTAAAATACCGTGAGCCAATTGACGGTGCATACGCGAATCGTTTGTTCTATGTACCTGATGTGACGAAGTCTTCACTTGGTGGTGCAGATTTTCCTGGTGACATCTTCTTTACTAGTGCCAATGGTATTGCTGGCGCAATCAACAACAACAGTGAAGCGGTTGGACAGGTTGACTTTGAACGCCACCAGGAATCAAACGGTGGTAAACCGAGAGCTAAGCGAGCGTTCATCGCACCACTTTCGTCTACAGACGCAAAAGCTCCGTTAGGCAATAAAGCTTGGTATCTTGACGATCTTACCTATGGTTTAAGTAGCAATAATGCTTATCGCGTTATCGATGCGACTGATATCAATGATGCTGGTGTTATTGCTGGTACTGCCTACTATTGTGCTGGTGGTTTTGATAGTTCTGCTATTGATGCAAGTTGTAAAGCAGGCGCTTCAATCGTAGCGGTTAAGTTGGTCCCGATGAATGGTAAGACTTCTAGCGATATTCAATCGCGTCCTCGCGAAACGACAAAGGTTGAGCGACAAGGCGCTGGATTTGGTCTTTTTGCTCTGACAGCACTTGGCCTGATAGGGTTCCGTAGAAAATAGGTGATTTTTTAATCTAGGGCACAGGTTCACATTTTTGGATCTGTGCTTTTTTTATACCTTGAGAAAGACTCTGTTTTGATCGATTCTTAATTGTGGAGTCACAAAAGCTCCACATTAGTTTAATAGTAGTACGTTAGAAAACACTTTCTTGTATGAGGACGACACTATGAAGAGACAAAAGCGTGACCGCATGGAAAGAGCGCAATCTCAAGGTTATAAGGCAGGCTTAAATGGCCGTTCTATGGACGCATGTCCATACCAACAGATGGATGCTCGATCCTATTGGCTTGGTGGTTGGCGCGATGCCAGAGAAGATAAACAATCTGGTCTCTACAAATAACGACTCAAATCCACATACATATAGGAATAAAGCCCCGAAAGGGGCTTTAACCGTTATTAGAGCAAGATAAAGAGTAGTTTGGCGCACTATAACTAAATTATCAGGGACTAAAAAACGACTCCGAAGAGTCGTCTTAAAAAGGATTGCGTTAGAACGCAGATGTGTCTTGGAAAAGACCAACTTTTAAATCTTTTGCTACGTAGATTTCTTTACCGTCAACAAGAACACGACCATCAGCTAAACCCATAACTAGCTTGCGGTTAACTACGCGTTTCATGTGAATTTCATAAGTCACTTTTTTCGCTGTCGGTAGGATTTGGCCCGTAAATTTAACTTCGCCAACACCTAGAGCTCGACCTTTACCTTTGCCGCCAACCCAGCCAAGGAAGAAGCCAACAAGCTGCCACATTGCATCCAGTCCTAAACAACCTGGCATTACAGGGTCACCGGGGAAGTGGCAATCAAAGAACCACAGGTCAGGTGTGATATCTAACTCCGCAAGGATAAGACCTTTACCAAAATCACCTTCAGTCTCAGACATCTTGGTGATGCGGTCCATCATCAGCATGTTTGGTGCAGGCAGTTGAGGATATCCAGGGCCAAAAAGCTCGCCTTGGCTCGACGCTAGAAGATCTTCACGGTTATATGATTCACGTTTGTTTTGCATTATCAATGACTCCAATATTTGATAGTCGCATCTTAGTGAACACGTGTACGCTAAACAACTCCAACCAGTCTGAATCTAATGAATATTTACATTATCTAAACCAGTTTTTGAAGCGTTCCACAATTCCTTGTGGGTGTTCGTGTTTTTCAAAGTTTTCAATTCGTTGCGCGATTTTGTTGATGACGCTTTCTTCATCATCACCGCGGAAAGGTTTGCCCATGATGAGAGGGATAGCTTCATCGACAGTTGATACAGACCAGATGTGAAACTGATCCTGTTTAATGCTATCGACCACATCCTGATTCAGTGCAAGATGCTTTAGGTTAGATTTTGGAAGAATCACACCTTGCTCGCCGGTCAGCCCTTGATGTTTACATACGTGATAGAAGCCTTCGATTTTTTCATTCAAGCCGCCTACAGCTTGGACTCGTCCAAATTGGTCTACCGCGCCGGTGACTGCAATTTGTTGATTAATTGGGATCTCAGACAAAGCACTGACAAATGTGCATAACTCGGCGAGAGTTGCACTGTCACCATCGACTTCACTGTAAGACTGTTCAAACACCACAGAAGCAGAATAGGGTAACGGTTCCTCTAACTGCAATGCGCTACTCACGAAGGCTTGCATAATCATCATACCTTTCGCGTGTAGATTACCGCCAAGCTCCGCTTTGCGTTCAACGTCTGAAATATCACCGTCACCAAAATGGATAACACAAGAGATTCGAGCGGGCTCTCCATATGACATCGGGTGGCCAGGCACATCGATGACGGTCAACCCGTTAACTTGACCAACGCATTCGCCTTGTGTTTCTATGATAACTTGCCCGTCGGTGATGTCAGCAAGAGCGCGTTCAGGAAGATAAGCCTCACGATGGTACTTGTTGTTTACAGCGTTTGAGATGTCATTTTCATCAAGGACATTACCTGACGACGAAAGCAAAGACTCTTGGAAAAGAGCGAGATACCAAAGTATTTCGATAGGCATATACTCCTGATCTTCGGTATATCGAGCTCCTGCGACCAAAAGTCGATGCAACGCGCCAAATGTCAGCGTAGGGAGTTGATAGGTAGTAAGAATCCATCGAATGAAACCCAACAGCTTTTCACATGACTCTTCACCAAAAGCTATCTCGTTTTCGATTTCGGTATACATGGCTATGCCGCTGTATAGCTCGTCATCTAAATACTCAAGATCTGAGATTTGATGTCGGTCGCCAACAATGACTACTTTTACATCATAGGTCTGGCTTGGAACTAGGGTGGCAACCTTGCGTGGATTTGCATTCAGCGGCGAGATAGGTTGCCCTAAAAGAACGGTTTTGAGCGCTTGCCAACTCGCGGGGTTTGCTAGAATTAAGTTAACAGGTATGACGAGAAACCCACCATCTGCTCGATCAAGTAGCCCCTTATGGCGAACAGTAATTTGTCCGTCATCGTCGCATGAGTATGAACCAAGTAAAGATTCGGCTGTGAGTGATTCAGTCACATGAACACATTCATTGTGTGTATGTTGTTCTATAGCTTCTTTTATCAAGTGCCGGTAGAAAGCATTGTCAATCGAGTTAATGATGAGTGCGCGCGTATAGCCACTGATTCTAGAAAAGGTGTCTATAGATTGTTTGAGTCGGGGTTGAATGTCGATAAATTTGACAAGATCCAGTTCATTAAATCGCTTTAGAATTCCGTCATATTGGGAGTACTGAGGCGTTACTGAACGCCAGCTTTCTTGCTTCATCAAATTGGTTCGTTAATCTCTAAATGCGCGAAATTATATAGAAAAAGCCAATGATGAGATACTGGTAATTTAATCTGATGATCTGGATCGCTTTTCGATTACAATGGGGATTGTAACGAGCGCTTAATACAGTTACGCTGTCACTAGAAACTCAATGGAACATTGTTACTCATGAAATATCAACAGCTTGAAAATCTAGAATGTGGATGGAAGTGGACCTATTTAATCAACAAATGGAAGGCTGGTGAAGCCATCACTCGACACATAGATTCAAGTGAAGCTGAAGCCGCTATCAATGAGCTTCGCAATATCGAGCATGAGCCAACTCAAGTTTTAGAGTGGATTGAAAACCACATGTCACTTGAGTTAGATAACAAACTCAAACAAGCCATTCGAGCGAAGCGTAAAAGACACTTTAACGCTGAACAGATTCATACCAAGAAAAAATCGATCGACCTAGACTATCGGGTTTGGGAAAAACTGTCCTATCGAGCAAACGAGCTAGGATGCACGTTGTCCGACGCAATTGAATACTTGCTGTCAGAGGCTTCAAGAAGCGAGAAAGCAAGTAAAACGGTGAGTAGTCTTAAAGAAGATTTGTCGAAGTTATTGGATTAAGGAGTAGTAGGGATGCTGTATGTCATTTTGATTGCTGCTGTGGTTGTTTTTTGGCTAGTTGCAGTCGATAGACCTGTGTTGAAGGTGAAGTTTTCAAACGGGAAGATCGTAACCGAAAAGGGGCATTTCCCTCCAACGTTTAAGCACAACGTTGTTGATATAGCTGAGCGTGCCCCTTTTACTGGTGAGCTTAAGGTGTATCAACTTCGAACGGGAACCAAACTGGTTTTCAGCAAGGAAATCCCTAAAAAAGTGCAGCAAAGAATCCGCAATGTATTTCCACATCAAGGATTTAAAAGTAAAGGTACAAAAAAACGTGGGTGACAAACCTGTCAATTACACATAAGAGAATTTTCCCTTCAGTTCCATTTCCTTCTTCCCACATTTATCTCAGACTCTTGGTAGACTCGTCTCTGAGGTGAATGTATGAAAACAAATATCTTAATATTAAGTCTGCTATTGTCAACTAACGCACACTGTGCAGATGATTCAGAATGGAACGTCATTGCAAAAAAACTTAAAGCCAGAATTGAAACACAAATAGCCAAACATAGCCTGCCTGGGTATTGCAATGTCTTCATCGAATTCAAACACTCTAAATATCATGCGATTGTCACTATGGTTAACACGAATGGAGATTTTAAAATTTGCAAAGTAAGCAAGCATCTCATCAAGAAGGGAGAAAAGTTCAGATACCGTACACCAGAGAAATATTTGAGAATTCATGTTGCAAACGAATGAATAGACACAGAGAATGTGTGCTAAATTATTAATATGTTTATTGAACCGAAGTCTCACTTTGTTAGTAACAAATAAGAAATACAATAGCGAAGCGTTAGCGATAGCCCAAAAAGTTAACCACCTTACGCGAGAGCGTCATGCGAAGTGGTTGGTTAGCCTCAAATATATTCTTGATCAGTCCGATGTGGACGCGACACTCAGTCGTCAAAGCGAGTTTTGTGACAGTGTAATTTTAAAAGAAGAAGAACGTATCACGAACAACCAACGTTTGCTCTTGGAGTGTGAAAGCGAGCGAGTCCAGGAAAGAAGGCAAGCGGCTGAAGATAAGCAACGAATCCTGGGCAATGTCGTTGATGACGTTACGAAACATGCAGAGCAACTGATTAACGATACACTCTTAAATATGCCGGCAATTAAACTTTTTGGACGTTTTCCAGATTTCTCGTACTTCTCAAGCATTGCCTATTCTCCGTCTGCCAGTTACAGCAAACTAACCGTACTCCCAATTAATGATAACCAGCTACGAAACAACCTACTGATGCTGGTTAACGATCCCAAGTTTTGTGCCCGAATTGGCAAGATGGCTCGCGGAATCAGTGAGCCTCAAGTCGCGATCGGCACTTTAGGTACTGAAAACTGCCGAGTACTATTGCCCATCTTAATGGTTAAACCTATTTTGCGGTGGCACAATCCACTAACAAAAAACATTGCTCCTAAACTATGGCAACACATGATTTTGACTGCAAACGTGACGCAAATGCGTTTGGATAAGGCAGGGGTTAAAAATCCGGAACAGGGGGTCTTGCTCGGGGTTCTAAGAACGATTGGGAACTTCGCGGTAGTGAATCATTTTCCCCAACTGTTCGAGGATGCATTGGTTGAGAAGATGCGTTATTACCGTGAAAACAACCTAAGAGACGAATACTACGCCTGCGCAGAAGTTACTCCTAATTTAAATCTTCTGCCCAAGTTATTAGTTAATTTGGATAATGCGATTACTCGAAAAGTCATAGAGGAAATAGAGTGGGGGCCAAATACGGTACACTTAAAAAATGCGCTCTTGGATGATCTTGAAGAACGCCCAATCTTAGAGCGAAGTGAGTTTGGTGTAGCGCTTGCACAAGGCCAAGCATATGCCATTTTTGATATGCTTGATCGAAGTGATGCGTTTGTCGAAAAGCATAAACCCTTTTGGTTTGCTCATGTTCAAATGCCACCAAGTGCTCTCAATGAATTACGGGCCAAACATCCGGGTCGAATTGGCTTATCTAACGCAAATAGTTAAACGCGTTTGTTCACTCACATTATATTGGGGATATACCATAAGGCACTATAACTAAATTTCAACTTACAAACGATATAAAACATAGTCGCTAAATTAAATAACCGAATCAAAAACATAACAAAGGTCAGATAAAGACTTGTGTCATAGCGAGACAATATAGTAATTTGATGTAAGCTATGTGACGCCGTCACTTAATCAACTTTGCTCGCTGTAGACAATTGTGTCGGCAAGGCCATTTACTCTGTGAAATTTGAAACGAACTAAACGATGGTGCCTTGATGGAGCTTAACTCAGTTGTGCCATTTACAGAGATGGTCGTGAAGTTCAATCACAATATTGAGTTTCGTTTGATGGACTGTCGACAAGGGCTGCTATCCGATTAGCCTAAGTTTTGTTATCGCGAGTGAGCGGTATTGGGTAAAGCGATGACAATCACTTGAGAGCAGGTTCAATATAGGTGCAGCTTGTCTAAACAGAATGGCCAGCTAATGATCAACAAGCAGAGCCAGCGTGCATGGTCGCTATAATAAAGCAGATGAAATCTGCAGAACAGCAACGTAGAATGAAGTTAATGCGCGTAAATGTACATCAACCAACTAATAGACTCCTATAAGATGACTAAAAGTTATGTACAAGACAAGCAAATTGCACATGATTTAGGGATAAGCGTGCAAAAGTTGTCTGATATTAGAAAAGGACGATGCTATCTAACTGAAAATGAAGCACTTTATCTAGCTGATGAAGTCGGTGCAGATAAAGAAATGGTTTTAGTGTACCTAGCAGCCGATAAAGCAAAGAGCTACGAGGCACAAACGCTTTGGAACAGCATAGCAAAAAAGTTTAACGAGCTGAATTTGCGCGGTATATCAATAGCTTGCGTGGGTTTAACCATATGGATTGGCAGCCCTAACGAAGCTATAGCACAGTGCGCATTATGTATATTATGTTAAATAAAGGTTATGTTAATTAATGCATTCTCAATACAAACGCCTCACCCATTGTTCTTCTAGGATTAAACATAACTGCATTTACCATAAAATACCTAATAAACACAAACAATTAATCAAGATTAATGTCCGTGCTTATTAGGATCTCCCCAAACAGATTCTATTGAACGTTGTATTTCTTTACCTCTTATAGGCTTCGAGACAAATGCGTTCATTCCCGAGTTCAAACATGCCTGTTTATCTTGCTCCATTGCGTGGGCTGTCAAAGCGATAATGGGCGTATGTCTACAAAACTTTCGGATTTCTTTGGTTGCGGTAAGTCCATCCATGACAGGCATTGAGACGTCCATAAAAATCAGATCTACTGCTCCCATGTTCTCCTTGATGTATTTGACTGATTTTTTGCCATCGTTGACGATAGCTACTTTGTGTCCGAGCCGCTCTAGTAGTAATTTTAAAACCATTTGGTTTGTCAGTGTATCTTCTACTACCAACACTGACAATGGCCGTGTGCCGTGGCTCTTTGAAAGTCGCGGCTGCGTCAACTCATGCCCAGATTTAACCGATACAGGTAATTTTATTTTAAACCTAGAACCTTTCCCTTTTTCACTTTCAACGCGTATGCTTCCGTTCATTAAAGTGACCAAGTGTTTTGATATGGTTAAGCCAAGTCCACTGCCACCATAGCGCCTAGTGATGGAGTCATCTGCTTGTTTAAACTGGTTAAACACTGTCTCGATACGAGAAGAATCAATACCAATACCAGTATCTTCGACTTCGATGATAAGTTCTTGGCTAGTGACTTCTGCATTCAAAGATACATGACCAGCGTGAGTAAATTTGATTGCATTACCTAGCAAGTTGAAAACTATCTGTAAGATTCTTGCCGGATCAACCCAAACAGAATGATGAGCATCAATGTCAAGGTTTACATTTAATTTCAAACCTTTAGCGTCCGATAGTGCGTAAAAGTGCTCTAGCATAAACTCGAGTTCGTTTTTCAAATTTACCCACTGACATTTGATTCGAAACTCACCACTTTCTATTCTAGATAACTCCAAAATGTCATTAATTAGCACCAACAAAAGCTCTGCTGATGATTCCATCTTTTCCAAGATTTCTATTTGATGATCGCACTTTGAATCAGCCAAAAGGACGTCGACATATCCTAGGACTGCACTGAGCGGCGTTCTGAGTTCATGGCTCATCATGGCAAGAAAGCGTGATTTCGCTTGGTTCGCTTGCTCTGCTCGAACTTGTGCCGTTTTTAATTGGCGCGTTTTAATGTCAACAAGCTGTTGGAGCTGCTCAGTTCTTTCGATATCTATAAGAGCACGCTCCAGTAAGGGTCTAAAACGTGACAGGGTGTCACGTGACTCGAGTGTGAACTGCCCTACTTCTTCTCCCAACAGTACGATGATGGAATCGGTAATCGTGCCCTGTGCACCAGTTATCAACGCGGAATTAATGTCGTAGTCTGTATTACCGCTCAAATGGCTGAATTCTTGTGCATTATTTGGTTCGTATAGAATGATGCTTTCACCAGATAATGCGCGTTTGAAGCGGCTTTGATCCTGCCAGGCTAGATTTTGAAAGCACGAACTCGACGCTAGTAAAGTATGATACGCGTGTTCGTTTTTGCTTGGTTTACTCAACACCAAAAAGTCTGAAAAGTTGATATAGAGTGATAGGACTTTTTTGAGTTCTGTGAATATTTGTTGTTTGTCTGATGCGACCGTAATGCTTGCTATTGCGTCTAAAATGGCGCGGTTCTCTTCGGCTAGCTTTGCCTCTCGCGCTTGGCTCTGCTTTAGTTCAATTAGCGCTTCTTGTAGCTGTTCTTGTAATTTTAGACTCATAAATTTGTTCTAATCTGAGTAAAAAGTTGCTGCCGAAATCATTAGATTTCCATGACCATTGTCACCATTGATAAAGCGGCCTTGTTCACCAAACGTGAACGGACAAATAAATGGAATATCACCCATCTCGTGTTTTATTTTGTCATAGACCTTGCCCATGTCTTCCTCTAAATGAAGCATTGCTCCGGCACAAATCACACAAATAGCGCCCGTAAGTTGCGTATTGAGCTCTGACTGACGTCTTGCTTCTCGAATCACTCTTGCAGGTCGAGAGATTAACTGTTGTCTATCACCAGACATAAGAGTAACAACGTCACCTTGATTTACATTGGTAAACAAGAGAATGCCTTGTTCATCCGTAACATTTATCGGATGTGACAGCTTAAAGTAAGGTTGGTTGTATAACGTGCCTGCTATTCTTCCTAGCGGGTATTGAGTCACAACCTGAAACTTAAACCATTCGGGAATGTCTTCCCCTGAATGCTCTGAAATCCAGCCACGATATCTTTCTTGGGCAGGCATATGGTCAATTTCTATGATTTCTCTGTCTTTACACTTGGTAATCAAGCCTTGGTACTTCGTCGGCGAGTAACCCGCGCTGAAGCCTGTGGTGAGCGGTTTGGAAGGGAAAAGTAGCTGAATTGAAATTCCTTGGCCTGTTGATTCGTCTTCGTTAAATATTGACCATTGGCCTTTGATAGCGTTGTCTGCCGCCGTAGCACCGATAATAGGGATAGGCGTTTTGAATACATTATCAAATGCGCTGATTAATTTTTCTTCAATGCCCGGCGTACTATGAATGATCGCGAAACTAGGTACCTCTCCTACTCGTTCGGCTTTACGGAGAGCCACATCTATCGCTGCCCTTGTTGCTTCTTCTATGACCGACCTATCTTCAATAGAAACTACGCCACTTCCATAGGCGGTTGAATTAGAATCATAGATTGCTATTACGCCAATGACTGAGCCAAAGTGTAATCCCCGTTCTGTCATCAACCCCTTACATGTAGAGCATCCAGTGATTGAAACTTGAGGAAAGTAATTTCTAAAAGCCAATCTGAGTTTCTCAGCGCCATAATTCTGTGTGAAGTAGCAAATTATGCTCACTAAGTTAGTTCGGCAAATTTTGTTGCTCAGTTCCTCTATGGCCTCTTGCTCATTAAGCCGATGAGTAATGTGGGTCTTAAAATCCATTTATCTGCTTTTAATACTGACGTAACGGTCGATATTCGCATTTTTTAAAGATAGTTGGAATGTTATTTCATCAATTTCTGGACTTAAATTGATGAGATATATGTTTCCATTTCTTGGCAATATTTCGTCGCTATCGATTAGTCGAACCCGCCAATCGTTTTCGTCCGTTTCCAGTTTTATATTTTGCTTTGAAAGAGTCGCATAGAAACGAAAGTCATTTACAAAAAAAGTACATTTTTCGTCGATGCTACAAGCCACATTTATCACTTTCTGATGGTCAACAGTACGCCAAATAAACGCTGCAATAAGTATGGTTAACATGATGATTATTTGAACAAAACGGCCTCTTGTGAGTTTTTCGGCAGCCATACTGTGGTGTTCTCCGTGTAACAAACTTCAAAGTTTTAAAATAAAAGGCCAAAACCTGACCGACTGTAAGGTTACTACTCTGTCATTGAATTGTTAAATGCAGTATAGTTGGCGGCTGAAAATGCCACTTTTTTTAAAAATCAGCAAGAAGATTTAACCGAAGTTATCGGTGCGAATTTCCTTAATGATTTGGGTGGCATTACGACATGTGTCGTGTTGGAAGTAAAGTGTAGTTAATTAGAAATTGGAAGCATGCAAATGAGCCAAGAAAAGCAGCTTGAACAAAACTACAACTATACGGTCGTTCGTCAATTTACCCTGGTTACTATTTTGTGGGGTATTGTCGGTATGGCTGTTGGTGTTTTGATTGCCGCTCAATTAGTTTGGCCACAGCTAAACTTTGATACGCCGTGGTTGACGTACAGTCGCTTACGTCCTCTGCATACTAATGCGGTTATTTTTGCGTTTGGTACAAGTGCCCTGTTCGCAACGTCTTATTACGTTGTACAGCGTACCTGTCAAACTCGTCTATTTGGTGGCCCTCTTGTCGCCTTCACCTTCTGGGGTTGGCAGGCAATCATCCTAGCAGCCGCGATTACTTTACCGTTGGGTTTTACCTCAGGTAAAGAGTACGCTGAACTAGAATGGCCTATCGATATTGCCATTGCGGTAGTATGGGTCTCTTACGCTATCGTGTTCTTCGGAACATTGATTACTCGTAAGACCTCCCACATCTACGTAGCAAACTGGTTCTTCGGTGCCTTTATTATCACTGTCGCGGTTCTTCATATCGTGAACAGCATGGCTATTCCTGTCTCTATGGGTAAATCGTATTCGATCTACTCTGGTGCAGTGGATGCGATGGTTCAGTGGTGGTACGGACACAACGCAGTAGGTTTCCTACTGACAGCGGGTTTCCTAGGCATGATGTACTACTTCGTTCCTAAGCAAGCTGAACGTCCTGTTTATTCATACCGTTTGTCTATCGTTCACTTCTGGGCATTAGTATCTCTATACATTTGGGCTGGTCCTCACCACCTACATTACACTGCGCTTCCAGATTGGACTCAGTCGCTAGGCATGGTGATGTCACTGGTTCTGTTCGCGCCGTCTTGGGGTGGTATGATCAACGGTATTATGACGCTTTCTGGTGCTTGGCATAAGTTGCGTTATGACCCAATCCTTCGTTTCCTAATCGTTTCTCTATCGTTCTACGGTATGTCTACGTTTGAAGGTCCAATGATGTCTATCAAGACAGTTAACGCGCTGTCTCACTACACCGACTGGACTATCGGCCACGTACACTCTGGTGCATTAGGCTGGGTTGCTATGGTATCTATCGGTTCGGTATACCACTTAGTCCCTCGCTTGTTCGGCCAAGAGCGCATGTACTCTGTTAGCATGATCAATACGCACTTCTGGTTGGCAACAATCGGTACCGTTCTTTACATCGTTGCGATGTGGATCTCTGGTGTAATGCAAGGTCTAATGTGGCGTGCGGTCAACTCAGACGGTACGTTGACGTACAGCTTTGTCGAATCTGTACAAGCGTCTTACCCGTTCTACTTTGTACGTTTCCTAGGTGGTTTCATCTTCCTAGCTGGTATGTTCCTAATGGCATACAACACGTACAAGACGGTAACAGCGCCTAAAGATAGCCTAAAAGCTATCCCACAACCGGCATAAGGAGATTAAAGAATGAGTTCTAATTCTAACAATCGCCACGAAATTGTAGAACGCAATGTCGGTTTACTAGCGATTCTTATCGTTTTTGCAATCAGTTTGGGTGCTCTTGTAGAAATCACTCCGCTGATTTTCCAAAAACAAACCACTGAGCCTGTTGAGAACCTACGTCCTTATACAGCGCTTGAAATGGAAGGTCGTGACGTCTACATCCGTGAAGGTTGTAACGTTTGTCACAGCCAAATGATTCGTCCATTCCGTTCTGAAACGGAGCGTTACGGTCACTACTCTGTTGCTGGTGAAAGTGTATACGAACACCCGTTCTTATGGGGTTCTAAGCGTACAGGTCCAGACCTAGCACGCGTTGGTGGTCGTTACTCTGATGAGTGGCACCGCGTTCACTTAATCGATCCACGCGAGTTGGTTCCTGAGTCAAACATGCCTGGTTTCCCATGGCTTGAGGAAAATGTTCTTGATGGTAAGGACACTCAGAAGAAACTGACTATTTTCCGTGATCAATTTGGTGTTCCATACACTGATGAACAGATCGCAAATGCGTCTAAAGAAGTAGAAGGTAAGACAGAGATGGATGCCATCATCGCTTATCTTCAGTCTCTTGGTCACGCGATGAAGTAAATAAGGAGGTAGTTATGGATATCGGTACTATTCACAGTATTTGGACCATAGTGCTATTCGTTAGCTTTTTAGGTGTAGTTTGGTGGGCTTACGGCAAGAGTCGAAAAGCTCGATTTGACGAAGCTGCAAACCTTGTTTTCGCTGATGAAGAGCAAGCGCCTTCAAAAGAACAAGGAGTGACTAAGCAATGACGACATTTTGGAGTCTTTGGATAATCATCATTACAGTCGGGACACTTGTCGGCTGTGCTGCACTACTTTTCTGGTGCCTTAAAGATAAAATGGGCGTTGAAGAAGGTGCAGATATGGGGCACGAATACGATGGGATTCGTGAACTGAATAACCCACTACCTAAGTGGTGGACTTACCTTTTCGTTGGTACGTTTATTTTCGCTGCAATCTATCTAACGCTTTACCCAGGTTTAGGTAGCTTCAAGGGTGTACTAGGCTGGACAAGTTCAGACCAAACTGTACGCACTGTTGAAGAATCAAAGGCGTCGATTGCTGCAGCGCAAAGTAACAAGCAACTTAACCAGTTCGCTAAAGAGCTTGATGATGCTGATGCCTACTTCGGTGAAGCGTTTAAAAAGCTTGCGCACGTAAACGGTACTGACGAGCTTCGTCCTATCCCAGAAATCGCAGCTGACTCGGAAGCAGTTAAAGTAGGTCAACGTCTTTTCCTACAAAACTGT
Organism: Vibrio sp. MarTm2; assembly: GCF_027587055.1. Taxonomy (NCBI): domain Bacteria; kingdom Pseudomonadati; phylum Pseudomonadota; class Gammaproteobacteria; order Vibrionales; family Vibrionaceae; genus Vibrio; species Vibrio sp. MarTm2. The sequence continues at coordinate 188,868 of NZ_JAPPTK010000006.1, read as the reverse complement.
TCTCAATGTCACGGTTCTGATGCTCGCGGTCTTAAGGGCTTCCCTAACCTAACTGACGATGCATGGCTATATGGTGGTGAACCGCAAGCTATCGTAACGACTGTTATGCAGGGCCGCATTGGTCAAATGCCAGCTTGGAAAGATGCACTTGGTGAGCAAGGTGTGAAAGAAGTAGTAAGCTACACACTAAGCCTATCTGGTCGTTCTGTTAACGCGAGAGAAGCAGAGGCTGGTAAAGCTCGTTTCGTTGTGTGTGCGGCATGTCATGGTACAGATGGTAAAGGTAACCCAGCAGTGGGTGCTCCCGACCTAACTGACCAAGACTGGCTATTTGGTGGTTCACGTGCGGACGTAACCGAAACAGTGATGAACGGTCGCTCAGGCGTAATGCCAGCTTGGAAGGACATTCTAGGTGAAGACAAAGTTCAGCTTGTTTCAGCTTATGTTTGGAGTCTAAGCAACTCGGAACAATAAGTTACATTTCAATAACAGCCCCTTACTTTCTATCGATGGCAAAGGGGCTGTCTTTCCTTTAGAGTTAAATCCCTGATTCTATTTTATTAATTGAGAACTTTTTTATGGTAAAGCCTTGGTATAAGCAGTTTTGGCCGTGGTTTCTTATTATTCTGCCACTCACTGTTGTTGTATGGACGATCATCACGGTCATCGTTTTTTCTCAGAACTCTGTGTCATTGGTCACTGAGGATTACTATAAAAAAGGAAAAGGCATCAACATTGATATTTCTAAAATCAATGTCGCCAAAGATCTCGGCTTAAGTGCTTCAGTGTCCTCAGAAGGTAACACTGTTATTATTCAATTTGAAAAAGGTCAGCTAGACCATTATCCAGCACTTACTGCGATGTTTGCTCATCGCACATTGCCAGACCGAGACTTCTCACAACTTCTTACCTCTGATGCACAAGGATTCTACCGGCTAAACTTGGACGCTGAACTTCAAGGCCCATGGTTTATTGAGCTAACTGGCCACGATAAGAAATGGCTAGTACAAGGTCGTGTCACTTTCCCATCATCAACCCCTGTTTATTTAGAAAACTAGTCGGTGTCTATGTGTAAATCCTGTTATCACTGCGGTGAAGATGTACCAGTCAACACGGATTTTAAAGTAGAAATCCTTGGTGAAATCAGAGAAATGTGTTGCCCAGGCTGTGAGACGGTCGCGCAGACGATCGTTGATAGCGGCCTCGTTTCCTACTACCAATATCGTACGGCTCCAGCCGAAAAAGCGGACCTAGTACCAGAGCAGTTACAAGCACTTATCCACTACGACAATGAAGATGTCCAATCAGAGTTTGTCCGAAATGCCGATGACAGAGCAGAAGTCACTCTTTCACTTGATGGCGTTTCTTGTGCTGCTTGTGCTTGGTTAATTGAAAAACAAGTCTCTAACAAATCAGGTGTCCTATCGATTCGTGTTAATACAACGACTAACCGTGCGATTCTTGCCTGGGATAAACGCAAGACTCGCCTCAGTGAACTGTTGTCTGCTATTCACCAATTAGGATATAAAGCGGCGCCTTTTGAAGCCGACAAGCAAGAGGCAGCTTATCATCAGCAAATGAAGCAGTACCTGTATCGTTTAGGTATAGCTGGGCTTGCGACCATGCAAGTTATGATGCTCGCTGTCGCGCTTTACCTCGAAGTGTTTGGCGATCTTGAACCCGAATTTAAAAACTACTTCCGCTGGGTGAGCTTAATCTTTGCGACTCCTGTGATGCTCTACTCTGCCCTACCTTTTTATATCAATGCTTGGCGAAGCATTCGAAGCAGAACATTGGGCATGGATGTTCCCGTGTCGATCGCTATGATCTTTGCCTATTTAGCCAGTTTAGTGGCAACCGTCACAGAGAAAGGCGAAGTCTTCTTTGAATCAATCTCAATGTTCGCATTCTTCTTGCTGGTCGGACGCTTCCTAGAAATGCGCGCGCGCAGAAAAGCGGCGGCAGCCAGTGGTAACTTGCTAAAGTTGATACCTGCAATTGCAACCAAGTTGGATGGCGATCAAGTCCCTGTCAAAACACTTAAGTTGGGAGACCGAATTCGAGTTCTACCCGGAGAGCACGTACCTGCAGATGGAAAGATTATTTCCGGACGAGTCCATATTGATGAATCAATGTTGACTGGAGAGTCTGTCCCCGTTGTAAAAACGATTGATGATCATGTATACGCGGGTACGTTGAACGGAGAAGAGTCTTTCGAACTGGAAGTTACCTCTTCAAAAGCGGATTCAATGATTTCTAACATTGTTCGCCTGCAGGATGAGGCGCAACTCTCCAAGCCAAAGATTGCTGAAATTGCCGATATTGTTGCACGTTACTTTGTTGCCATCATTTTGGTGATTGCAGCAGGAACCTGGTATTACTGGCATCAAGCAAACCCAGATGATGCGTTTTGGATCATGCTTTCTGTGCTTGTCGCAACTTGTCCTTGCGCTCTATCTTTAGCGACGCCGACAGCACTGACATGTGCGACCTCGAGAATGGGTAACTACGGTATCTTGCTGCGTAAAAGTCATGTCTTTGAAACACTGTGTAAGGTGAATCACCTTATTGTAGATAAAACAGGGACGCTGACTCACGGCGATATTGTGATCAGTAAAGTTGACCTCATCGCCGATGTGACTGAATCAAAAGCGCTCGCGATAGCAGCAGCACTCGAAGCTCATGCAAATCACCCAATTGCTCGAGCGTTCAAGCGCTACAGTGACAAACAGACTGTTGTTGATAATGTCGAGAATGTGATTGGTTCGGGTATTGAAGGTACCTATCAAGGCAAGCAAGTAAAAATTGGCAGCGCCAGTTATATTCTTGGTGAAAGTGCTTTTGCTGAGCCTAATTCAGTCTACCTTTCTATTGATGGCGCCCACATCGCCACCTTCCGCTACCAAGACCCGATTCGCAAGGAAGCTCAATCCTTTATTGAACGATTTAAGAAATCAGGAATAAAAATCACCTTGCTGACAGGAGATTCTCAGGCCAACGCAGATGTCGTCGCTAAAGAAATAGGTATAGAAACAGTGATTGCCGGAGCGAAACCGCAAGACAAACTCGAGTGCCTCAAACAGGTAGATGAGCGAGACATTACCATGATGATTGGTGATGGCATAAACGATGCCCCAACATTGGCAGGCGCTCATCTGTCTGTGGCCATGGGTGGCGGTGCCGATGTAGCAAAAGCGTCTGCTGATATGGTGCTCCTTGGCGATCATCTAGAACGTATTCTTGAAGCGCGCCAACTTGCCCTGCAAACACGAAAAATCATCCGTGAAAATCTGGCATGGTCTCTAGGGTACAACTTACTGATTCTGCCTTTAGCTGTGGCAGGACTGGTTGCTCCATATTTTGCGGTTGTCGGTATGTCTGCGAGCTCAATTATTGTAGTATCGAACTCTCTTCGCTTGCTCAAAGAACAAGGTAAATAGATGGAAAGCATATATATCCTCATTCCGATCGCCATTGTACTGGTCTGCGTCGCTGTCGCGGTATTCTTGTGGGCAGTGCGAAGTGAACAGTTTGAAGACCTTGAAAGACAAGGCCACAACATACTGTTCGATGAAGACGAGAAGCAGAGTAACGAGAAGAAGCCTCAATGACCCCTGATTGGATTGGCGCTCTTGTTATTGGTTTAGTTGGTGCCGGCCACTGCATGGGGATGTGTGGGGGCATAGCCTCCATGTTATCTATTGGCCAAAATGCGCCTTCCAAGCTCACCCCCCTGTTCTACAATCTTGGCCGTATAACTAGTTACGCTGTGATTGGTGCGCTGGTTGGAGGTGCTGTTTCATCCATCTCCCAAGTCAGCCAACTCAATGATGCACTTGCTTGGTTAAGATTGTTTGCGGCACTCTTTATGGTGCTGCTTGCATGTTACATCGGGCGTTGGTGGCATGGTCTTCTGTATATTGAAAAACTTGGCCAATTACTGTGGAAGCGTATTTCTCCCGCAGGAAAATCTTTGTTGCCGCTCAAAAGTCCAATACATGCACTCCCTTTCGGCTTCATCTGGGGTTGGTTGCCATGTGGACTTGTCTACTCCACTCTCACATGGTCTGCCGTCTCCGGTAGCGCTGCAAGCGGTGCACTTGTGATGCTCATGTTTGGACTGGGCACTCTCCCCGCTATGCTTGCTGTTGGGCACAGTGCAAGTGTGTTACATAGGCTGCAAAATTCCGTCATATTCCGTCACATAGTCGCAGTTATGCTATTAATTTATGGTTTATATACCGGCTATGGTGCACTAAGTCTCTTATCAATTACTTTTTAGATCACTGTTTTTATGCGTCTTTTTCCACTACCCATTAGTGTTAAGGAATGCTAAAATATTGATGTATATCAAATAGTGAAAGGTTGTTATGATTTCTGAAAAACCTGCAACAAAGCGAATCCAGTCGGGTGGTTGTGCCATCCATTGCCAAGACTGCAGTATCAGCCAGCTTTGTATCCCCTTTACTCTGAATGAATCTGAGCTTGATCAGCTTGATCAAATTATCGAGCGTAAAAAGCCAATCCAGAAAGGACAAGAACTGTTCAAAGCGGGTGATGAGCTGAAATCGCTTTACGCTATTCGTTCAGGCACTATCAAAAGCTACACGATCACAGAACAAGGTGACGAGCAGATTACCGCCTTTCACTTAGCGGGTGACTTGGTCGGCTTTGATGCAATTACTGATGATGCGCACCCTAGTTTTGCTCAAGCGTTAGAGACTTCTATGGTGTGTGAGATCCCCTATGAGATCTTGGATGACCTGTCAGGCAAAATGCCGAAGCTTCGTCAGCAAATTATGCGCTTGATGAGTAACGAGATTAAAGGCGATCAAGAGATGATCCTTTTGCTCTCGAAAAAGAATGCTGAAGAACGTCTAGCGGCATTCTTATACAACCTTTCGACTCGCTTTTCTCAACGTGGATTCAGCCCACGTGAGTTCCGTTTAACCATGACTCGTGGCGATATTGGTAACTACCTTGGCTTGACCGTTGAGACGATTTCTCGCCTCCTGGGACGCTTCCAAAAGTCAGAAATTCTGAGCGTGAAAGGCAAATATATCACCATTCTCGATCACGACGCGTTGATGGAATTGGCTGGCGTTTCTACAGAATCTTAATAACTTCAATGATGTAGCTCTACTCCTCTCGATATAGAGCTACATCATACTTCTCTCATATTCCTGCATTTTTTCCTAAAACTCTTTCGCTAACTAAGCTACATTAATCATATGTTCCTCCTCTTTCTAAAGGAGTTCGTATGAGCATCTATAATAAAATATTAGTTGTTGCTGACATCAATAAAGATGAACAACCCGCATTAGCCCGCGCTATGCAGCTTGCTGCGAAAAGTCGCTCACCAAGTCAGGTGACTTTTTTCCTATCCATTTATGATTTTTCCTATGACATGACATCCATGCTGTCCATTGATGAGCGTGACGCAATGCGTCGAGGCGTTATCGGACAACGAGAACAATGGATGCGTAAGATTGCTCAAGATTATCTCCTCGACGGTGTTGAGTTCGATGTAAGAGTTGTCTGGCACAATCGTCCATATGAAGCGATCATCGCCGAGGTGTTTGGTGGTGAACACGACATCGTGATCAAAGGAACTCGCAAACACGATGTTCTTGAATCGGTAATCTTCACTCCGACGGATTGGCATTTACTTCGAAAGTGTCCATGCCCTGTTCTATTAGTTAAAAACCAAGATTGGCCTGAGGACGCAAGCATCATCGCTTCGGTTCACGTTGGTTCGGAGAATGAAACGCACCTTAACCTCAACGACAGCATGGTTGAACAGCTCAATAGCCTAACCGAACGTTTGGGCGCCAAACCTTATTTGGTTAACGCCTACCCTGTCACACCGGCTAATATCACGATTGAATTACCCGAATTCGATCCCGCAACATATACAGATGCTGTGCGTGGGCATCACCTAACCGCCATGAAAGCGCTACGCCAAAAACACGGTTATGATGATGAACAGACTGTGGTTGAACAAGGACTGCCAGAAGATATCATTCCTGAAGTCGCCCAGCGCTTAAATGCCGCGATGGTAATCATAGGTACAACGGGACGAACTGGATTGTCTGCGGTGTTTATCGGTAATACCGCTGAGCACGTCATCGATAAAATTAACTGCGATGTCTTGGCATTGAAGCCTCAGGGTTACATTAGCCCACTTGATCCAAGAACCGCTATTTAATCATCAGAAACAAAAAAGGAAGATAATCATTATCTTCCTTTTCTTTGCTTATCTGTAATTAGATATTTGTCACATCGATAAACATGGACTCGTCAATGTTGGTTGACGAAACGATGGCTTCACTAAACTGATACTCTTCTCTATCTCCATCACGATCAAGCGGCAAGTTTTCAAAGTCAAACAGGTTTTTGTCTGCCAGTTGGCTAGGGCTGACGTTTTGAATGGACTTAAAGATCGCTTCAACGCGGCCAGGTGTTTTTTTATCCCAATCAATCAACATCGCTTTGATTGCTTGTCGTTGCAGGTTTTCTTGCGAGCCACAAAGGTTACAAGGGATGATCGGGAACGCTTTATGTTCTGCGTACTTGATGAGATCTTTCTCACGACAGTAAGTCAGCGGGCGAATTACCACATTACGCCCATCATCTGAACGTAGTTTTGGCGGCATTGCTTTAAGACGAGAGCCATGGAACATATTCAAGAACATGGTTTCAACGATGTCGTCCATGTGGTGACCGAGTGCTAGCTTCGTAGCACCGATCTTCTCAGCAAACGAGTAAAGCGTACCACGGCGTAAACGTGAACAAAGACCACACGTCGTTTTTCCTTCTGGCACCTTCTCTTTTACAACCGAGTACGTATCTTTATCCACGATGTAATATGGGATGTTTAACGTTTCAAAGTAGTCAGGAAGAATGTGTTCAGGGAATCCTGGCTGCTTTTGATCTAGGTTAACCGCAACAACGTCAAACTTAATTGGCGCCGCTTTTTGTAGGTTCAGTAGGATATCCAGCATCGCGAATGAATCTTTACCACCACTGATACATGCCATCACAACATCGCCTTCTTCAATCATGTTGTAATCGGTAATAGCATTTCCAACGTTTCTTCTTAGGCGCTTTTGAAGTTTGTTGAATTCTAGGGTTTCTTTTCTTGTATCTAATTGTGTCATTGCGAGCTCTCACATCGTCGGCTAGGCCAACAGTAGGACTTCCTAACGTGTCATATTCGGGGCGTGGATTATACGAGCTTTTCGGTGAGGATTAAACGTCTGCAGTTAAATAGGTAAGCAAAATTCGATTCAATTTGGTGGAAAATGAATGAAGAACGAGGAAACTGATTGGAATAGAGTCAAAAAAGGCCGCGTGGGCGGCCTTTTGGTTAGTTTGCTTTTGGTAGGTAAGGAAGAACTCTCGCCGTTTCAGCCGGAAGTGTCATCGTGCCACCTTCACCAATCTCAGCTAGCGACACTTGTGCTTTACCATCTACGATAGGTTTCGTGGTTCCATTAGAAAACTGGATGGTTGAATTTAGCTTATTTGGAAACTCTAACGTTACCCCTTCTACGTCAGGCGTAAACCAGCTCGCGAACATGCCACCTAATTGCTCTAGAATAACCTGCATTTGTGGCAACAGTATTTTAACGTCATCGTAGCTTACTTCTCCGTTCATTGGTTCTTTTGTCATAACAACCATAGAGAAGTCACAACGCATATCCATCGGTGTGTGGACAAATACCAAAGGATTGGCCGAGCGGAGGTTATTATCTAAAGGGACAATCACTTCGTTGTAAGGAGAAATCGTCAACTCCTCATAATGCTCTTCTTTTTCCATCCAAGCTTTTTCAATATTGCACAACTGTTTGGTATTCGCGTTTAGGAAAAAGAAGCCCACTTTTACATCATCATGCCCTTCTTTCGCATTCTGCTTCATGTGAGAAAACAGTTTTGAATAGGTGAACATATATTCTTGAGCGTAACTTGGCATCGCTGCGGTAATACCAACTGCAGCGGTCAAAAGGGCTAACGATAGTTTCTTCATTGAATTTATAGTCTTGTTGTTTTAGTTGGATAACGGGCAGTGCTTATAAGGTCTACCGACGCGCACTGGATTGAGAATTGTCTTCCCAGAACTGCTTATTATGACGAATCATGCTTTGCAAGTCGTTGACGTATGCCTCACCGCGCTCAGAGTATTTCAATAGTCCATTCGCAAGTGCCATCGCCGCCTCTGTGTCTATGAGACTTTCCCCTTGTGAATGGCGCTGGTATCGAATTTCTCTAAGCTCATGATAGGCTTTGTTTCGGTTTACATTCATGAAATACCCATGAATAGACTGCTGGGCTGAGGCGAACTTAGCCACTTCATGTGTCATTCCTTCTGAACGTTTCAGAGGGACAAGCCCACATCCCTTGCTATAACACCACTGACCAAAATAGTTATTTGCCTTAGTCGCAAAGCGAGATGTCCCCCACGCTGACTCATTAGCAGCTTGGACCAACACGAGCGCTTCGGGTATAACATCAACGCGGTGGCGCATCTGATCAAGCCAACTCTGAGTAATGCCTTCTTCGGTCAAACTGAGGTTGTAGAGACGCCCTAAGCGTTTCGCATCGCTGAGTTCAGATGAGGTCAAATTACCGGCATCAAACGACGTTTGGATAGCTTCAAGTCGTTTGCGTTCCTTTTTAACGCGTTCATTCTCTAGCGCGATACCCGGCCTTAAATAATCGAAAAACGCCTGTTTCTTTAAGCGCGTTTCAGTAATTGCAGAGAAGTCAGGCGCAGCCCCCAAAGCCTTTGCTTTACTGTTGGTTTCGGTTTGATAGGCAGTTTGGCGCTCTTCTTCTATTCGGTTTTTCTCGTAGCCATAAAAACTACAGCTGGCTAATAGGCCAGCTGTAGCAATAGCAATAAATTCACTTTTACGCATTGAACACTTGTGAATCATTGTCGTTGTCATCCCCATTTTTCGGACGGTCTGAAGCGATGATCTTCAGTTTAATACCAAACATATTGCGATAAATGATGCCTTTAACGTGGAAGAAGAAAGGCAAAACAAAAATCAAACCAATGCCATAGAGCATTACGCCAACCATGAACATAATCACGATGAAGAAATAGATGCCCAGCAGCGGGAATAATTTCTTGTTCACAGCACGAAGCGATAGCAGTAAAGACTGCATTGGCGGCACTTTCTTTTCGCAAATGAGTAACATCGAATTACTGAACGCGAGAGAAAAGTACAAAGACAGAAACGGCAGCAATGTTCCCGCAATCCCTTGTAAAACAAGACTGGCCAGCGTCGCAATGATAACGGGAATGGTGAACTGTAAACCTTTACCAATATGTCGAGGTTTGGTTGATAGCCCGGCAGCGTGACTCATTGCCATAAGGCTGATTCCCGCATAGATTGGTGCGCTGATGACCTCAAAGCTGAAATTAGCAATCATGATCGCGCTGAAGACGCTCGGGTCGAATGACTCAGGATCTAAAACCGCATCAAAAATCACCGATGGGTCACCAAGTTGTAGCTTTAACGCGATGACGAATATGGCGACTTGAATCGCGATGAGCAACACGATGGCAGGAGAAAAGGACAAGAAGTTCTTTATCGTGTGATTCCATGCCTCTTTAAGAACATCGCCAGCGTTGAGCTCATAGTTACCTTCAAGCGCACGCTCAATACTTCCACCTAAATTAAAATCTTTCTCTATGTCGTTATTCATTACTAAGTCCGATGCCTCATCAACTGACTAGGCAAACTGGTTGATTAATGCTTTGTTGCAAGTGAGAGACATTATACTGAAACCCCTCAAACTCCAAAATCAGATCCATGCCAATTACTTGCTTTCTTGACTTTATGGTTGATAATTGACCATTAAACGCATTTACAAAGCCTAGATTCCTGATTCAGAGAGAAAAATACCCTACTCCAAAGCGTGTAAAAGGTATAGAGAGAGTATGGTAAGAAAAGTTTACTTTTACCTGCAAAAATATTTCGGTTTCAGGATAAGAAAATGCTTTGATTTCACAATTTTGGTGATTATGATGCGCGCCTCTATTTTGTGTAACTACGGGTCTTCGCTAAAACTCGCGACATAATGACCATTGTGGGAGAAAAACAGACGTTGAACGCTAAACAAAAAGCAGGACAACCAGTTATTCGTCTAACTGGTATTAGTAAAAGTTTCGATGGTAAGGAAATCATCGGTAATCTGAATTTAGATGTGAACCATGGTGAATTCCTTACCATCCTTGGTCCATCGGGTTGTGGTAAAACAACCGTTCTTAGAATGATTGCTGGTTTCGAAACCGCTGACCAAGGTGACATTATTCTTGATAATCAGAATGTAACCTCAGTCCCTGCAGAACAAAGGCATGTCAACACTGTATTCCAAAGTTACGCACTCTTCCCACATATGACCGTGTTTGAGAACGTAGCATTTGGGCTGCGTATGCAAAAAAAACCGGCTGCGGATATCGAACCTCGCGTCATGGAAGCATTACGCATGGTTCGCCTAGAGAAAATGGCGCAGCGTAAACCCCATCAGCTATCAGGTGGCCAGCAACAACGTATCGCTATCGCGCGCGCAGTTGTGAACAAACCTAAAGTCCTGTTGTTGGATGAATCTCTCTCTGCGCTCGATTACAAACTGCGTAAACAAATGCAAATTGAGTTAAAGCAGCTTCAGCGCCAGTTAGGCATTACCTTCATCTTCGTAACACATGATCAGGAAGAAGCACTCTCTATGTCTGACCGCATTATCGTTATGCGTGACGGTGTGATCGAGCAAGATGGTTCTCCACGTGAGATCTATGAAGAACCGAAGAACTTGTTCGTCGCTCGCTTTATCGGCGAAATCAATGTGTTCAATGCGACCATGCTCGAGCGTTTAGATGACAAGCGCATTCGTGCAGACATCGAAGGTGTTGAATCTGTGGTTTACTACGATCAAGACGCGCAATCGGGTGACAAACTACAAGTGCTTCTTCGCCCTGAAGACTTACGTATCGAAGAGATCAAAGAGTCTGAGCAAAAAGGCATTGTTGGTCACGTTACTGAGCGAACCTACAAAGGTATGACCTTAGACTCGGTCATCGAGCTCGAATCAGGTATGCGTGTGATGGTTAGCGAATTCTTCAATGAAGACGATCCCGATGTGGACCACTCTCTTGGACAAAAAGTCGCAATCACTTGGGTTGAGAGCTGGGAGGTGGTACTCAATGATAAGCAAGAAGCTTAATCTACAAAACGCCATCATTGCCCTAATTGTTGGTTGGTTAACACTGTTTGTGCTGATCCCTAACGTCATGATTATTGGTACCAGTTTCCTCACACGTGATGAAGCTAATCTAATCGAAATGACGTTCACTTTAGACAACTATGTGCGCTTGATGGACCCACTGTACGCCAAGGTACTGTGGCACTCATTCTACATGGCGATTGTCGCGACGCTGATCTGTTTGGTCATTGGTTATCCATTTGCCTACATCGTGGCAAAAATGCCTGAGAAATGGCGACCAATCATGTTGTTTCTGGTGATTGTTCCGTTTTGGACTAACTCGCTGATTCGTACGTACGGCCTTAAAATCGTATTGGGTACTCAGGGCATCTTGAACAAATCGCTGATGGCAATGGAGATCATCGATAAACCGATTCGATTGATGTACACCGAAACTGCGGTAATGATTGGTCTGGTCTATATTCTGCTGCCGTTTATGATACTTCCGCTCTACTCAGCGATTGAGAAGTTAGACCATACCTACACGGAAGCGGCGCAAGACTTAGGGGCAAATAAGTTCCAGATATTTACCAAAGTAACGCTCCCTCTGACCATGCCTGGCATTATTGGAGGCTGTTTATTGGTGCTACTGCCTGCATTAGGTATGTTCTACATCTCTGACCTACTCGGCGGAGCGAAAAACTTATTGATTGGTAACGTCATTAAGAGCCAAGTATTGAACGCACGTGATTGGCCATTTGGTGCCGCGACCAGTATCGCCCTAACTATTGCGATGGCAATCATGCTTTACGCCTACTACAGAGCGGGCAAATTATTGAATAAGAAAGTGGAGCTAGACTGATGGGCCGTACAGTTAGATTTAGCTTTATGACATTGGTGTATGCGTTTTTGTATTTACCAATTATTGTCTTGATTGTTAACTCGTTTAACGCCAACAAATTTGGCATGAAATGGGGCGGTTTTACCACAAAGTGGTACGAAACCTTGATCAACAACGACAGCCTGATGCAAGCCGCGTGGCACTCGTTAAATGTTGCGATTTTTTCAGCAACAGCAGCAACCATCATTGGTAGCTTAACGGCTGTTGCCCTATTTCGTTATACCTTTAAGGGTAAGGGCGTGGTAAACGGAATGCTATTTGTCGTGATGATGTCTCCAGACATCGTTATGGCGATTTCGCTGCTAGCGCTGTTTTTGGTGATGGGAGCACAACTAGGATTCTTCACCTTGTTGGTTGCTCACATTACATTCTGTCTGCCGTTTGTGGTCGTGAGCGTATACAGCCGCTTAAATGGCTTTGACGTCAAAATGCTTGAAGCGGCCAAAGATTTGGGCGCAAGCGAATGGGTTATCTTGAAGCAAATTATTTTGCCTCTTGCTAAACCAGCAGTTGCGGCTGGCTGGCTGTTGAGTTTCACCCTATCACTAGACGACGTGATTATCAGCTCGTTCGTGACAGGTCCAACATATGAAATCTTACCGTTGAAGATCTATTCAATGGTGAAAGTCGGCATTTCACCTGAAGTAAATGCCCTCGCAACCGTGATGCTGATTGTCTCACTAATTTTGGTTGTAACATCTCAGTTGCTAGCCAGAGAAAAAGTGAAGTAGAACCCGCATCGAAAAACACGAAACAGAATGGCATGTCGCCATTCTGTTTTTCTATCCAATCTCCATTGTGGAGATACGTTTGGTTTGGAGCTAACGTCAATGAAAAAATGGGCTACTTTATTAGCTGGTAGTGCATGTGCGCTTTCTCTGTTCTCAGGAGCAGTTGCAGCGGACGAAAACAAAGAACTTGTATTTATGAACTGGGGTCCTTACATCAACAGTAATATCCTAGAGCAATTTACAAAAGAAACTGGCATTAAGGTGATTTACTCGACTTACGAGTCGAATGAAACACTTTATGCAAAGCTAAAAACACATAACCAAGGTTATGATCTTGTCGTACCGTCAACTTACTTCGTCGCTAAAATGCGCGATGAAGGAATGCTGCAAAAAATCGATAAGTCGAAACTGAGTAACTTCTCTAACCTAGATAAGAACTACTTGGACAAACCTTACGATCCAAACAACGACTATTCAATTCCTCATGTAGTTGCGATTACTGGCCTTGCCGTTAACGCCGACATGTACGATCCGAATGACTTCACGAGCTGGGCTGACCTATGGAACCCAGAACTTGAAGGTCAGCTAATGTTAATGGATGACACCCGTGAAGTGTTCCACATCGCTTTGCGTAAACTGGGTTACTCTGGTAACTCAACCGATCCGAAACAGATCGACGAAGCGTACGCTGAACTACAAAAATTAATGCCAAACGTACTGGTATTTAACTCTGACAACCCAGGCGCTCCATATATGTCTGGTGAAGTTGGCGTAGGCATGCTTTGGAACGGTAGTGCGGCTGCGGCTCAAAACGAAGGTATGAACCTAAAACTTGTCTTCCCTAAAGAAGGCGGTATCGGTTGGGTTGACAACTTTGCCATCTCTTCGGGTGCGAAGAATGTAGATGCGGCTCATAAGATGATCGATTTCCTGCTTCGCCCAGAAATTGCCGAGCAAATCTCGCGCGATACCGGTTATTTAACAGCGGTGGCTGAGTCTAATGCCAAGTTTAAAGACGTGGCTCCCCTATTCCCTTCTCAAGAAGATCTGGACCGTGTGGAGTGGCAAGATTCGGTAGGCGATTTAACCGTGAAGTATGAAGAATACTTCCTAAAGCTTAAAGCGGGTCAATAACCCAAACTAAACAGGAAAATAGGCAGCATTCGCTGCCTATTTTCGTCATTGGCTGATATAATTTCTGTTTGCATGGTTTGTTGTTCTAACAAGCGACTTAACTCACTGCTTACCCAGCGTACATAAGCTTGGAAATGCTTATGCTGTCTAAGCACAGGAAAAACGGAAAAATAATGAAAAGTAAATTCTATGCAAGCGCACTGTGCGCGGCGACTCTGATCGCTTCCCCTGCAATGGCTGCTGATCAAGAACTCTACTTCTACAACTGGTCTGAATACATTCCAAACGAAGTTCTTGAAGACTTTACAAAAGAAACCGGAATTAAGGTGATTTACTCAACTTACGAGTCTAACGAAAGCATGTACGCTAAGTTAAAGACTCAAGGTTCTGGTTACGATCTAGTAGTACCGTCTACTTACTTTGTCTCTAAGATGCGCAAAGAAGGCATGCTACAAAAAATTGACAAAGAGAAGCTTTCTCACTTTGCCGATCTTGATACAAACTTCCTAAACAAACCGTTCGACCCAAACAACAGTTACTCTATCCCTTACATCTGGGGCGCGACAGGTATTGGCATTAACTCAGACATGCTAGACAGCTCTTCAGTAACGAAGTGGGATGACTTCTGGGATAGCAAGTGGGAAGGCCAACTTATGCTGATGGATGATTCGCGCGAAGTCTTCCATATCGCCCTAACTAAGCTTGGTTACTCTCCAAACACCACGGATCCAGATGAAATCAAAGCAGCATATGAAGAGCTGAAAAAGCTAATGCCAAACGTATTAGTTTTTAACTCTGATTTCCCAGCAAACCCATACTTAGCAGGCGAAGTTTCTCTTGGCATGCTTTGGAATGGTTCGGCATACATGGCGCGTCAAGAAGGCGCATCTATCAACATCATCTGGCCTGAAAAAGGCGCTATTTTCTGGATGGACAGCCTAGCTATTCCAGCAGGCGCGAAGAATATCGAAGCGGCACACAAAATGATCGACTTCCTACTTCGCCCAGAGAATGCAGCGAAAATCGCTCTTGAGATTGGCTACCCTACGCCAGTGGCTACAGCGCACGATCTACTGCCTAAAGAGTTTGCGAACGATCCAAGCATTTTCCCACCACAAGAAGTGATGGAAAGTGGTACGTGGCAAGACGAAGTGGGTGAAGCAAGCGTGCTTTACGACGAATACTTCCAGAAACTTAAAGTAGATAATTAAGCGATTTATCTTACACTTAATAAAGCGGCATCTGCCGCTTTATTAGTTTGAGAGGACTATGTACAGAGTCACCCTTTTCTTTCTTTCATTGCTGATCATCGTCCAATTATTACTATTGGTGATGAGCCATTTCTTCGCTGTTGATTCACGCTACGATCTGCTTTTCGAGACAAACACCCTCTTTCTGGTGATCTATTTAGCTTACATCTCTCTACGAACGGTGCGTTCCAACTCATTAGTTAATTACGGAGTTGGCTTACTGATAACAAACAGTTTTTATGAAGTCGTCACGGAAATCACTTACTTCAACGACATCGCAGCGCAACATCCGTTAGTTGACTCGTTTCTAGAAGACGGCTTGTTACAACTTTCGTTCTTGTTGTTGGCCTTTGGCATTACTCGTATGGTCAATAAAGCGAAAGAGAACGCCACTATTGATGAGTTAACTGGGCTATACAACCGAAAAAAGCTCAACAACATCACTCTGGAAAAATTTGACTTAATCTACTTTGATTTGGATGGCTTAAAGCTAGTCAACGATACACAAGGTCATGCGCAAGGCGATATTATGTTGGTTCGCTTTGCACAGGCGTTACGAGAATCGACTTCTGAGGCGGAGCAAGCGTTTAGGCTGGGTGGCGATGAATTCGCTGTTGTGGCGTCGCCAGGGGCAGGACTCGCGTTCATTCACAAGATCAACGCTCATCTAGAAGGTGAAGACATCAAGTTTAGCTATGGTATTGATTCAACAACCAAGACTCAGTTCCATCAAGCGTTAATCAATACAGATAAAGCCATGTATGAAATGAAAAAAGCTCAGCGAGGCAAGCGCTGAGCATCTATTCAAAGCGCAACGTTTATGCGTGCTTTGCTTGAGGTTTCTGCAAAGCTAGGATTTCCTCAACCAGTTTCGGGACTTCCACACTGGCTTTTCCATAACGCTTCTCTTCAAACTCGCTCTCAACAGCACTTGGCTCTAAATTAATTTCTATTGTATGGGCGCCATGCATTTTCGCATCGTGAACAAAGCCTGCAGCGGGGAAAACAACCCCTGACGTACCAATCGAAATGAACAGATCTGCATCTTCTAGGGATTGATAAATCTCGCCCATTCGTAATGGCATTTCGCCAAACCAAACAACATGAGGTCGCATTTGAGACGGCATTTGACAGCAATGACAAAGATCGCCCGTTTTGATTTCACCCAACTCTTCAACCACTTGATTCGATACGCTGCAACGTGCTTTTAGGAGTTCGCCATGCATGTGAATGACGTTCGAGCTGCCACCTCGCTCATGTAGGTTATCGATGTTTTGTGTAATCACGGTAACCGTCCCGTCTAGCTCGGCTTCCAGTTGCCCTAAGGCGATGTGAGCTGCATTGGGTTCAATATGCGGTTCTTGTAGCATGATGCGGCGTTTATTATAGAAATCTTGAACAAGATCAGGGTCGCGGGCAAATCCTTCAGGGGTCGCGACATCTTCTATGCGGTGATCTTCCCACAAGCCATCTTGCGCTCGAAAAGTTTGAATACCTGATTCAGCTGAGATCCCTGCTCCAGTGAGAATTACGACATTACGATACGGAAACTTCATACCACATCCTTATATTTTTCCTTTAGATGTAGCTTAGCACTTCGCTAATAACATCAGAAGTTATGCGGATTAGACCATAGTCGAAATCAAACGAGTTATACAACGTAATGTGAACTAAAACAAAAAAGGCGACCGAAGCCGCCCTATCTCAACCGATTGTTTAATCGTCACTCGTGGCAGAGATTTTATGAATCGCCAAGTCTGCGCCATTGAACTCATCTTCTTCCGATAAGCGTAAGCCCGATACTTTGTTAATGATGCCGTAAACAACCAAAGCGCCCCCAACGGCAATCCCAATGCCGACTAACGTGCCGAGCAACTGAACCACAAAGCTCACGCCTCCGAGACCACCTAACGCAGTCTGGCCGAAAATGCCCGCAGCAATGCCACCCCACGCACCGCAAACTCCGTGAAGCGGCCAAACTCCAAGAACATCATCGATTTTGGTTTTGTTTTGAAGGTAGGTAAATAGATAGACAAATAACGCCCCCGCGACAGCACCCGTGATCAAAGAGCCGATGGGATGCATTAAGTCAGATCCGGCACAAATGGCGACCAGACCTGCTAAAGGACCATTGTGAATAAAACCTGGGTCGTTTTTGCCTGCGATTAAAGCAGCAACAATTCCACCTACCATCGCCATCAATGAGTTCATCGCGACGAGTCCGCTGATGCCATTAAGCGTTTGCGCTGACATCACGTTAAACCCAAACCAGCCAACACACAGAATCCATGCGCCGAGCGCTAAAAACGGGATATTCGATGGCGCAAAGTTGGTGTGCTTTCCTGCTCTGATTCGCCCTTTACGCATACCGAGAAAGAGAACCGCAACCAACGCAATCCAACCTCCGACACCATGCACAACAACGGAGCCTGCGAAATCATGGAACCCATAGCCAAATTGTGATTCGAACCAAGCCTGCAAACCAAAGTTGCCATTCCAGATCATGCCTTCAAACACTGGGTAGACCAATCCAACCGTAAAGAAGGTCGCCACAAGAATAGGATAAAAGCGGGCTCGTTCAGCAATCCCGCCAGAAACGATGGCAGGAATCGCAGCGGCAAAGGTTAGTAAGAAGAAGAACTTGACCAGCTCATACCCATTTCCTTGGGAAAGAGTTTGTGCGTCAGCGAAGAAGTTTGCTCCATAAGCGACCCAATAGCCGATGAAGAAATAGGCAAGCGCTGAAATGCCGAAGTCTGCAAGAATTTTAACCAGAGCATTCACTTGGTTTTTATGTCTGACCGTTCCGACTTCGAGAAATGCGAATCCAGCGTGCATTAAGAACACCATAATGGCACCAAGAAGAAGAAAAAGTGTGTCCGAACTTTGAGTCAGGGTTTGAACGGCTCCATGAACCTGACTGGCTGTTACGCTCATCCGTATAAGTCTCCATTTTTGTTTGTCGCGCACTTTTCCTGTGCGTCATATAACATCGCTCACCACATTGGTGATATTGCTTGAAGCCCTGATACGGCAAGTTACATGCCACTAAACTATGATTTTATAACCAACATCTTAGTGATTGAATTTATTAAAATAATTAAAGGATTCAAATTGAGAGTGACGATTTGAATGTGCAAACTTGGTGAGGAGATGCACCATGAAAGGGATAGTTGCACCAGATAGAGGCGCAATCTTTTGGTGCATAAAAAAGAGCCCTGAAGAAATCAGGGCTCGCGTAGTATGAGGCTTTTTACAGGTTTGGGCCTTTTGAAAAGCTAAATGGTTGGTTGTCTTTGAGTTTGCTCATGCCTTGGAACATGCGGATAAACCAAATCACTATCGCAATTGCACCAAATAACATTCCTACGTATGGGATGTAATAAGCAACCTCGTCGATGATATGACTTTGATACCAGTAATCATTGACCCCTTTCAGGACACCATTTGACGTCGCTACCGTGATGATCAATACGACAAAGTAGGTTAAGTTCAGGAAGAAAGTTCGAATCAAGCCGTAATAGTGAGAATCGATTATTTCGCCATCTTCACCTCGGTCTAAACGGTAACCCGCGTAAACAATCGCAATCACGCCTGAAATTAAGCAGGTAAACGGAGTAAAACAACTTAAGATGTACGCAACCCAAATACCATTATGAGGTTTGTTCATTTGTCTGCGCTCCTTTTACTTCGTGGTCAGAGATCGCAGTGTTTGCATTTCCACCCTGCTCTTCTCGCTCTTTAGCCATCATCTCTTCATACCAAAGGTCATGATGCTCTTTGGCCCAAGTTTCATCAACCTCGCCCGTTACCATGCCTTCAAGTGCTCCTTCCATTCCGAATAAACCGATATAGATGTGGAACACGAAACCACAGATTAGAATCAGAGCCGCTAACATATGGACAAGGTTAGAAAGCTCCATATCACGTCGTGTCTGACCAAAGATTGGGAAATCCAAAACCAAGCCGCTGAGCGCAACGACCGTTCCCACAACAATGAGTAACCAGAACAGCGCTTTTTCACCAGCGTTAGAGAACTCTGCTGATGGATGCGAGCCTTTATGTTTACCTACCATGCCACCAAGCTTCATAAACCAAGCAAGATCGACTTTCTTGAAGATCGACTTTCGCCACCACTTAATCAGCACACACAGCAGCAACACGTAGAAGATTGGACCAATGTAGTTATGGTATTGCTTCGCCAACATGATGATGAAGCCCCATAGCTCAGACGGAATGTACGGCTTAAGGAAATGTTTACCATAAACCAGCATTAGCCCACTAAACGCTAAGGTTAAGAAAGTGAATGCAATGCTCCAGTGAAGAGCGCGATCCAATCGAGACCAACGCTTGATCTTCTTACCTGTTCTTGGCGCACTTAACATAAGTGGGCCAATGACAATGTACATGAGAGTAACGAAAGCGATACTACCGAAAATCGCCACAGCTCCCGCTGGTGACATCCATTTCTCTTTCAAAATGTACCAGGTTTGCCCTGGGGTACTGATCAGCATTCCATGCTCTGGGAACTGAGACGTCGTGTAGCCCTCTTCGCCTTGACGAACTTGACGCCAAAAATCGGCGCCAGCCAATTGGGTCATTTCACGTTGTGCAACTTCAGACTCTTTTTGCTCAGCATGCGCAGGCAGCGATAAAGCAAAGAGTAATGCTGCCATCATTGACAGCATTACAAGAGATGCACGTTTAAACATTGAAAACATGAATCTCTCCACCCTTAACTTTTCGTTGCGTCGTAAGACAAGTCGTTACCATTCGTCCAACCCGCGCCTTTCGCACCGCGCTCAACCACACGTTGACGGAAGATATCAGAGACTTTCTCTGCATCACCCGCCAACAGCGCTTTAGTTGAACATAGTGAAGCACACATCGGTAGTTTACCTTCAGCAATACGGTTCGCCCCGTACTTCTGACGTTCTTCTACTGAACCTGGCTCTGTTTCAGGACCACCTGCACAGAAGGTACATTTGTCCATCTTACCGCGCTCGCCAAACGCTTCCTGTTTAGGGAACTGAGGCGCACCAAACGGACAAGCAAACAGACAGTACCCACAACCGATACAAAGGTCTTTGTTATGCAGCACGATGCCATCTTCTGTGTGCTCGAAACAGTCTGCCGGACACACCGCCATACAAGGCGCATCAGTACAGTGCATACAAGCAACCGATATCGAGTTCTCACCCGGTTCACCATCGTTCAAGGTAACAACGCGGCGGCGCTGAATGCCCCACTCTAACGCGTCGTCATTTTCGTTCTTACATGCAGTGACACAGCCGTTACATTCGATACAGCGCTTGGTGTCACAAAGGAATTTCATTCTAGCCATTTGTTGACTCCTTAAGCTTTGCGAATGTTACATAGGGTGACTTTGGTTTCCTGCATTTGCGTAACAGGGTCATAACCGTAAGTCGTTGCAATATTGGCAGATTCACCAATCACGTATGGGTCTGTCCCTTCAGGGTACTTGCCGCGAAGGTCTTCGCCTTGGAACTTACCGCCGAAGTGGAATGGAATAAATGCCATGCCCGGCTTCACGCGTCGAGTCACCATCGCTTTCACGTGGATTCGACCTTTCTCTGCACCTTCAACCCAAACCATTTCGCCATCTTTGAAGCCAAGATCATTGGCATCTTTCGGGTTCACCTCAACAAACATTTCTTGTTGAAGCTCAGCAAGCCATGGGTTTGAACGAGTCTCTTCACCACCACCTTCGTACTCAACCAAACGTCCTGAGGTTAGGATGATTGGGTATTCACCGGATACATCTTTGTCTTGAATTGACTTGTACATGGTTGGCAGACGATAGATAGACTCGCTGTCGTCCCACGTTGGGTAATCCGCGACTAGGTCACGACGTGGTGTGTAAAGCGGTTCACGGTGCAGTGGCACGCGATCTGGGAAGGTCCAAACTACCGCGCGCGCTTTCGCGTTACCAAAAGGAATACAGCCGTGCTTGATTGCTACACGCTGAATACCGCCAGATAAGTCGGTCTTCCAGTTTTTGCCTTCTGCTGCTGCTTTCTCTTCTGCTGTAAGGTCGTCCCACCAACCCAAAGATTTCAGCAATTTGTCACTGAACTCTGGATAGCCATCTTCAATCTCACAACCTTTTGAGTAGCTGTCTTCAGCAAGAATATTGGTGCCTTCAAATTCCACACCAAATCGAGCACGGAAGTTACCGCCGCCCTGAGCAACGGGTTTAGATGTATCGTAAAGGATATGCGTGCCTGGGTGTTTCATCTCAGGCGTACCCCAACATGGCCAAGGCAGACCATAGGTTTCACCGTGAGCTACACCGCCTTCTGCTTCCAGCGTGGTTTTGTGGAAGGTATGCCAGTTTTGTTGGTGCGCTTTTAAACGCTCTGGGCTTTGACCTGTATAACCAATCGTCCACATACCCTTATTAAATTCACGAGTAATGTCTTCGATAACAGGTTGGTTGTTTTCCACTTTCACGTTCTTGAACAGCTGCTCAGCAAAGCCTAGCTTCTTGGTCAGCAGGTACATGATTTCGTGGTCAGGCTTTGAGTCGAAAAGAGGCTCAACGACTTTATCACGCCACTGGATAGAGCGGTTAGACGCCGTCACACTGCCGTAAGTTTCAAACTGAGTAGTAGCAGGTAGAAGATAAACCCCATCGGTACGATCGTTCATTACCGCCGCGACGGTTGGGTATGGGTCGACGATAACCATCATATCTAGCTTTTGCATCGCTTTACGCATTTCTACGCCGCGAGTCTGGGAGTTAACCGCGTGCCCCCAATAGAACATAGCGCGAATGTTGTCGTTTTGTTCGATGTTATCTTTGTTTTCTAGAACACCATCAATCCAACGAGACACAGGAATACCCATGTTGTTCATTGGCTTTTTGCCGCGGTACTCGTTTTGGTCGAAGCGGTTTTGTACCCACTCATGGTCTAGATCCCAAACCTTAGACCAGTGTTTCCAAGCACCATCTGACAGACCGTAGTAACCAGGAAGTGTGTGCGAAAGTACGCCAAGGTCAGTTGCGCCCTGTACGTTATCGTGACCACGGAAGATGTTCGCACCGCCACCAGATTTGCCCATGTTACCTAGCGCAAGCTCAAGTACACAGTATGCACGTGTGTTGTTGTTACCAGTTGTATGTTGAGTACCACCCATACACCAAACCACACAACCTGGGCGGTTTTCAGAAAGCAGTTTCGCGGTTTTGTAAACGTCAGCTTCAGCCACACCCGTTACACGCTCAACTTCTGCGGGGTTCCATTTAGCAACTTCTTCACGGATCTCATCCATGCCGAATACGCGTTGGCGAATGAATTCTTTGTCTTCCCACTGGTTAGCAAAGACATGCCATAAGATACCCCAAATGAAGGCTACATCAGAGCCTGGACGCAGCGATACGTAGTGATCTGATTTTGCAGCGGTACGTGTGCGACGCGGGTCAGCAACAACGATCTTACAGTTGTTTTTCTCTTTGGCGATCAAGATGTGCTGCATGGCAACTGGGTGTGCCTCAGCTGGGTTTGATCCAATGAACAGCATCGACTTACAGTTGTGCATGTCATTGAACGAGTTAGTCATCGCGCCGTAGCCCCAAGTGTTGGCTACACCCGCTACGGTTGTTGAGTGACAGATACGCGCTTGGTGATCGACGTTATTGGTGCCCCACAGTGACGCCATTTTGCGGAACATGTACGCTTGCTCGTTATTGTGCTTCGCGCTACCAAGCCAATACACTGAGTCAGGACCCGATTCTTTACGAATATCGAGCACTTTATTGCCGATCTCTTCGATCGCTTGATCCCACGAAAGCTTTTTCCACTTACCGCCTTCTAGTTTCATTGGGTATTTCAAGCGACGCTCACCATGTCCATGCTCACGCAGTGCAGCCCCTTTAGCACAGTGGCCACCAGCGTTGAAAGGATGGTCAAACGCAGGCTCTTGCCCTGTCCAAACACCGTTTTGCACTTCAGCATAGATACCGCAGCCCACAGAACAGTGAGAACAGATCGTACGTTTGACGTCGGTTTTAGCACTTGGATCAACAGACTTTGCTTCTGCTTTCTTGATCATGCCCGGTGTAAATAGGCACGCACCTGCAACCGCACCACCAGCAGCCAATGAGCTGTTTTTCATGAATGCGCGGCGTGAAATACCCAATTGATTTTGTTCTTTGCTCACACTATCGGAGCGTTTAACGAGTTTCATTGCTTAGCTCCTATAGGGTTTCGTAATAATCACGGATATGTTGCGTTTCGCGATAACCTGTCTTCTTTGACTCTTTATCCACTGCGACCGTCTCCGATGCGTTTGCCACAGTTGCGGTACCTGTAACAACGGCACCTGCAACGGCAGCTGTGGTCAAGCCTTTAAGAAGATCCCTACGGCTTGTGTTTATTTCTTTATTATCTTTCATTTTGCTTCCTTACCTTTACGGTACTTGGAGACTCAGCGTCTCTCTTATCGACGCGAACTCGTTACTGCTGAGCTTGGTCGTACTCAGTGACGTTTTTCACATCAATTTTTAATTGTGTTTTGCTGCTTTTCGTTTTCTCGCTAAAGCGCACCTGCTCTAGTGAAAGGAATGCATTGAGCAATGCGGCAACGTTCAGATAAAAGTCAGCGCTCTTTGCCTCACTAATTTGATTAACGAGTGAGCCAAACCAAGGTGCCATGTGCTTATTGAAAAACGCTTGCTGAAGCGCTTCATCCTCTTGAGTGATCATCGCCATCACTTCACACAATGCCGCAATATGGTCTTCTGGCTCTTTCACCTGCTCTTCGCGTTCAAACCCCATCTGATCAAGATCGTTACGGATCTCAGCCAGTGGTTTTTCCATTAAAGAACCTGTGCGATGCCAAGAAGCAAATGGCACAACTTCTCCACGGCCAATGCCGATAAACAGCTCTTGGTATTCGTCTTCCAGTGCACCAATGTTTGCTTTGGCAGCCGCAGTAGAAATGCCCTGCCACGCTTTTTGCATGTCACTTTGTTCTGATTCCGCCTCGAGTTGAGAAAGGAACGCTAGCATCTCTATTGAAGGCGAATTGCGCAGCAGTGCTGAAAGCAACAAGTAAATCTCTGTACGTAATGTTTGTTGTTCGATACTCACACACCGCTCCTAGTATTTGAGTTGTTGCATCGGGTCTTGAGCCATTGACTCAAACATGTCTACCACTCGGCAGTCTTCACACATGGCGATACGGTTGATCGCCGCTTCATCAGAGAAATGAGAATGACCGCGTAACTTATCTTGTAGCATGTCAATCATTGATTGCGGCGCGAACGGTTTATGGCAGCGAATACATTCCGCCGCTTTCTCTTCATGCAGCACCACCGCATTCTGACGCGTTTGACTGTCCCAGTTCATTCTAGGCGTCAAACTAAGCGCATTCTCAGGGCACGCTTTTTCACATAGCCCACATTGAACACAGTCTTGTTCAACAAATTGAAGAGATGGCGAGGTGCCATCCGTGTGAAGTGCGCGTGTCGGACAAACCGCTACACAGCTCATACATAAAGTACAATCTTTGCTTTCGCATGAAACAGAACCAAATGGCGCGTTGGCTGGAAGACCCACGACATTTTCAACAGGGATACGCGCTTTAGCGAGCGCATCAAGCGCCGTAAATAGACGAGCGCGTTTATTGCCTTCAAGATCGCCCAGCGCTAAATCAAACGAATCCGTGCAAAGTGTTGGTTGACCTTCGCGTAGAGATTCCAAATACAAAATATCGATAGTCTCTTTCGCGATCCCAAGCTGACTTAATAACTCTTGAGCAATAGAGACTTCATTATTGAGCACTCGAATGATGGTTGGTGGCATAAAGCGACTTGCCGCAAAAAGAACCTGTGTGGCCCCGTTCACCAATGCCGCTAACCAACTGTCTATTCCCACGGAAGGCAGCTCTTCTACAACAATAGGAACAACGTTATCTGGGAGGGCTTTCAATGCCATGACATTGTATTGTTCATGACGAGAACTGCAGATTAGGACAATGGGGTCGACACCACCGGCTTGTTCGTAGTTTGCCAATGTGCGCTCAACGAATTTCTGCGTCTCTTGCGGATTCGGCAGCGCATAGTGAATCGCTTCTGTCGGGCAAGCAGTCGCACATGTGCCTACGCCTTGACACAAATACGGGTTAATCTCGATACGGTGACCCGTCTTATCTGAACCTTCACTCGATAACGCCCCCGCAGGACAAGCGTCGACACAGCGCTCACATCCTTTAACACCGCGTGAACTGTGTGCACACAAATCAGTATCTAGGCGAAAATACTTAGGCTTATCAAAGGTGCCCATCAAGGTTGGAATCTCTTCTAACGCTTCCGCCAATTTTGGATAGCCGCGTCCAACTGGGTAATAACCAGGAACCGGCACTTCCTCTTTCATGCAGCTTTCAAGACACAGATCGAGCACGATATCAAAGCAGTCATGGTTGATAGCAACTTTCGCAAGATTGCTCGAAGTGCCTTTGTTTTCGATAACAACCTCAAACGTACCGAGAAAGCCGGAGACTTGAACGCTGTTTGCAAAGTAAAGATTAGCGTGTTGACCCATTTCCCCGTCAGTGGAGAGAAGTGTCAGGCTTTTCATTTGAGCCAGCTGCTCGGCCGCGCTTTCGATAATCGCCGTAGGGCCAACGATCAAAGTGTGGCCACCGCTTTCATAGCTGACTGTAGGTGGAATGAGATTCGTCAGTTCAACGGTATTTTCGAAAGCGTATAAACGTGCCTTTCCGTTGGTTGACGTTGATTCTTGTAGTAGTTGTTTAAGCATTGCTCACTTCCAGTTCTATTCCAGTAAGAACATGAATATTCACTCTGCTGAGTAATAGCAATTGCTGTACCAACTTTTTAATACAAATTTATCAATAACTTAGGAGAAAGTGCAGTGAGATAACGAGAAATGAAAAGCGGGCGAGACAAAATGTCCCATCCGCTTTAGTTAGTATTTAGTCAAAATGTACCTATTGTTTGTGTGGTATATTTTGTCCCACCAGTTCACTGCCATCATCTAAAGTCGAATCTTCGCCTTCTATGTTAATGGCGTTTTGTGAATCCGCAGCCAATTTGGCATCGGCTGGCTCAGTCGAGGGTTCATGCTCACTAGCGGAAGAGTGTGCCTCCATGTCTTTATCTTCGCTTTCATCATTGACCCAATCTCTCAGTTTACTGGCGACCTCACTCGACAGTGACTTAACCGATTGATAATCATGATCATAGTCATTGAGGCGGTCTACTTCACTAAACTCACCTGATAAAAACAACTTCCGAAGTACGGCTTTCTTAACGCTACTCTCAACTTGTGACGCAAGCAGTGTCGCCACGCTCTGATCATCACTTCCATCAGAAAGATTTTGAGCGTCATCCGTTGGAGTCTCATGCGGCTTTTCGACGTGGCTTTCAGCCTCACTGATTCGCGCTGATTCGTTGGTTTGAACGCTTTCTTCTGCCTTATCGGAACCGACATCCAGTTTGCGTTGAGACCAACGACTTAGAAAATTAGTTGCCACTAGCGCGCCCTGCTCCCTTACGTTTCTTTCTTCTTTGCTCGAGCAGTTCACCATGTCGGCCAATATAGGCTTCCATCCATGCTTGTACCGGAAGTGGCATCTCTTTAGAAAGGACGAGATAATCTCCATCCATATATTGCCCAGCAACGCTTTGAGAAGCTGTCAGCGCGACGATATTAGGCTCGTCGTCATTATCAACCGAATCAAGTACAAGAAAGAGTTTAGGCTGCTGGGAACTGAGATTGAAACGATAGTCGGTTCTCTCGTCTCGATGAAGCTGAAGAAGCGCAACGTTTTGGCTAGCGTCATTAGGTGCGAGTTCAAAACCCGATAGCTGCCATTGAGTGGTTACCCAGATACCTGTAGAGATCTCATGAGAAATAAGCTCACATTGTATCGGCCATAACTCTTCTGTTTTTGTTAATGTGGCTTGAGTCGACGGTTGTTTTGACATTGTTTACCTACCCCGAGTTGTTGTTACTTTTGTCATAAGCAATATTTGTACCTACGCTGATTGAAAATGTAGTTCGATATCTTGTGGTAAGGTAATGGACAAGTTCAAAAACACGACACAGACAAACTTGGGAATGTTATTTGCAAGTAAGCTGTTTCAATAATAATAACCAACGTTATCAATAGGACCTCATGTGGTGAAAGCGAACATTATTAAAACCAGTGAAAATCCCCTACAAACCATCGAAGTAGAAGTGTTCGACGAGTATGGCGAAAAGCTTACCAAGCAAATTGCCTGTGAACGTCCTTTGACTGTGATGCTCAACTGGAAAGAAGTGGTCACGCTCATGACGTTGGGCTCTAGACCTGAATCGCTCGTCCTTGGCTATCTTAAGAACCAGAGCTTTATCTCTGATCCTGATGCGTTAGAGTCAGTGATTATTGATTGGGAAACGCACACAGCCGCGGTTGTAACGAAAGAAGATACAAAAGAAGTAGAGGGCGCACTTAAAAAGAAAACCGTCACCTCTGGCTGCGGTCAAGGGACCATGTATGGCAACGTCATGAAGCAACTTGAAAACTACCAAGTGCCGCAAATCAAAATCAAGCAATCCGATATCTACTCCGCGCTTGAGGTGTTAACCCACTACAACGATACCTACAAAAAAGCTGGCGCTGTACACGGTTGCGCGGTATGCAAAACTGATGAAGTTCTGTCATTTGTCGAGGATGTTGGTCGTCACAATGCCGTTGATACACTCGCAGGCGAAATGTGGCTCAATCAAGAGATTGGTGACGACAAAATCTTCTACACCACAGGAAGACTCACCTCAGAAATGGTGATCAAAGTTGCCCAAATGGGTATTCCTGTTTTGCTCTCCCGCTCGGGTGTTACGCAAATGGGACTCGACTTGGCGAAAAAATTTGGCATTACTACCATTGCACGGGCAAAAGGTTTGAGGTTTCAAGTCTTTACCGGAGCAGAAAAGATAGAATTTGATGTAAAAGGAAATCAATAACCTTTGACCTAGCTTGCAAACCACCCCCTTTAAGCTATTAGTTGTATAACCACTGAAACAAAAATGTCACAAAAACTTCATCATCAGTGGTTGTGCAACGTCATTGGTCTAATAAGGGGAGGTGTCCATGGTTGGTACACCGAAACGTCAGGGCTTTACGCTCTCGCTGTCGATCAGAACAAAACTGGTCTTAATTAATCTAACTCTACTTTTAGGTGTTGTTGTCTACGCCTACTACGAACAAAAAAGTTTGGCTGACCTCGCCTCGCTGGAACGGGCAGCCAGTGACAACTTGAGTAGCTCTGTGGATTTGCTCATGCTTCGTCGACACGAGAAAGATTTTCTGGCTCGCAAAGACAGCAAATATGTCACTCGGTTTGACTCCACATTTGAACAACTATCTCGCCGTATCTCCGCTCTTCAAACGTCGCTAAACGAGCACCAACTCAACCTCAATCAACAAGGCGCACAAATCGTCTCCACGCTAAACCAGTATCAGCGTCAATTTCATCAATTGGCAGCGCAAGTCAATGAGCTTGATGCCCAAAATGGTCAGCAGAGTTTGTCTTTGCAAGTTGCAGGTGACCGAGAGCGCCTGAAAAAGACCGTGTCTACACATGAGGACTTTTTGCTTAAAGTTGCTTTGCTCGAACTCATTGAGTCTGATCTGAGTTATCTCGCCGCTCCGTCCAGAGAAAGCATTGAAATGGTCAACCAAGCAATGGCTCGTTTTGCTCAGTTTTCACTGATGCCGTCAGATGTTTTTAATGCGTTTGAACAGTACAAAGAAAACTTATTAACCCATATCGACCAGACCGTGGTATTGGGTTTGAGCGCGAATGAAGGGTTGCGAGGAGCGCTGAGAGATAACGTCCATACGACAGAGGATGCGATTGCAGGTCTCCAATCTGAAATCAACGCAGCGATTGTCACCAAAAGCGAGGCAATTAAAAGCCAACTTCATTCGATTGGCTTAGGGCTCGTTGTGTTGTTGTCCACACTCCTGTTTTTAATCGGCCGAAGCATTCTGAGCAGAATTAAAGCGATCAATACACTCATGATGCAAATCGCGAGCGGTAACGGTGATTTAACCGTGAGAATGAATGCGAAAGGCAATGATGAACTGGCGAGTCTGGCCAATTCGTTTGACCTGTTTATTGCCAGCCTTCACGGCCACATCAAAGATCTAGCAGGTGTGATGAGTGTTCTTAGCGAAAGTTCGTGTAGCTCCGAACATGCCGCGATTCAAAGCATGAAGAATGCGGAGCAGCAAAAACTGGAATCAGAATCGGTAGCCACGGCGGTTAATGAGCTGGTCATGACCACCAACGAGATTACCGCCAACATTGAATCAGCTGCGCAAAATGCTGAGCGTGTAAAAAGTGAAGCGCAAAACGCCCTCGATATGACTCATAATACTGGTGATCGAATTGATGAATTAGCAGAAAGCATTGAGCAGTCGCAAGCGCAAATCATGGCGCTTGAAGAACAAAGTAGAGAGATTAATCAGGTCGTCTCGACCATTCAAAGCATCGCAGAACAGACTAATTTACTTGCGCTAAACGCCGCAATTGAAGCTGCCCGCGCCGGTGAAAGTGGACGAGGCTTTGCTGTGGTCGCAGATGAAGTTCGCCAATTGTCGGTGATGACCAACGATTCGACCCACCAGATTGAATCAACCATCCAAGGATTAACCAATGGTATCTCGCAAACGGTGTCGAAAATGGCGTCCAGCGCTGAGCAAGCAAGAACCACCAACACCCATACTCATCAAGTGGTGACGGCGATTGAGAGTATCAGCACTCAAATCAGTGAAATGTTTGATATGAATACGCAAATCGCAACTGCCTCTGAAGAGCAGTCCGCTGTCTCTGCGGAAATCGATCGCAATATCACAGAGATTGCTCACCTTGCGGGCAACACCTATCAAATTGTCTCTAGTTCTGTGAAATGCAGTGAACAGGTATCAGGCGTTAGCCACAAACTCGAAGGGATTGTCGCACAGTTTAAATATTAGAAAACAGGTCTGTTTGATAGAAAGTCAGATACAAAAAGAGCCTCAATAGTGAGGCTCTTTTAACCATCTTTTCAAACAATTAGCCGTCAATACCACGCGCTTTAAGGAACTCTGCGTAAGTACCGCGGAAATCGTGAATCTGACCATCTTTGATCTCTAGGATACGGGTTGCCAGTGAGTCAACAAATACACGGTCATGAGAAACGAAGAACAGTGTGCCCTTGTATTGCTCAAGTGCGTTGTTAAGTGATTCGATAGATTCCATATCCATGTGGTTCGTAGGTTCGTCCATCAACAGCATGTTTGGCTTATGCATTTGCAGTTTACCTAGCAGCATACGACCTTGCTCACCACCCGATAGCACTTTTACAGACTTCTTGATGTCATCTTGCGAGAACAGCATGCGTCCAAGGAAGCTACGCAGAACTTGTTCGTCGTCGCCCTCTTGACGCCATTGGCCCATCCAATCCATCAAGTTCATGTCTTCTTCAAAGTCATGCGCATGATCTTGAGCGTAGTAGCCAATGTTCGAGTTTTCTGACCACTTGTATTCGCCTGTGCGTGGCTCGAGTACGCCCGCCAGTGTATTAAGCAGCGTTGTTTTACCCACGCCGTTCTCACCAATGATGGCAACACGTTCACCCACTTCAAAAATCGCATCAAAATTGCTGAACAGATCGTCTTCAAAACCTTGGCTTAGGTTCTCAACGATCAGAGCGTTGCGGAATAGCTCTTTAGATTGCTCAAAACGAATGAACGGGTTTTGACGGCTTGATGCCTTAACTTCATCCAATTGAATCTTATCAATCTGTTTAGCACGGGACGTCGCTTGCTTCGCTTTTGAAGCGTTTGCCGAGAAACGCGCCACGAAAGTTTGCAGCTCTGCAATTTGCGCCTTCTTCTTCGCGTTGTCCGACAATAGACGTTCACGAGCTTGAGTCGCTGCCGTCATGTACTCATCGTAGTTACCGTGGTAAATACGCAGTTCACCGTAATCCAAATCGGCCATGTGCGTACACACAGAGTTTAGGAAGTGGCGGTCGTGCGAGATGATGATCATTGTGCAGTTACGCTGGTTAAGTGTTTCTTCTAGCCAGCGAATGGTGTCCATATCCAAGTTGTTGGTTGGTTCGTCAAGCAGCATGATGTGCGGGTCAGCGAAAAGAACCTGTGCAAGAAGAACACGAAGTTTCCAACCTGGCGCAACCTCGCTCATCAGACCGTAATGTTGCTCTTCTGGGATACCCACCGCTAGCAAAAGCTCGCCGGCTTTCGCGTCCGCCATGTAGCCATCCATCTCTGCGAACTGAACTTCAAGATCCGCAACCAGCATGCCTTCTTCTTCTGTCATTTCTGGCAGAGAGTAAATGCGGTCACGCTCTTTCTTCACTTCCCAAAGCTCTTTGTAGCCCATAATCACCGTATCGATGACAGTGAATTCTTCGTATGCGAACTGATCCTGATTAAGCTTTGCAACGCGCTCATTTGGGTCATAGCTTACGTTACCACCTGTTGGCTCAAGCTCACCGCTTAGGATCTTCATAAAGGTTGATTTACCACAACCATTTGCACCAATAAGACCGTAGCGGTTACCTTCACCGAATTTTACCGAAATATTCTCAAACAGCGGCTTAGCACCAAATTGCTGCGTAATGTTATTAGTGGAAATCAATGTGTTTACCTTTAAATGATGAAAAACCGCGCCACACTACTGTTTACCGCGAATAACTTCAAGTGTTGTTTTAACTTTGTTTCCTGACAGGCAAAGTGTGATTTAGGTTCACTTTCCCCAAAGCAAGATGTCAGATAGAAGAAGCGGAGCACTTTGGCTCCGCGTTAGATGTCATAGGTTGGTGATTTTAAAGTCGGTTTCCGCTCGTTGAGGGAGATAGATACTAAAGGTTGTCCCCTTGCCCCATTGTGACTCCACCTTAAGCTCCCCACCCGTTTGACTAAGAATACTCTGGGAGACAGACAGCCCAAGCCCAGTGCCTTCACGTTTGGTGGTATAGAAAGGTGAGAAAATGCGTTTCAGATTTTCAGGCTTAATTCCGCATCCTTGATCCGTTACGTGGATGATAGCGCCAACACAACGATCGCCTTCCAACCAATCCTCGGTGGTTATCGTCAGTTTGCCCTTTCCATCCATTGCATGGATGCCGTTCATTTGCAAATTGACCAAGATCTGCAACAGTTGGTGACGATTCACCTCGACAGAGCTTTTGGCATTGAGCTTAGTAACAAACTCAACATCGCGTTTCTTGGTGCCCGTTTTCACCAACGTAATGCTCTCATCGATAACGGGATTGACATGCTGCCAAGTAATTTCGTCTTGCACGCCACCTTGACGGCTGTATTGAAGCAAACTGCGTGTGATATTACGAATGCGGTCAATTTGCGCGTGGATTGCGTCTATCTCTTCTTTTACTCTCTCGGCATCATCACCAAGTTCAAATTGAATCAACTCCACGTTGCCCAGTATTACCGCGCTTGGGTTGTTGATCTCATGCGCGATCCCAGCAGTCAGCTCACCAAGTGCGGCAAGTTTTTCGTTCACAACCAACTTATCGCGAGTTTGATTCAGCAGTTGAATATGAAGTTCAAGATCTTCGGTTTTTTCCATCAAGCTAGCGGTACGCTCTTCTACCTTGGCTTCAAGTTCGATGGCCGCAGCTTTCAATTCGTTTTTCCGCTGTTTGAGCAAATCAAGCATGTTGTCAAATTGGCGAGCAAGTTGGGCGAGTTCATGGTTTTCGTCTAAACCCAAGGTGCCAATTCGGGTCTCTTTACCCATTTGAATCATTTTGACTACGCGATGAATATGCTCAATTGGGTTGAACAAATCTCGTGAACCGCGGTAAACAATCAGGCCAGACACCAACAGCAACAGCAATGTCGTTACCGAGATTTCAGCGATGTTGGTCATGTACGCTTTGACAAACGGCCACAGCAAATAACCGGTGTAGAGCATTCCGATAACATTGTCATATTGGTCGCGTATCGGTTGGTATGCGGTGATGTACCAAGCATCATACACAAATGCGCGGTTGACCCACTCTCTCCCTTCGTGCAATACGGCGCGATTGACCTCTGAAGAAACGCGCGTACCAATGGCGCGTCCGACTCGATCACTGCTATCCAGAGGCACATTGGTACTGACACGGAGATCATCAAGAAAGACGGTTAACGTCCCTACAGGTCTCAAGCTGTCATGTTTAGACGGATAGATAAGATCGCGGATTTGATCGACCAACACCGTGCTGTTGTTGAGCAGCAGTCCCCCGTCTAAAAAACCGATGATATTGTTTTTTTGATCATAGATAGGGACGACAGTGCGACTCACCAGCCCGCGTTTTTCAAGTTTTTGGCTGTTTAAAATCGGAATTTGCGCCCGTTTAACGAGTTCTTTATCAAGTTCATCCAGCTCATGCTCGTCTAACACATCAAAAAAAGACTCTTTGAGCGTTAAATCTAGGAAGCGAAACTTGTCTTCTGGTCTCTCTACTCGATGAAAACGGAGGAAATCGAGGTTGTAGCGATGCTTTTGCTCTGAAACCCAGCCGCTAAAGTCATCAAACTCGCTTTGATTGTTGATCGCGTAAACAAAATCGAACGATTCAGAAAACGCCTTAACGTGATTGGCTTGCTTCTCTTGAATTAACTCGATGCTGTTATCCGCAACGCCCAAGCGCTCAGAAACATCAAGCAGCGCGCTTTGCCATGTGTAATGAATCGACCAATAGATGGTGATCCCTATCAAGGCAACCAAGGTCAAAAATATCGGTGCAGACGTCAGAATCATCAGACGATAGCGCACCATGGTTTTGAAGCGATAGCGCCACTTTGTCCACAAGTTGCCGTTATTCGGCATAATTAGACTCCTCCGCATCCCACTCTTTGTATTTGCGCTCTAGTGTCTTGCGCGCTACGCCAAGTTCTCTTGCGGCGGCCGATTTGTTGCCGTCATGCAAGTCAACTAATTGCTGGATATGCGCTTTCTCGACTTCTTTCAGGGTCCAACTGCTCGGATAGCCTTGAACATCATTGGCTTGAGGTAGGTCAATCATTTCGCAGCCACTTGATACCGTCACAGAGACATTTTGCTGCGGTGGTACGCCATTCACTTCACGCCAGTAATGAGCAGGAGGCTTACCAAGTAAGATACATCGTTCAATCAAGTTTTTTAGCTCACGGATGTTACCGGGCCAGTCATAGTCATTCATGGCGATAATGTCTTCATGGGCCCACTTAGGATCGGTCACGCCTAACTCGGCAGACAGCATACGAGTGAAGAATGGTACCAACTCGATTAAGTCCGCTTTTCGGTCTCTCAGTGGAGCAACGTCAATCTTCAATACGTTGAGTCGGTAGAATAAGTCGCGACGAAAGTTTCCTTTATCGACTTCTTCTTGCAAGTTTCGGTTCGTCGCAGCAACCACACGAACATCAATGGTGATCTCTTTTTCGCTACCTACCGGACGAATAGTGCGTTGCTCTAATACGCGCAACAATGCCGACTGCATAGAGAGTGGCATTTCCCCGATTTCGTCTAAAAATAATGTGCCACCGCTGGCAACGCGGAACATGCCTTCACGGTTTTTCTTTGCTCCCGTAAACGCGCCGGAAGTATGGCCGAACAGTTCACTTTCTAGTAGCTCAGGAGCGATTGCCCCACAGTTAATGGGAACAAAAGGCCCTTTACGTTGGCTTGCTTCATGCACACCTCGCGCCACCAGCTCTTTGCCCGTTCCTGACTCACCTTCGATTAAAACAGAAGCTCGAGACGGAGCAAATTGACTGATCAATTGTTTAAGTTGTTTGGTGCGCTCTGACCCACCAACGATTTCCGTTTTAATGTGACGCTTAAAGTCGTGGCTTAGCGCGTACTGGTGTCGCTCGGCCAAGCGTTTATCCATACAGCGCTGGACGGCTTGCAGCATTTGCTCAAGGTTAAACGGCTTCAAGATAAAGTCTGAAGCTCCCAATTTAAGCGCTGAAATCGCGGTTTCTAGATCGGCGTAGCCTGTCATAAAAATAACGTCAGCCTTGCGATCTTCATCCGTAAACGCCTCTTTCCATTCTATCCCCGAGCGCCCCGGCAAATTGATGTCCAATATGATCAAATCGTAATGATTGGCGACCCGCATTGTCTCAGCTTGTTCAATAGAGCCAGCGGTATCAACACGAGAAAACCATTTGCTCAGCGCCTTATTCAATATGGCCTGCATACCGGTTTCATCATCCACCACTAATACGGAAAAAGCCTGATATTGGGAGGTTTTATTGGGATCAAACGTTGGGGACATAATGACTCGTTCAATTAAATAGAGGTTGGGACAGAGTGTACCAAGGTTTAAGCCAAGGGAATAAACTAATCTGCGACATTTTGTCTCACATCAAATTTTGCATTGATAAATCATTGATATTTCGTGATTTATATCATCCCAATTATTGGCATTAAGATTGCTTTAAATGCGTGTCTATCGATAAAGTAGAGAGCGCTACGTTATCTCAACTTAGAAGATTATTTTGGCAAGTCAATACCATCACATGGAATGATAATATAATGAAAACAATGACTTTAACTCTTGCAACAGCGTCCTTGGCCCTCGTTAGCTATTCAGCGTCATCGGCAGATGAACAGCCTCACGTCCGTTTAGCGACCACTACAAGCACCTACCACTCAGGCTTACTCGACTACCTACTTCCTGAATTCGAAAAAGATACAGGCTACAAAGTCGACGTGATTGCAGCGGGCACCGGTAAATCCCTAAAAATGGGCGAAAACGGCGATGTGGATTTGGTGATGACTCACGCACCAAAAGCAGAAGCGAATTTTGTTGAAAAAGGTTACGGTGTCTTACCGCGTAAACTGATGTATAACGACTTCGTTATCGTTGGCCCAGAAAAAGATCCTGCGAAGATCGCTGAATCAGCAGACGTTGCTCAAGCATTCAAAAAGATCGCCAACATGAACATGACGTTTGTCTCACGCGGCGACGATTCTGGCACTCACAAAAAAGAGAAAGGCATTTGGCAGCAAAGCGAGATTGAACCAAACTTTGGCGGCTACCGCAGCGTGGGCCAAGGCATGGGGCCAACACTCAACATGGCGAATGAGATGCAAGGCTACACCATGACCGACCGCGGTACTTGGCTTGCGTACAACAATAAGCTCGATCTTAAAATTTTGTTCCAAGGTGACAAAAACCTATTCAACCCTTACCAAGTGATTTTGGTTAACCCTGAGCGCTACCCAACCATCAACTACCAAGGTGCGAAAGTATTCAGTGACTGGCTTGTAAACCCTAAAGGTCAGCAATTGATCAACGAGTTCAAGTTGAGCGGTAAGCAGTTGTTTGTCGCGAACGCGAACGAGAAATAGCCTCTATGAGCCTTTGGCAAACTACCCTTGATGCCCTTGCCTTATTGGTGAGTTTGGATCGAGAACTATGGGAGATCGTTGCGGTCTCCTTTAGTGTTTCTCTGACTGCGATTTCTTTGGTGCTTTTACCTGCTATCCTGTTCTCCTTTATTCTGGCGTATACAGAATTTCGCGGGAAATGGTTATTCTTATCGCTGGTCAATACTCTGCAAGCCATACCGACTGTGGTGATTGGTCTGCTGCTTTATATCCTGCTCTCCCGCTCAGGCCCTATGGGAGATTGGCAAATGCTCTTCACTCAAAAGGCGATGATCGTTGGCCAAATGCTGATTGGCTTTCCGGTTTTAGTCTCAATGATGCACGGCGCACTGCAATCGAGTGATCGCCGCGCCATTGAAACTGCGATTACCCTCGGCGCTTCACCAACCCGCATCGCCGCTACCATGATTTGGGAAACTCGATTTCCTTTGATGGCGGCAACCATTGCAGCTTTTTCGAGAATTGTGACCGAAGTGGGCTGCTCAACCATGGTCGGAGGCAATATCATGGGACTCACCCGCAACATTCCGACCGCCATCGCGATGGAAAGCCACAAAGGCGCATTTGCTCAAGGTGTTGCGCTAGGTATGGTGTTACTAGCACTGGCGCTCGCGTTAAACTTCGCTCTTACCTCGATGCGTGGTAAAGGGTACCTAAGAACATAAGGACGCTGTATGACAATAAAAATCAATGCGCAGCAACTGTCCATGCGATACAAAGAGCGTGTGCTTTTTCATATCCCTCATCTTTCTATCGGCCCCAATGACGCGATCTACTTAAAAGGTGATAATGGCGTAGGCAAGACCACCCTACTGAAGATTTTGTCTGGTTTGATTAAGCCAACCACAGGCTCGGTCAACGCGCCCAATGATCATTGGATTCACCGATTGTTTAGCCGTACCGGTCGTAAAGATGTTATCTATCTCCATCAATCTCCCTACCTTTTTGATGGCACTGTTTACCAAAACGTCGCTTACGGCATTCGATTTCACAAAGAGTCGCAAAAAGATAAGCGAGCTCAAGTCATCACCGCATTGAGAATGGTAGGCTTGGAAACACTCGCAGATGAACACATCTCGGTGTTGTCTGGCGGTGAAAAACAGCGTGTGGCAATGGCGCGAGCTTGGATCCTCAAACCCTCAATCCTTTTAATGGATGAGCCCAGTGCGTCATTGGATCAAGAGTCGATCGAACGCTTGGTTGTGATGGCAAAAGACTTGCTTCAACGAGGGTCAAGTATCGTGATCACCAGCCACCAAAAGAACGCGTTAACGGATTTATGTCGCAAGCAATGGTGGATAAAAGACACAACTTTGATAGAGTCTCCGCTGTTACAAGTGATTACTGATGCAAAACAAGAGAACAGCTATGCTTCTTCCAACGCAAACTAGTTGGGTTATTTTGGCTGGTGGTCAAGCCAGCCGTATGGGCGGAAAAGACAAAGGTTTAATAGAGTTAAACCATAAACCGCTGATACAACATGTTATTGAGCGACTCTCTCCTCAAACTCCAAATATATTGATCAACGCCAATCGTAACCATGATGCCTACGCTCAGTTTGGACAGGTGTTTAGTGACCAATTTGCCCACTTTCCTGGCCCTATGGGTGGGATTCACGCTGGGCTGGTTCACGCAACAACCGACTGGGTAGGATTTGTGCCTTGTGACAGCCCACAAATCAACCACGATTTGGTTGAGCGCTTCTGTCACGCGGTAAACAAAGATACCGACATTCTGGTCGCTCACGACGGTGAGTTTAAGCAACCTGTCTTCACGCTCTATCACAAACGTGTGCTCCCTAAGCTCACCGCATTTCTAGAACGCGGCGACAGAAAAATCATCTTGCTGTACAAAGAATGTAACACCGCTTACGTCGATTTTAGTGATTCTCCCGATTGCTTCGTTAACTTAAACACACCGGAAGAACTGGCTCAATTTGGAACGCTATCCGCATGATTAAATCTCTCCCAATTCCGATTCTTGGCTTTGCAGCCTACTCTGGCACGGGCAAGACAACTTTACTTGAAGCGCTACTGCCTAAATTGACTGATGCAGGTTTACGCATCGGCATGTTGAAGCATGCCCACCACAACTTTGACGTCGATAAGGAAGGCAAAGACAGCTACCGCTTACGAAAAGCTGGCGCATCACAAATGTTGATTTCCTCCCGAAACCGTTTCGCTCTCATGACCGAAACACCGGAGTCAGAGTCAGAGTTTGATTACCTGCTCAGCCGATTTGATACCGAAAAACTCGACATCATCCTTGTTGAGGGGTGCAAGAATATCGCCTTCCCTAAGATAGAGCTGCATCGTGAAGAAGTGGGAAAACCTTGGCTTTACCCGAACGATAGCAACATTATCGCCATTGCAGCCGATGAAGTGGTAGCAGATACATTACTGCCACAAATGTCGATCAACGACCTTGAAGCGATTGCCAAATTTGTAGTGGATTATGCTCGTGCTTCGAAGCAGCCTTCGGCAGCGAAAACCGAATCCGCATGTTGTGACACTCTATCTCCTGCGTTTCTTTCAGTAACACAAGGGCAAGAGAAGATCCTGTCACTGGTCGATGCCCTTACCGAGACTCAAACTTGCTCTATTGAACAAAGTTACGGCCGAGTATTGGCAAACGATGTTCAATCACCGGTCAACGTGCCTCAATACACTAACTCTGCGATGGATGGTTATGCAATTCGCGGCGACGATTTAGACCAAGCCCAATATCACGTGGTGGCGGAAGTCCTTGCAGGTCACGCTTATCCTCATGCTTTGGAAAAAGGCCAAGCGGTAAAAATCATGACGGGCGCACCAACTCCTGAGTTCGCGGACACGGTAGTAATGCGTGAGCAAGCGACCGAAATCGGTGACAATGTCACATTCAATGGTGCATCCATTAAGCGTGGGCAGAATGTTCGTCAAGCAGGGGAAGATTTACCACTCGGCGCCAATGTGTTTAATCAAGGCCAGCGCATCGCGTCAGCAGAGATGGGCATGATCGCCTCTCTCGGATTCGGTGAGTGCTCGGTCTTTCGTAAACTGAAAGTCGCCGTTTTCTCAACGGGTGATGAAGTGCAAGCGCCGGGAAGCAAGCAGCAAGAAAACACCATCTATGACTCAAACCGCTTCACGATTATGGGTCTATTAGAGAAGTTGGGCTGTGACATCATTGACTTTGGTATTTTAGAAGACAATGAAGCGTTAATGATCGACGCATTGGAAAAGGCAGCCGAGCAAGCAGACGTCGTGATTACCTCAGGCGGCGTCTCTGTTGGCGATGCAGATTACATCAAACTTGCGCTCGATAAGCTTGGGAAAATTGACTTTTGGCGTATCAACATGCGACCAGGACGCCCTCTCGCTTTTGGCCACATCAATCAAAAACCATTCTTCGGTCTGCCAGGAAACCCTGTTGCCGTTATGGTCTCATTCATCAACTTTGTTGAACCCGCACTTCGCAAAATGCAGGGCGAACACAATTGGACGCCGCTCAAGGTGAATGCGATGGCTTCTGAAAACCTTCGCTCTCGTCAAGGTCGCACAGAGTTTAGCCGAGGTATTTACCAACTTGACCACTCAGGCCAGCTAACCGTAAGAACCACTGGCAAACAAGGCTCAGGGATACTGCGTTCCATGAGTGAAGCCAACTGCTTAATTGAGATTTCTCCCTCCGTCGATACAGTGAAAGTCGGTGAAAGCGTGACAATCATCCCGCTTCAAGGCAGAATCTAGCCCCATGAACTTAAGGCCGCTTTGTCGGCCTTAAACTTTTTGACTATTTGAGAGATCTTTATGGCTCGTACCATCCTTTACACCTACAAAGGTGAAGACAAGACCCTGACCTTTTCTTATGAAAAGCACCGCAACATTCATGAAGCCGTCGCTGAAGCAGAAGGGATCGATATTTCTCAGTACCTAAAAATGGAACAGCAAATCGAGGCGGTTTCCGATACAAAAGCAGTACGAAACTACCGCGACAATCACTTCAGAAAACTCGGTTTTGAAAAGCTAACGCTGCAACAAAAAGAAAACCTTGGGGTCGGCAAGAAAACCAAGTAAGCGTTAACATGTTTGAAAGCAGAGCCGTACGCTCTGCTTTATAACGATTTTTCCATACGAAAGTTGATTAGAATCTGCCCCTCTTTTTCGTTGTGTTGCTCTTTCACAGCGACAAATCCAAAGCGCTCATAAAAGGGCCTCGCTGTGATACTCACATTTGAATAGAGCTGACGAATCCCCTTCTCTTTCGCCGTCTGATGAATCTTCTCCATTAATTCCGAGCCAACACCCACACCTTGATATTCGTAATGGCAAAAAAAGTGGTCGATCAGCCCATCGGTTTGAAGGTCGGAGTAACCAACGATCACGCCATCTCTGACACAAACAAAAGGTGACAGCGAATTCATCTTCTCAGCCCATAACTGCTGAGAGAGATCCTCTTTTGCCCAGACACGGACTTGATCGTCAGTGTAATCTCGAATGTTCACTTTTCGAATAGTATTGAAGTAGATTAGCCAAAGCTCGTAGGCATCGTCGGGGTGGTAGTTTCGTATCATTTCTCGTTCGTTCTTCTACTGTTTCGTTGAAGTTAAAGGGGTTTGCTCATATAGATCAGTTCCCAAGACTCCCCTTCAAACTCGCGGACTCCCTGTTCCCGTTTCACTTCACTAAACCCTAGCGTCTGATAGCAATTGATAGCTTTTGTGTTGCTAACAAACACGCACAAATCTAATTGGAGATAACCTCGCCCTTTGGCTACTTCAAACAGAGCCTGCATCATTTGCTGCGCAGTTCCTTTTCCCCGGTAGGGCTCAGCGACAAACACTCGACTTACGCGGGCGCATACTGTGCTTTGTTCAACAAGCTCAATGTAACCCGCAGGCGCAGCCTGATCATTAAGCAAAAACGCACTCACTTCAGGTTTGGCGGTATGAGTCAGGATCGCTTCTTGGGTGAGGGGATATTCAAAAGCGGGGCCACCCCACAAATAACTTAGTTTGGCAGAATCAATCCAATCAATAAGATACCGGACGTGGGAGGGTGAAAACGGTTCTAGCGTCATTGCGGCTTCCTTACTGCAATAAAAAAGAGCTTGCCAAAGCAAGCTCTCAAATTTAGTCATTTAAATCAAGACTATTTGATGTTTAGGAACGCTGCGCCACGTACACCGCCTGAATCGCCGTGCTTCGCTTTAACGATCTTAGGGCACTTAGCGACAGAGAGTAGATATTTAGGAATACGCTTAGGCATTTCTTCGTAGATCAGTTCGAAGTTGGATAGCCCGCCACCCAAAGCAACAACATGAGGATCATTCCCTGTGAAGATATTTGCAAAACAGATAGCCAATAGCTCCATGAAGCGTTCTACGTGCTCTACGGCTTTTTCTTCACCTTCCGCATGCGCTTTAATGATCTCGATAGCTTTCTTCTTCTCACCAAAGTAATGCTCGTAGATCAACTCAAAGCCGCGTCCAGAAAGGTAGCTGTCAAGGCAGCCTTTTTTGCCACAACCACAACCAAGCAGCGGCGCGTTGTCGCCCAAATGGAACCACGCATCAATAGGTAAACGCATATGACCCAGCTCTCCAGCTACGTTATTGCGACCTGAGAACACCTTACCTTCATAGATCAAACCGCCACCAAAACCGGTGCCTAAGATAAGACCCATAACGGATGGTGCGTCTTGAAGCTCTTCATCCCAAGCTTCGGATAACGCAAAACAGTTTGCGTCGTTTTCAATTTTAACGGTGCGACCGATTTTCGCTTCAAGATCAGCGCGCAGTGGCTTGCCTTTCGCAGCTGGCACGTTGACGGTAAGTACGGTTGCGTCGTCTGCATCTTCCATACCCGGTAAACCCAAGCCAATTTTGCCTTCGCAGCCAAATTCTTGGTCATACTTTTCAACCAAACCTGCAATGGTGTCGATCAGTAGTGCATAATCATCCGTCGGCGTTGGTACACGCTCTGTCGCTACACGCTCTAGTTTGTCATTAAATGCACCAAATTCAATTTTAGTGCCACCAACGTCAAAGCCGTAATACATTGGCTCTCTCCCATAAATACCAAAATATAAAATCAAAAACTGATTTATTATCCATATAGCTAAGCCTACAATCCGTGACCTATGACCGATTTAATTGCCAGCTCGTATTAAATGCGCAGACTATCGCCAACTAGGCCTCAACTTTTAGACAGGTTTCTCGTTTTCCCGCTCCTGCATGTAATGTTTCAACGCAAGACGGCGTTCATCGGTCTTCATTCGAGTTTTACTTAACAGGTAGCTTTCTCTAAAGGCGTCAAACCACTCAGCTAGAACTTTAGATGCATGCACTTCGCCTAGCTGCTTGAGTACGATGGTTGCAACTT
Organism: Vibrio sp. MarTm2; assembly: GCF_027587055.1. Classification (NCBI taxonomy): domain Bacteria; kingdom Pseudomonadati; phylum Pseudomonadota; class Gammaproteobacteria; order Vibrionales; family Vibrionaceae; genus Vibrio; species Vibrio sp. MarTm2. The sequence goes on along the minus strand of NZ_JAPPTK010000006.1, from coordinate 145,838 downwards.
CTGCTGTTGCCAAATGTTGTTCGTTGTCTGAGCGACGCATCAAATACTGCGACAGTGACTCTGGCTGAATCGACAGAACGGGCAATGAGTTGAGATAAGGCGATTTACGGAAAATACGCCGCGCTTCACGCCAACTGCCATCTAGAAAGATCAATAGCGGTTTTTTCTCACCACAGTACTCTCGGGGGTTAATCTCAATTAACCGAGTGCGCTCCTCAACATACTCGTCTGGGAAAATGATGATTGGCTGATACGCTTCGTTTGCCAGCAGCGCCAACATCTCTGCATCTGGTTCAGTTCGACTCCATTGATACGCATAGCCCTCTTCCACCGTATCTAAGATCAGTCGCCCTGTATTGCTTGGTTTAAAAACTTCGTTTTCAGACAGCAACAGCATCACTGCGACATCGGACTTTATCTTGGGTTGATGTTCGCAAATACAATATTGCTCTGACACCTGACAATATTGGCAGCGCTTAACCTTGCAGCCACGAGCATTGAACGGCTTGGTCGATTGCGCCAATCTGCGTTGATATAGATGGTGAAAAGCGTGGACTCTCATAGGTTTTTGGTAATAATGACAAAGGGTGCAAAGTGTACCCGTCAGGCTTCAAGTTGCAAGATAAAGTATGGAACTCATCCTATGCAAAACCCGGAAATGATTCGTTTGACTGTATTTCTCTCCGTACTAGCGGCCTGCGCTTTATGGGAGTGGTTGACGCCAAGAAAGGCACTGGCTCAGAACAAACTCTACCGTTGGGCAAACAATCTTGGGCTAATCGCATTTAACTCGATTTGTCTCAGCTTATTTATGCCTATTTTGGCCTTTGAAGCCGCAACGCAAGCAGCGCAACACCACTACGGTTTGTTCAACGCGCTGGAATTGCCTTGGGGCGTCGAACTTTTAGTGAGTGTAATCCTGCTCGATCTGGTGATATACCTTCAGCACCTGGTGTTTCATCGCGTTCCTTGGCTATGGCGCTTACACAGAATGCACCACGCCGATCAAGATATTGATGTCACCACTGGCACTCGGTTCCACCCTATCGAAATTTTGATGTCGATGTGGATTAAAGTCGCGTTTATCTTCATTCTGGGTGTTTCGCCAATCGCGATTGTGGTGTTTGAAATCGTGCTTAATGCCAGTGCGATGTTTAATCACAGTAATGCAAAGTTGCCCCTCAATATCGACCGATGGTTGCGCCGTGTGATTGTGACGCCAGATATGCACCGAGTGCACCATTCAGTCATTGTCAAAGAGACCCACTCTAATTTCGGCTTTTTCTTGTCTGTTTGGGATCAATGGTTCGGCACCTATCGCGCCCAGCCTGAGCTCGGGCATGACAAGGTTGAAATTGGTATTCCGCTATTTCAACGCCGTGAAGAGCAGCGGCTGGACAAGATGCTCACCCAGCCTTTTCGCCATCATTAATCTAGGCTAATCGAGTCGGTATTTGTGCAATTGCGTTTGCTGCTGACCAGCAATGTTGGAGACTTGCAGAGCGCTCTCAACCATGGATTCCAATTGAAGTTTGGTCTTCACGCCTTGGTCCGAAACAAGGGCCACCGCTTCGCTAACTTCAGCGGTCGCTCTTTTTTGCTCTTCGGTGGCGATGGTCACTTTCTCTACTCTAGAACGAATTTGGTTCACCGCGGTCTCAATATCTTCAAAGGCGACTTTAACTAAATCACTCGACTCTAGGGCGTGCGACATCTCTTGACGAGAATGATTCACTGCCGTTCGTGAGTGTTCTGCCGCTGCGACCAATTCATTCATTCGCTCACGAATGTTCGACGTTTGCTGCGAGGTATCGCTGGCGAGTTTTCTGACTTCGTCGGCAACCACAGCAAACCCTCGCCCTTGCTCCCCTGCTCTTGCTGCTTCAATCGCCGCATTCAACGCCAATAAGTTGGTATTTTCTGCTATCCCTGAAATCATATCGACCATCTCTCGAATCTGCTTAACGCGGCTATCGAGCTCCTCCATAGAGGCATCATTTAGGTTCAACGATGCTTCTAGCGATTTAAGTCGTTGCTGATTCTGCTCAATGGCCTGAACACCGTGGCTAGAATGCTGAGCCGCAACCTTTGACTCCGAATAAGACTCATTGGTTACTGTTGTGATTTCAGATATCGACTGTTCCAACTCTAAGAGTGTTTCTACCATACTGGCCAAAGATTGGTTCTGGATGGTTAAGCTTTGATTGGATGACTCTGCGGCGTCGTGACTGATCTCGGCCGTTTGGTATAAGGTTTCACAATTTCTTGTCACGCTAGCGATGGATGATCTGGTTGACTCCACAACGTCGTTAAGCTGAAGCGCGATCTCTTGCATCTCATACGGGCCGACCCGTTCTGCTTGTTGGGTAAGATCATGTTGAGTTAGGCGTGATAGGCTTTTAAGAATATTGCGTAATCCAAGGTTAACCCAACCTCTTAGCACCAGCCAAGAAACAACGATTAACACCACCAGCCCGACGCCGCTCACCAACACGATGAACGCGATGTAATCAATTGTAGTAGAAACGTCTTGCTGGCTTTTGTGGACTAGCTGCTCCGCTTGATTGGAGATCGCGTTGAGCAACAAAATTGTTTCGTTTGCCGATGTCACAACGTCACTATTGAGCGCTCTTTGTGTCTGCATCAGCTCGAGTTTTGCTAAGATTTGCTGCAGTACACCATCATCTTTGAAGCCCGAATTCACCATCTCATAAGGGGCGGTTAAGCTCGCAAACTCTTCCACTTCTGGATGCCACTGCGCAAAATCGTCGAACGCCAACTGGATGCCTGCGATGCGATTACGCATTTCTTTATATTCTGGCAATGCCTTGGCTAAATCGGTTTGCATCATCAATACCAAAAACGTGCTTTCCATAGAGCTGGCACTGGCGATAAAGCGGTTCGCTGCATCGGCTGATTCTGGGTTGTCTCCCGTTAAAAAAGAGCTAATACGATTCATTTCTGGACCAATTGAGCTAAGTCCGTAGCGAAACCCTGATACCTGTGAAGCGATCATTTCTTGCATCTGCAGCAGCCTACGCTGGGTATCAAGAATGCTATTTGTGTTGCTCCGCAGCAAATCAAGGTTTACTTCAAGCTGCTCAAGTTGTTCCGTTTCTATTGACTGAGAAAAGTCTCTTGAGGTGGCGACAACATCTTCGACATATCCCTGGCTTTCCTGCCCCAAATTAGTGATGGTTGACTCAATGTCACTAAGTTCACCAAGCGTCTCGACTTGCCGACTGTAACTGAGTTGTTTGACTTGCTCTAGGATAGACTGCGTAAGCTTGGCGTTAGTCATAGAGAGCGGTAATGCGTTATCCGAAAGAACAGTAAACTGTTCGCTGACTCGGTTTATCCCCTTGACGGTAGTGACAGAGAGGGTCACGACGAGTAGAGTGATGGTAATAAAAATTGCGCTAAGTGACTGAATAAGTGACAAGGATCGCTTGCCAGATGTCTGAGCCATGTAAGCCTAACCTAAAGTAATACGTAAGTTTATATGGCGAAATACTATTTAGCGGTCATTACAGAAAGATTTCACTAATAAGTCATTAATGTTGCATGAAAAAAGTTTCGAGTTGCTTAACACTGATAGCCCTTACTTCTCTCTTTGGCTGCACGTCATCACCAGAGCATGGAAGTATTAACGAACTGGCAGCAAACCAGAGTAGTAGCCCTTTCCATATGGAGATGAAGGAAGCGTTTTTGGACGTGTATCAAGTGTGGCAAGGAGCACCCTACCGACTGGGCGGCAGCTCATTAAATGGTGTTGACTGCTCTGCTTTTGTACAAGTTGCGTTTCATGATGCGCTCAATATGTCGCTACCAAGAACAACAAAGCAACAAGTAAAGATCGGCGCTAAGCTCGCATACGAAGAAGCACAAATCGGAGATTTAGCGTTTTTTAAAACGTCGCCCAACGTCAGGCATGTGGGTGTTTATGTGGGAAATAAGCAGTTTATGCACGCCTCGACGTCAAAAGGGGTGATTATTTCGAGGCTAGATAACCCATATTGGGCTTCAAAATTTTGGCATTTCAGACGAGTGATTTCCTCGCCTGAAATGAATTGACTTGGTTTAATCGTATTTCGCGACAGCAGAATCAAACAAGTTCTTTACGAGGGCGATGTATTCGTCTAAAAACTCGATCTGGCCGTTAGTCGCGGGCTTAGCCCAAACACCAGCCAATACTTCCCCCAAATCTTCGACAACAGAGTCAGCTTCTTTCAACAGTTGGAAACGAACACTTGAGTGCAGCTCAGGGTTTTGTTCAAAAATAGCCATGATGTTACTAGCAACCATGTCGGTTACCACATCTTCCACGCTTTCTGAACCCGTATCCCCATCATCAGATGCAAACACGTCTAAATTAAACGCTAAGTGCTCGATCAAAGCCAAGTAACCATCGGTTTCAACAACCACAGCACATCTCCATTTATCATTATGACGACACAATACCTTTTAATACTATGCCATATCAATAAGTTTACACAACTCATGGGGATTCGGTTGCCGATAATTTCCCCAACAATCGTTAATATTGTGTATTTAAACCCAATATCTGCACTAATTCTTTGCTTTTGAACACGATAAGACTAAATAGACCTATTTTGCTTAATTCGAAATACTGTTCTAATTCACAGCAGATAGAAGCGATTCAGGTCACAGTTTACTTAATCAAGCATGAAAATTTGCTAAATGATTGAATTTTTTGCACTCCTGTCCAGTTTAGTGCGGAACCATCTTCTACAATGAGTATGTTGCGTATTCAATGGAGAACAAGTATGTGGCAAGCCATCGCTCAGCAGCTGTCTGAAACTCTGATGTTTTCATTTAATATTGAAGAAAAGGTCCGTGTCTCGGGAGGTGATATTAACGAGTGCTACATGGTCTCGGACGGAGAGCAACGTTATTTCGTCAAAGTAAATACACGTCAATTCTTATCCAAGTTTGAAATCGAAGCGGAGAATATCCGCATCATGCGTGAGAGCAACACCGTTTTTGTGCCGGAAGTCATTCTAACGGGCAAATCAAAGCAAAACGCTTTTATCGTTCTTAACTACCTCCCGACTAAGCAGTTAGATGATGACAAGAACAGCTTTTTGTTCGGTCAGCAACTTGCGCGCCTCCACAAGTGGGGAGAGCAAAAAGAGTACGGATTTGATCACGATAATTACATTGGCGCAACGCTACAACCCAATAAATGGGACCGCAAATGGGCGCGCTTTTTTGCTGAGCAACGTATCGGATGGCAACTGCAGTTGGTCAGAGAAAAGGGCGTGAATCTAGTCGATATCAACGAGTTTATTCAAGTCGTACACGATCAATTAGCTACTCATCAACCTACCCCGTCACTCCTGCATGGTGACTTGTGGCACGGTAACGTCGCCAATTCCGTTTTTGGCCCGATTTGCTATGACCCAGCCTGTTATTGGGGAGACAGGGAGTGCGATATTGCAATGACCGAACTATTCGAGGGGTTCCAGCCAGAATTCTATCAAGGCTACGAGAGTATCTTACCTCTTGATTTTAAATACTCTGAACGAAAAGATATTTACAGCTTGTATCACCTATTGAATCACTACAATCAATTTGGTGGACACTATTTAGAACAATCACAGAAGTTGATTAATCGAATATTATCTTACTAGTAATTTTAGCAAAACTTATATTTAACAATTAGTTACAAGTATTGATGGTAAATTTTGTCAAACGAAAAAGAGGCAATAATAGACGCTGGCTATACCCAGTTTTGAAATTTATTAGCCAAATCAAAGTTTGTACTTAATTCACATCTAATACTAACTTCTCGACTTAAGATTGAAGTGTCTACATGGACGTTTCACCTTGAAAGCCATTTATCTCATCGAGAAGTAAGGAAGAGAGTTATGCGAAATTACACCGAGAAAGTCGTTTCTTGTCCCCATTGCGGACATTCCATTTCAATCACATTGGATGCGTCTAACGGCAGTCAAAACTTTTACGATGACTGCCCTGCATGTTGCCACGCTATCCATCTCAACATGATGGTTAACGAGCAAATGGACTCCATTGAGTTGTTTGTTGATGCAGACGATGAGCAAATTTTTTAACGTTCTTCCTTCATCAACACGGACGTTGATGGGTGATAATTCCGGCTAGCAACGCCGGAATCTAACGCTCTTTATCCCAGCTGTTTGCTCGCTAACACCCGTTCAACCGTATCAACGATAGCTTGTGTTTGTGGGTCAAACTCAACGTTGATTTTTTCTCCCACTTTCCGCTGGCCAAACCGCGTGCGTTGCAGCGTCTCAGGAATTAAATGGACAGAAAAGCGGTTCTGTTCTACTTCCCCAATAGTGAGAGAGCAACCATCCAAACCAATGTACCCTTTCGCCAATACGTATTTCATTGACGCTTGAGGTAGTTCAAACCAAATTGTTCGGTTGTTGGGAGTATCGATGACATCGACGATTTCCCCGACCAACGTGATGTGGCCAGACATACTGTGGCCACCAATCTCATCTCCAAACTTAGCGGCTCGTTCGATGTTTACGGAGTCTCCCACTTGAAGCTCACCTAAGTTTGTCAGCTTCAACGTCGCTTGCATTAAATCGAACGAAACAATCTCGCCCTCGATTTCAGTTACGGTAAGGCAGCAACCATTGTGGGCAACTGAAGCACCAATGGACAAGCCATGATTCATTTCCCCAGTCAATCGAAGTTTGTGGGTTTGGAACGCTTCTTTCTTTTCTATGGCAACCACTTCCGCCATGCCTTGCACAATTCCCGTAAACATATACAGATCCTTCAGTTTTTGATGGTGCTTAGTGTGACATTTCTTTATCATTCGGCACAATAGCGCAAAGCTAAATTTCCTTTTCTCTTTTCAATCGCATTCACTCCGCATTGTGTTGAAAAGATTGCTTCCTTTGGAGTTCTACGTGCATCGTTATAAAACAGAAGCCAACACCCTAGTTAAATTGGCGACCCCCGTATTAATTGCTTCCGTGGCACAAACTGGTATGGGTTTTGTAGACACCGTGATGGCGGGTGGCGTAAGTGCTACAGACATGGCGGCGGTATCCATTGCGGCCAGCATTTGGCTACCATCGATACTGTTCGGGGTCGGATTGCTCATGGCGTTAGTGCCCGTTGTCGCTCAGCTCAATGGTTCTGGCCGACAAGTAAAAATTCCCTACGAGATCCAACAGGGTCTGGCCATGGCGCTAATCATCTCAGTACCGATCATCGCCGTTTTATTTCAAACCAAAACGATTTTAGGCTTAATGGATGTCGAAACGCTGATGGCAGAAAAAACCAATGGTTATATGTCTGCGGTGATGTTTGCTGTTCCGGCATTCTTGCTTTTCCAAGCGCTGCGCAGTTTTACTGATGGTATGTCTCTGACTCAACCTGCGATGGTGATTGGCTTTATTGGTCTGATGCTTAATATTCCGTTGAACTGGATTTTTGTTTACGGAAAATTTGGTGCTCCAGCACTTGGCGGTGTGGGCTGTGGTGTGGCGACAGCGATTGTTTACTGGATCATGTTTGCAATGCTGCTGTTTTATGTACTGACATCAAACCGAGTCGCACACGTGAACGTGTTTGGTCAGTTTCATCGCCCAGAGCTCAAACCCCTTATTCGCTTGCTCAAACTTGGCTTCCCTGTTGCCGCTGCGATGTTTTTTGAAGTGACGCTCTTTGCGGTTGTTGCTCTTCTTGTCGCGCCGCTCGGGCCTTTAGTTGTCGCCGCACACCAAGTTGCTATTAACTTCTCATCACTGATATTTATGTTGCCAATGAGTATTGGCGCTGCAACCAGTATCCGCGTGGGTCATAGACTGGGTGAGAATAATGTCGACGGTGCAAAAGTCGCCTCTCGTGTGGGTCTGATTGTAGCAGTTGCACTGTCGCTCATTACCGCTGCGTTAACGGTTCTATTTCGTGAACAAGTTGCGTTGCTATACACAGACAACCGAGCCGTTATCGAGATCGCTCTACAACTTTTATTACTGGCGGCGGTTTATCAAGTCACCGATGCCATACAAGTCGTTGCCGCCGGCGCATTGCGCGGCTACAAAGATATGGCAGCGATTTTCAATCGTACCTTTATCGCCTATTGGATTCTGGGATTACCTGCGGGTTATATCTTGGGCATGACAGACTGGATTGTTGAGCCAATGGGCGCACATGGTTTCTGGTATGGCTTTATTATTGGTCTTTCTTCTGCGGCAATTATGCTCGGAGTCCGACTCCACTGGATGCATAAACAGCCTGAGTCGATTCAATTGGAGTTGTCCGCTAAATAAACCCTAATTTGCTTTTAAAGGTCAGTTTAAACTGGCCTTTTTTTTGTCTGTACGCGTATGATTTCGAGAAAGTGAATTGTATCGAGGTTTTTTATGCGTTGGGTTGTGACTGTTTTAGGCACCGTCTTTATTTCTGGATGTTGGTGGAATCAACACCCTGTTGACGCGAGTTTCTCAACCTATACCAGTCGTATCTCAAACGTGCAGCAATCGCCTGACATCACACTGCCTGACAGTGCTCTCGTAGCCTTACCCGAGAAGCGCCAATTGATGCTCGAGGCCCCAGATATTCCATTCGGATTTTTAGACAGCTATGAGTTAAGGAAATGCGATCTCTTCAACTTGATCGCGGAGAAAAACTCCATATTGGGGAAAGTACAAGACGCTTTTCGTAATCTCGACTACCAAACTCAGCTCATCGCTGGCCTCTCGCGTTGTCTGGCTTCACCTGAGATTTCTAAAGAAATGAAAGCAGAGCTAAAAGTGGTACTTGATGCAAAACAGCGTCAACTGCCAGCTCATTTCAATAATCTTGTTTTTGTCAGCCAAGAAATGCGCGCGCAACTTAATGGCAGCAACTGGGTAGCGACAGACATGTCATCACTTTCTGCTGAGTTAAAACAAGGGCTACAAGCGGTTTCAAAAACACACGAAGCGATCTCACGTTCCCAAGTTGAAAGCAGCGACACTGTACTAACCGACTATCAAGAAGTGATAGAAAAACAACCGCTGGTCGGCTCTTTGAGTTATTCGATGCAAAATGCCTCGTCCAAACTAGCAGCGATTACGCAACAACTCGAACAGTATGACGCTGCCATAGTGTGTGGCGTCGGAAGAAATGACACAAGGTTCAAAACACTGCGAAATGTCTTTCAGCTTTACTACGTTGATCAGTTGCAGCCCTACTTCGCCAAACTCGATCGTCTATACCTTCAAGTTTCACCGCAACTCGATTTTGCTCGAAATGCCAACGCTGATTACATCTACCCTATTGATACACTGCATACAAAGTTTAGGCAGGCCATCGCCGATCATGTCAATTACTGGAAAACGCTTTTTAAACGCTGTGGCGCATCACCAACGCGCAACTAGCGGTTATTCGACGCGCTCTCGTACAAACCGAGCAAACTTGGGGACACCATTTTGCGTATAGCCGTTGTAGCGAAAGGTAATCACCGAACCCAACTCAGGGGGATCTTTTCTTTGAATGTCACTAAAGCCGCTGCCAATGTAGAATTTGATCCCCGAGTCCAGTTGAACGAGCAAAGCGCCCATCAGCCCATGGTACTTGCCTCGGCCAACTTTGTATCCAACCACTCGAGCTTCTGCATCTTGGTGCTTCTTTAACTTCAAAAGATCGTTGCTTCGGCCTGCTTGATACCGACTGGTGATTTTCCGCAGCATCACCCCCTCTCCCTTTGCACTATCGATAGTATCTAAATAGCCGAACAACTCGGTTTCACTTTTGATCGGAGTATGCTCAATATACTTAATGTGGTCTCGCTTGCTGGCTCGGGTAAAGTAGATCACGTTGTGGTATCGCTTCTGGTAATCTCCGGCGGCCTCCGGCATATCAAACAACATGTAATCGATTTTACGCCACGCCGCGTCCGTTGGTTTAGTGTCTAACACGGTTTGTTGAACCAGATGAAAGTTACCTCTTCCTGCCCAGAGTTCTCCCTCAAGAGGATATGGAGGAAGCGGTTCTACAAACCAGTCGGGCGCATGTATTGAGTTCCCGTTGCGTGTAACGAGGCGCGCACCCGTCCAAATCGCTCTTATGCCATCAAGCTTCTCGCTTTTCCAATATTCTGACACCTCGATTTTTTGATCGTAACTGTGTGCTAACGGTACCGCGACAAGAAAGTCATCGACATTTGCAGCATTCGCTGACATAGACAAGGCGAGAAGGACTGAAGCAGCAAGGCTCGTGAGTTGATAGTTCATGAGTAACGCTCGTTGATTGTGACCGGGCTATTTTGCGTTGCCTGTTTACTGCGCTTCAATCTGTCCCTTTCATCATTACGAGCTAGATCTAGTTAGTTAAATAAAACGTTCTCTATCAATTACACATTTTCCTATTCAAAAAACTGGCTATCAAATTGAGAAAAACGCCGTTCTCAATTTGAGAACCCACCAGTCAATAGAGTTAAACCATTGAATTTTAATGCTTTAATTTTTGGCACGCATTCTGCTCTTTAGATATCAACCCAACAAGGAGATAGCATCATGGAACTACGTAAAATTGAAGCAAGCGACACTGTTCTTACTCTTGTCATCAACGGGAATTTAGATGCTGCCGGTAGCCGCAGTGCCCAGCCCCATATCGATGAAATCATTGCAGACAAAAGTGATCGCGAGATCGAAATCGACTTTAGCCAAGTGCAATTTCTGGACTCTTCGGGAGTCGGTGCCATTGTTTACTTATACAAACGATTGATCGAACGCCAACGTGGCATGCGTTTGGAGAACGTTTCCGGTCAACCACTTGAAATTATGAACTTACTGAGAATCGATCAAGCGATTCCAGTGAACTCAAGCAAACACTAAAAGAATAAAACAAAGGAAGTTGGCATGGTTTCTTACATCAAATACATAGCCCTAGCTGTATCGATTGCGAGCGTTGTCGGGTGTACCAGTTACCCACAACAAAGCCAGGGCGGTCTCGCAGAAAATTACATTCAATCGAAGTTCACTCCTGTGATGCCAGACGAGCCGCTAGGCCCTGAACACGGTCTACGCTTTGACTGGCAACTCACTAAACTTCATCTTGACTCTCTGATCCGAGAAGGTGCTCGCTGGTGCTTCCCTGCTGCGGTCGTGCAAGCAATCGAAAAGCAAAACCGCATCGCTCGCGAACTAGAGGGAGGGCTTCTTCTTGATGCTGCCAACGATATCGTTATTCAAAGAAAGCGTCTCAACGAACTCGAGCTTCAGCTTGATTACGTCACATCGCAAACCAAGTGTGTCCCTCCGATGGACGAAGGTGCGTTCCACCAACGTTTAGCGGTGATTGATGAGCTGTTTAATCTACTCAACGTCGACAATCAGTTCGCATTTAACTCCTCTGAAGTGAACCCGAAATACATGGGGCATTTGGCTAAAGCGGCGAATATGCTCGCGGAGCACCCAAGCTTGAATTTAAAAGTGACCGGCCATGCTGACTCCGTAGGCGACGTGGCGTACAACGAAAAGCTAGCGTTGGAAAGAGCTCAACAAGTTAAGCGCTACCTCTCTATATTTGGCCTAGCGCCAACCCGAATCGCAACTCACTCTGTTGGAGATACGCTGCCGTTGCACGAAGGCAATTCAGAGGGCGTTAAACTGACCAACCGCAGAGTAAGCATCGAAGTTATTGATACCCAAGAAAAAGACCTGCCGCTTCAAGGAGGTTACCATGCCATGGACTAAGCTCATTCTCATCGCCCTGTTAGTGATCATCGGGTTACCGAACTCGCACGCAGAAGAAACAGTGCGCGTTCAAGTGGGTGACCTCATCCAAGTTGATTTACCAGGAGAAGCGTCGCTCAACAAAGGATTTCCAGTCGACAAACGCGGGCGCATTGCCCTACCTGAAGTGGGCACCTTGTTTGTCGCTGGATATACCGAAGCACAACTCGAGCGAACCGTGTTAGATGCGTTGGAAAAAGTCTATCGTGACCTTTCTTCCGCTTCTGTCTTCATTGCTGAGCAGCAAATTCTTATTTCTGTGCAAGGCTATGTGAATTCTCCGGGTGAATATACCTTAACGAAAAGTGCCGATGTGCAAATGGCCTTACATGCCGCAGGCGGGATCCGTCCGGGTGCGCAGTTAAACAATCTGCTAATCAAACGCGGCAAAGAAAAGATCACCTTCAATTACAAATCTTTTCTCGATTCGGGTGATGAAACCATCCTTCCTCAACTTAACTCGCTTGATACCATTTTCGTCCCGACTTCTCCTTTGGTGGGCAACATCGAGCAAGAATTTGACTCGAGTAAACTGGCCGATGCAGGCGATAGCGCAGATGGACGCACAGCGATTAAAGTTTTTGGCGAAGTGAATGCGCCAGGCTCATACAGTTATAAAGCCAATACTGACTTGGTCGATATTCTCATGCGCGCCGGAGGTGTGACCCGCTACGCTTCCGTCGAGCAAATTCGCGTCATCACCAACAATGCGCCACAGCTTTTTAACCTGAAAACCTACCTCGATAGCGGTGACGTGTCGTTGCTGCCAACGTTGAAACCAGGTGCAACCATCTTTGTGCCTAAACAAGAAGACGAAATCAAAGCTGGGGCAAATGTCATTTACATCATGGGTGAAGTTGCCCGCCCCGGCGCTTATGAAGGCAAACGCAATGCGTCATTCATGGATATTTTAGCCAATGCGGGCGGCCCTACTCGATTTGCAGAATCTCGCCAGATTCGTTTAATCAAAGCTAACGGCCAAGTTGTGAAGTTTGATTTGACGGCCTTTACCGAAGGGCTCTCACGTCGTAGTCCGCCGAAAATTGAAGCGGGTGATGCGATTTTTGTTCCTGAGAAAACGGACATGAACGAGAAATCTTGGCTAAAAATCGCGCCAGACCGCGCTGTTAGTGTGATGGGTGAAGTGGTTCGTCCGGGACGTATTGAATGGTCTGATGAAATGAACCTGATTGACCTGCTCTCTCACGTTGGCGGTCCAACGCTACGAGCTGATACATCAAAAATCGAGGTCGTAACACAAGCCGGACGCATGGAAGTGTTCAACTTAGATGAGTTTATCCTCAACGGCGCTCGCCCTGCCGAACTTCCTCAAATCTCAGCGGGCTCTATTGTGCGTATTCACGACCTTCCGCAAGACCCGTCGGATAACAAATCCCAGTGGGTGCGCCAAAGCTCTGATGCGTCAATCTATGTGTTTGGTCAAGTTAACGCGCCAGGCCGCTACCGTTTCACTAAAGACATGCACTTTTTGGATATTTTGTCTGCGGCTGATGGCCCAACCAAAGACGCCGACATCCACAACATTCGCATCACTCATCGCGATAAGAGTTACTCGAAAGTGAGCCGATTGAATCTATCGCTCTATTTTGAAACTGGCGACGAAAGCCTACTACCTAACGTGACGATGGGAGACACCATCTACATTCCTGAAAAAGACAAGATCTGGCTCGACCGCTCGAAAGAATCCACCGTAAGAGTGCTTGGCGCCGTCAACAAACCGGGTCGTTACGTCTTCGATGACAATATGACCATCTTAGACTTGCTAGCAGAAGCAGGAGGCCCTGCTGAGCGCGCCTACCTAGAGAAGATATCGATCGTCAATATGTCTTGCTGCCAAGGTCAAGCTCGTACCTTTGATCTTATCGAGTTCAGCAAAACAGCCAATATCTACCAACTGCCTGTACTTCGCTCTGGTGACACCATTTATGTCCCTGACCGTGGCGAAAGTTTCTTAGAAAAAGCACGTGTTGGACTCGAGGATATCCTAAGACTGACGACCACGATTGTACTGATAGGAGCATTGTAATGATTCCTGCAACGCACAGCGAAATTGAACAAATCTACTTAGCGGCTGAAATGAGCCAAAGCCGTTCACTCTGTATTACGGCTTGCCAGTCAGGTGACGGTGTCACGTCTGTAGCTACAGCACTGGCGGAGCGCTACTTACTCGCAGGATTGAAAACCTTGATAGTGGATTTGAACACCTTTCATCCGGCGTTTGAATCTGCCGGGTTGATGTCAAACACACTCCATGCGCAATGTGGCGTACTACTTGAGCATAAAGAGTCTCACCAACTCTTTACAGGGCTTCCGGTTCCTAGCCAGCAAGCGGAGTTATTAAGCTATCGAGACCCTGCTCAACTCTCTGTCAATGTTGAAAGTTGGCTCAATGATTTTGATCGGGTCATCTGCGATACCTCGCCACTGCTGCAGATCAATCGCAGCAATATCCCAGCGCAAGTCGTGGCAAATGCCTGCGACCATACCATCTTGGTGGTCATGGGAGGGAAAACCACCTCGGGGCAACTCTCCAAAGCAACGGAGCTGCTTTCTCACTCATCGATTCAATTGCTTGGTTCCGTCCTTAATCTCCAACATCAAGCGACGTTAGGTCAAGAAATGGTTAGAGAACTCAACCGCCTGACATTTTTGCCCAAGCGCTGGAGAGAAAAGTTATGCAATCGAATTTTGGCCAACGATTTACTCGCACACTCGGCTTAGGAGCGACGATGAAACGGATAATTCTAGTCATACTGGCAGGCTTAATCAGCGTGCATAGCTACGCCAAAGTGTACACTTTTGGCATTGTGCCACAACAATCGGCCAGTCGATTGGCGCAGCAATGGGGGCCAATTTTAGACCACATCAGCGCGCAAACCGGCCACAAAATCGTCTTTAGTACCGCTTCTGATATTCCAACCTTCGAGCAGAGACTGGAGCAAGGCGACTACGACTTCGCCTACATGAATCCCTATCATTACAGTGTCTACAGTGAGCAAACTGGGTATCTTGCCATCGCTAAAGCCAAAGACAAACTCATTAAAGGGATCATCGTTGTAAGAAAAGACAGCGGGATCACGTCAATCGAACAACTGGCTAACACCACTCTTGCGTTTCCTTCCCCTGCAGCGTTTGCAGCTTCCATCCTCACCCGTGGCGCTCTTGCTCAATCTGATATTCCATTCAAGCCCGAGTACGTCTCTTCGCATGATTCTGTTTATCTGTCGGTCGCTAAGGGGTTCTACCCAGCCGGCGGCGGTATTTTCCGCACATTCGACTCCTTGCCTGTAGAGACACGCGATCAACTGACCCCCATTTATGTCACTGAGGGTTATACGCCTCATGCTATCGCTGTACACCCTAGAGTCTCAGAGAAAACACGCCAAGAAGTGAGCCAAGCACTCTACATGCTCGAGAATGACCCAGTAACCCTTGAACAACTCTCTGCGCTCAATATTAAGGGTTTTGTCCCGGCGCAAGACCAAGACTGGGACGACGTTCGACGCTTAAACATCAATCTGTTATCTCAATAGGTGGTCGTTATGTCTTTACGCACCAAAACCATCCTCGGCATTGCAGCGATTGAAATTGCGCTTCTTATGGTCCTTACCTTCTACGCCATGAGTTTCTTGTCGCAATCAAACGAAAAACAGTTGATACAGCGCGCAAATGGGGCGGCGACTATGTTCAGCCATGCCGCAAAAAATGCAGTATTGTCCACTGACCTAGCGACGCTTAATGATCTCATTGATGAATTTATTCAACTTGAAGATGTGGCTTATGTCAGAGTGCTGCGAAATGGTGCAGAAATGGCGTGCGCTGGCGACAAAGATCTGCTGGCGCGCCAGATGGTTGAAGACAGCACTTTGAGTGGCGTGTCGGACGGAATTTTTGATGTTCGAGTCCCCATCAGTGTTGGAACAACGGAGTTCGCGACGGTCGACATCGGCTTTGAGACTGCGCCAATTAGTGCCATGTTGAGCGAGGCCAAACAAGCCATCATCGCCATTGCATCGATAGAAGTGGTGCTCGTGGCACTATTTTCATTTGTTTTAGGTACCTACTTAACACGCAGTTTGACCCGCTTAGCAACGGCTGCCCACAAACTTGGCCAAAGTGGACCGGGTTTCCAAATAAACGATCAACGCCCTGACGAACTGGGTGATGTAGCACGCGCTTTTGATAGCATGTCCGCCAAACTCGAGAAAGACTACATCGATCTCAACACCGCCAGAGCTGACGCGGAACAAGCGAGCAGCTCAAAAAGTCGTTTTCTCGCTTCAATGTCCCATGAAATTCGTACGCCCATGAATGGCGTGCTTGGCATTCTCAATATCCTCGAAGAGACAAACCTGACCAAAGAACAGCAGAAGCTCGTCAACACGGCCACCGAGTCTGGCCACTTTTTGCTCTCTGTCATTAACGATATTCTCGACTTCACCCGCATGGAGTCTAATACGCTGATCCTCGAAAACCGCCCTTTTGACTTACATCGCTGCATTACCAGTGTTACAGACAGTTTCTACCCGACAGCGCGAGCTCAAGGATTGGTGCTGCACTGCTACATTGAACCGTCCGTCCCCGTGATGGTGCTCGGAGACAAAAACCGAGTAAAACAGATCTTACTCAACCTAATTGGAAACGCCGTCAAATTTACCCATGAAGGCAGTATTCGCATCCATGTAAGCAGCATCGCTAGCGAAGGCAGCCATGCCACCATCAAGTGTGAAATTTCTGATACTGGAATCGGCATCAGCAAAAACGCCATAGATTATCTCTTCGATGAGTTCACCATGGTTGACCAGAGCTACTCTCGAAGCAAAGAAGGATCAGGGCTTGGCTTAGCGATATGTAAAAGACTCTGTAATCTGATGGATGGGGACGTCAACGTACAGAGCGAACCCGATGTCGGCAGTACCTTCGCTTTCACCATCCAATTAGAGCTCGCCAACGAGGAGCCCAACACCAGAAAAAGTAACGAGAATACTAAAACGGCGGTACGAGATGATCTTGCCATCTTGGTTGCAGAAGACAACAAGGCCAACCAACTGGTAATTAAAGAGATGTTCAAACGGTTGAGCCTAAAGATAGACATTGCCGAAAATGGGCGCCAAGCCGTCAACCAAGTGAAACAATACAACTATGATTTGATTTTCATGGACATCTCCATGCCCGAAATGGATGGTATACAAGCTTGCCAAGCCATTCGAGCCATGTCAGATGCTCGCAGTGCCAGTACACCGATCATCGCCCTGACAGCGCACTCCCTCGCGGGCGACAAAGAAAAATTCTTGGCATGTGGCATGGACGATTACATTTCTAAACCCCTTCGCTTGTCACAACTTGTTGAAAAAATTGATCTATTTACCAATAAATCGATCACAAAGGCTACGCAAGCTAGCGAAGATACGTCTATAGTAAATATGCAACAGGACGTAACACTAACGGATGAAACATCAATGCCAAACATAGATACTCATCCTATCGAGAAGGACACTATCAATTTGGAACTCGTCGACGAAGCAATACTCCAGCAGATGATTGAAGACACCAGTGCGGATGTCATTCCTCTTCTGATCGACCACTATTTGGAAGAGTCCCACCAGCGTCTCGAAAAAATCTACCTTGCGATGGACAACAAAGACAAAGAAACGCTCGAGTTCGAAGCGCACACACTAGGCAGTTCTTCGCTTGCGCTCGGTAATAGAACGCTGTCGAATCTCGCACGGAAAATTGAGCACCAATGCTTAGATGGGCAGTGCCAACTTGCTTTCGAGCTAAAAGAGGAACTGCAGCAAGTGGCCAATGACTCACTCGAAGCCCTAGAACAACGAAAAAAGAAAGGATTCACTGAATCCACGAAATAAGGTGGCGAAGGATTTAACCATGAAACCAAAAGTATTACTCATTGAAGACTCAACGTCGCTCGCTATTTTGTACAAGCAGTACATCAAAGATGAACCCTATGACCTGTTCCATGTTGAAACGGGTCGCGAAGCCATCGCCTTTATTGAACGAAATGTTCCTCAGCTCGTTATTCTCGATCTTAAGCTGCCAGATATGGATGGCGAAGACATCTTGGATTGGATCAACGAACAGCAAATCCCCACTTCCGTGATTGTCGCTACCGCACATGGCTCAGTAAATGTCGCCGTTAGCCTAGTGCAAAAAGGGGCGAAAGACTTCCTTGAAAAACCCATCAATGCAGACCGCCTGAAGACTTCCATCAACCTTCATTTGCAACAAGTGAAACTCGAGCACTTGGTGGAAGATATAGAAACGAAATTTGATCGAAACCGTTTCCACGGCTTTATCGGTTCCAGCTTGCCAATGCAAGGCGTTTACAAAATTATTGACTCGGTCGCACCGACCACCGCGAGTGTTTTCATCGTTGGTGAAAGTGGCACGGGTAAAGAGGTGTGCGCGGAAGCCATTCACAAAGAGAGCAAACGTTCAGACAAACCCTTTGTTGCGATTAACTGCGGGGCGATCCCTAAAGATCTGATGGAAAGTGAAATTTTCGGCCATGTAAAAGGCGCATTCACGGGCGCAACGACAGACCGAAAAGGCGCGGCATCACAAGCCCACGGCGGTACGTTATTTTTAGACGAGCTTTGCGAAATGGACTTGGAGATGCAGAAGAAGTTACTGCGTTTTCTTCAAACTGGGACGTTTACACCACTCGGTGGTAGCCGAGAGGTCAAAGTGGATGTCCGCATCATTTGCGCCACCAACCGAGAGCCCCTAGTTGAAGTCGAAGAAGGACGCTTTCGTGAAGACCTCTATTACCGTGTCCATGTCGTCCCTGTCGACATGCCGCCACTGCGCGAACGCGGTAACGACATTGTCACGCTCGCTAACCATTTCTTGAAGCTGTACGCCAAAGAAGATGGCAAACAATTTAGAACAATCAATCGCGATGCGGAAACCTTACTCAAACGATACCGCTGGCCGGGCAATGTTAGGCAGCTGCAAAACATCATCCGCAATATTGTGGTATTAAATGATGATACTAAGCTCACGGTTGATCATTTGCCAGAGCAGGTTCGCCAATCCACAACGGCTAAAAATAACAGAACTGCGCCGCCACCGACGCCATTGTCTGTTGAAGCGCCCCCTGCTGAACCGATCATAGATGAAATAGAGAGCACGTATACCCCATCGCAAGTTGCAGACAATCCGCCAACGCATATTCGTCCAATGTGGCAGATTGAACGAGAAGCCATTCAACAAGCCATTGATTATTGCGATGGCAATGTTCTCAATGCAGCAGTTCTTTTGGAGTTAAGCCCATCGACGGTTTACCGCAAGAAGCAAGCATGGGAAGCAGAAGATGAGCAACAATACACCGACTAGTGTTTGGTTGGTCATCGACAGCTTAACCTTTGGCGGGATCGAGAGTCACGTTATCGAGCTCGCCAAAGGGTTGAAACATTTCGGTGTCGACGTCAAAGTTTGGTTAGTCCGCGCATACCAGCGCCCCTCACCTTTGTATGACAAACTGGTAGCGCTCGATATTCCATGTGACTATTTAGCCAATCAAAAGGGGGAAGCGTTCGCGAACCTATTGAAGCTGGTTAAACGTCATCGCCCTAGCGCTCTCCATGCTCACGGCTACAAAGCGAGCTTACTGTGTAAACTCACTAAACTGTTCACTGGAATCCGCCAAATCTCCACTTATCATGCAGGGGAAACGCCAACTGGTTGGGTAAAACTCTACGACCTTCTCGACCGATACTCTGCAATGATGTCATCGACCTCCATTGCCGTCAGTTCGCCAATCAGTGATAAGCTTCCTGTTACCGCAAAGCGATTTAACAACTTCATTGATAATGGTCCAGTCAACCCCTCTTTAGGAGCGCAGACCGCGTTTGTTGGTCGACTAAGTCATGAAAAAGCCGCCGATCGCTTTGTCAGGCTTGCTCAGTCTCTACCTCAGCGCCAATTTGATATTTATGGCACTGGCCCTGACGAAAGCAAGCTGCAACAAATCGCGCCGCCGAACCTCACGTTCCATGGGCACCAAACCAATATGAACGCCGTTTGGGAGCAGATTGATGTCCTCATTATCTGTTCTCGATTTGAAGGATTACCAATGACCGCACTAGAAGCAATGGCGCGAGGAATCATTGTCATGGCAGTGAACGTTGGCAGTTTGGATACTCTGCTCAATCATCAGCAAAACGGCTACCTGTTTGATGACTTTGACCAATTGTCCGAGTTTTATCACCACTGGATTGAACTCCCCTACCAAGATAGCGAATCCATTCGCCAAAATGCCAAACAAACCGTTCAAGACGCTTTCTCTCAACAAGCGGTCATCCCGCAACTTTTAGACACCTACCAAAGTTAAGTGCTATCAATCTGATTTTCATTTTGAAAATGGGTCATCAAGGAAACGATAATTCATTATTAATCATCAACTTAAATCAACGTACAACTTGGCACCTAACTTGCTCATTCTCTGTAACGTTCAAATTTGGAACAGGAAGGACACGTTATGGCGAAGAAAATACTGTTTGTGCATTATGGTGATAATTGGATTCGTGGTAGCGAACGTTGCTTGCTAGATCTGGTGAAATATCTCGACGATCGCCAGTACCACCCATTTATTTGGACCAATAATCAAGCCCTGTCTCGACAACTCGACATCATGAACATCGACAACGAGGTTAATCAGTTTCCGTTACTACTTGGATGGAAAGCCCCTCGTTTTGATGCTGTAAATTGGCTTAATCTGATCGAATACGGCTGCAAGATCATTGAAAGAGAGTCCATCGACCTTGTTCATGTCAACAGCGCCGCTCCATGCCAATGGATGGTAGCCGCTGCCAAGATCAAGCACATACCGCTTGTTACGCAACTGCATTGCAGCTACATCGCGCGAGACAGATTGACGCTTGGCATCAATGCCAGCCCACATATTATCGCGGTCAGTAAACATGCCGCGCAATCGTTACTCGATGATGGCTATCCGAAATCCAACCTATCCGTCGTGCATAACGGTATCGACACCCAAGCGCTCATTGACCAACCCAAGGTCGATGTCCGTCAACAACTTAATATCCCTGACGATGACTTTGTGTTCGCCACCGTTGGCTCTTTGATTCACCGCAAGGGCGTTGACAGAATCATGACCGCGCTGAGACATCTAACGTTGGAATACCCAAATGCCCACCTAGTTGTCATTGGCGATGGCCCACTGCGTAGTAACCTAGAGAACCAAGCAGAGCTACTTAGACTCGCTCATTGCATTCACTTTGTCGGGGAACAGAGCAATGTGGTCGGATGGCTAAAAGGTTGTAATGCATTCATCAGCGGAGCCCGCAATGAAGCGTTTGGCTTGGTGATCGCGGAAGCATCACTGGCCAACATTCCTGTGATAGCCCCGTATGAAGGAGGCATTCCAGAATTTGTTCGCCATGGTGAAACAGGGCTTCTGTACAAAAATGTGGGCATCCGGAGCATGACTAAAGCGATGCGCCTCGTGATGGCAAATCCGAAACTGAGCGCCTACTTGGCGACCAAAGGCTATGAACACATTATCGCTCATCACGGCCTTGAAGTGACTTGTCGCGCGATCGAGAAAGTCTACCTAAACCTATGGCAAAACAAACCTGTTCGCTCAATCGGTGTTTTGGGTACCTTTCAGCCACTGAAAGCAGTGATGGCAAGACGTTTTAGTCTATTAGGAGGTCAACATGGATAAGCGCCCTGTAACTCTCATTTATGATCCCATCATGTTCAAAGGCGGCTCTAAAGTCGCCACCAGTGATGCGCTTGCGCAATGTAACCCTCAAACGCAGCGGTTTATCGTGTTAACCGCAGATAAACAATACTGGCAAAAAAGTGAATTTCACCAGCTGCATGATGCAAAAATCTGCTCGCTGCCTCTGTGTAAATGGACCTCTCAACATCACAACGGGTTGCTCTATTGGTTTGAACAACTGATCGCGACCGTTGTTGTTCTTTTTTTTATGGTGCGGTTTTACCAAACCTCGCAACTGCTTGGCGCTTCAGGTCCGGGGATCGACATGCCCCTTTATCTTATCAAGAAGCTGACCGGCAAACGCGTGATTCAATGGGTTCACGGTAATGTTGGGCTTTCTCGCTCGATCGGTTACTGCCTCGTCAATGCTGATGCGGTCTTTTTCTTGCCATCAACCAAGAGAAGCATTCAAAACGCCATCGAACAATACTTCTGGTCTAGCTTGAATAACGGTGACGTAGGTGCATTGTCTGAGCTTTTCATTCAATCTGAGAACTATTTTGAGACGGTTAACGGCATCACTGAATCACGCTGGCCCACTCCATGCCAGCGTGACATTCCTGTTGGGTTCTGGGCTGCGTCGCTATTGACGTGGAAAGGCGTCGATACCTTAATCGACGCGGTAAAATTGGCTCACACTCTGCATCCGCTGCCGTTCAATATTTGCTACATTCAACCACAAAGCACCAATATGCCTGTCTCAAACGCGCCTGTTGAACTGCCCCATACCCAATGGCATCAAGACCCTACCGACCTAGACGAGATTCGTCGCCAGTCCAACATTTTTGTCTCGACCAGCCATAATGAGCCGTTTGGTTTATCGATTCTTGAAGCTCTTGCGGCTGGGATGTGCGTGCTTATCCCTAGTGACAATGCTTATTGGGATCAAGTCCTGACTCATAACGAAAATTGCGTCAAATACCAGCCTAACGATGTTGACTCACTGTGCGATGCTCTCTTGTACGTGTTCAATGATAAGCAAGCAATGCAACGCTGTTGCCAAAATGGTCTCGATATTGCACAGCAATACAAGGCGTCGGTACGTTACGACACCTTCGCGCGTTACCTATGCCGTCATTCGGCAACTGTCGAACAGCACGCTTAAGGAGGCGGACATGGCGAGCAATCCTCTTAAAAACATGAGCCTTTATGCGGTTAGCCTCTTTTTGATGAAAGGCATCTCGCTGTTTACCCTTCCATTAATGGCGCATTACCTCTCTCCTGCTCAACTCGGTCAGCTTGAGTTTATCGGCATAACAGCGGTCTTTTTTTCAATGGTCATTGGCTTAGCCATGCATGAGAATCTCTATCGTTTCATTGGAACCATTGATTGCCATGACACCCAAAAACGCAAAGCGAGTGAGCTCTATACCGCAACGCTGCTGATCTCATCTGGCCTTGGGATAGCGTGTTTCACCCTTTACAACCTTATCGGTGCGCCTATTGAGAGCATCAGTGAAAGCCAGTCATTTTTAATCGGTATTGTGCTTTGCTATGAAGCGCCGCTCGCGATTGGGCTTGCTTGGTTGCGCCTTCACAATCAAGCCATGCTGTTTTTCAAACTGTGCATCACCACCGTTATTGTGCAAGTGGCTTTACTGGTTATGATTTTGTTCTATCGCCCAGACGTGACACTTATTTTCGCTGCAAACGTCATTTGCACACTGGGGCAGTTTTTGTTTTTGCATGTCTACTTGCCATTTAGCATTCGCCTCCCAAGCCGAGAACAACTGCAAAGTTATCTGCGCTATTCCTCTCCTTTAATGCTGTCAGCAATGGTCGCGTTTGCACTAAGCGGCGCAGAACGTTGGTTTATCGCGGGCTATACAGATCTAGAAACACTTGGCATTTACGCCATCGCCGCAAAGTTTGCTCTAGGCGTGGGCATCATGATTCAACCCTTTCACATGTGGTGGATGCCAAGACGATTTCAGGTACAACAAACTCAAGGCAATTTGGCGGTCGCAAAAACCATTCAACAGGGCGCGCTGTTGCTTTGTGTGGTTGCTGTGGCTTTATCTTGGGCGAGCCAGTTGTTTATCACGCTAGCGCTGCCAGCAAACTATCATCAAGCAGCACAATTGGTCGCGATTACTATTATGGTTATGGTGTTCAAAGAGCTTACTGAAATGATCAATATTGGTATTCTCCATGCCAAGCAAACCACTAAGTTATTGTCGATTAATCTCGTTGCTATCGTCATAGCGTTTATCGTCGGTGTGCTTACCATTGAATATGGGGTCTACGCCATTTTGGTTGCGCTATTGTGTGGCCAAGTCAGCCGATTCCTGTTTGCGCTCATCATGAGTCAGCGTTTGTTGCCACTTCCTTATCATACTGGTGCCACACTAGGTCTGATCGCTTTGAGCTCGCTGTTGGTCATCAGTGGCAGTTTCGAACAGCCCCAATCCGTGACCCTATTGATGTTCGTTCTTCAACCGTTAGCACTGATTGCCTACGCGCAGCGCGTCAACTTGATTGATATCAAGCAGGTCCGTAAACAGTTCTCGACCACCGCTACGGCGGGTGAAAAGTAGGGAGAA
The DNA here is from genome assembly GCF_027587055.1 of Vibrio sp. MarTm2. Lineage (NCBI taxonomy): Bacteria > Pseudomonadati > Pseudomonadota > Gammaproteobacteria > Vibrionales > Vibrionaceae > Vibrio > Vibrio sp. MarTm2. The sequence continues at coordinate 121,758 of NZ_JAPPTK010000006.1, read as the reverse complement.
CACTCAAATGGTGACTGCACATAAGCAAAGAACCGCTATCATTGGCATGACAGTGCTGTGCTTTCTCCTTATTGGCATTTGGAGTTTGGCGCCTCACCCTGCTCTCATTGCCGTTCTTTGCTTAGTGCCCTTTGGAATCTTGTTCGTGCTCAACCAAACCTTTTGGCTGGTCAGCCTGTTTGTTCTGTTCTCTTTTTTCAGAATTCACGAAGCCTTCCCCGCGCTGTACTCTTTGAAAATCCCTTTGCTGCTCTCACTCGGAGCGTTGTCTGCGCTCATGTGGCATACCATTATTAGCCGTCAGGTAAAAATCTACTGGCATCCAAACTTAACCCAACTTGCTGCCTTTTGGTTGCTTGTCATTATTGGGATTGTTTTTGCGTCCAACCCGGGTATTTCGATTGCATTTTTTAAAAATATCTACTGGAAGATCATCGTAATGACCCTAGCGATCGCTTGGTTGGTGGACACGGAAGATGCGGTGAAAAGAATCGCTACACTCATCATCATTTCGGGCGTTCTCATTTCTGGGGTCGCGATTTTTAACTCCCTGAACGGTATTGGATTGGTCGAAGGAACGCGTGTTACGATAGGCCGTCATTTAGGATCTATGCTCGGCGATCCAAATGATCTCTCATTGGTGTTGATGTTCCCTTTGGCCTTTGCCATCTCTTTTGCCACCACCAAGAACATCGGCATGGCTAGGCTATTAGGGATTGTTGGGGTGCTTCTCGCCATTTGGGCAGTACTGGCTACTCAAAGTCGTGGCGGGTTGCTCGGTTCATTGGCGGTCTTTGGTATGTTCGGGCTTAGATTGATAAAGTCGAAAACGTTGCTCATAACACTAGGGGTTGTCGCGGCATCCGCGCTTTTCTTGGCGGCGGGTATTTCTGACAGACAATCAGGCGGCGCTGCCGAAGAAGGGATTGATGCGTCAGCTATGGGGCGTTTATACGCATGGGAAGCAGCTTTCAAAATGGCGGTCAGCAACCCGCTGACTGGCGTTGGACTCGATAACTTTTACGTCAACTACTTCTTCTACAGCCCACATTGGGACGGATTGAATCACGCTGTACACAGCACTTGGTTTGGTGTCTTAGCGGAAACGGGTTTTTTGGGATTGCTCGTGTTTATCTGGTTAATCATTGGCTTACTCAAAACCAGTCGGCAAACCATGAAAAGCCTGGACTCAAACCCTGCGCTTTTCTCCCCACTCTTCGTTGCGACTTCTATGGCGGTTTATGCTGGCATTGTCGGTACCATTGTCTCTGGCACTTTCCTCACGCAAGGCTTCACTTGGCCGATTTATATCTTGGCCGCGCTGTGCATTGCTATCTCTCGCATCACTCAAAATTCAACTCAAAATGAGAAAACCGCTGAAAGCGACAGTTAAGTCAGTTTAACTATTTGTAATTGTTCAGGTTATTTTCTGGCACGCTCTGTGTAATAGCTAACCCATAACTCGTAAATTGAGGATGGGCTTATGCTAACGCAACAACTCAACGGATTAAAAATTTGGCTTAAAGAGAGTGACAACCCAACCTCTCGCAAAGTGTTTCTCATTTTGAAAGCGGTCAGAGCGTGTGATCTACCCACCCCAAAGTGGTTCAACACTCTGATAGCTGCGATGTATAGCCTGTTTAAAAGCGTCATAGCCAGCGTCTTGCGAGTACTGATCCATACGCCTGCGTTTAAAGGGCGCCTTAGCCAGTATGGCCGAGGTTTGTATCTATTTGGGGGCGTTCCTTTTGTGTCTGGTCCTCTCGAAATTTCGATCGGTGACGATTGCCGCATTTCCGGACAAACCACCTTCAGCGGTCGCCCACAGACTCATCGTCCTCAATTGATCGTTGGCAGCAATGTGGATATCGGCTGGCAAAGCACGTTCGCCGTTGGCCGGAAAATTGAAATTCAGGACAACGTTCGCATAGCGGGTCGCGCTTTTTTCTTTGGCTATTCCGGTCACTCGATGGATGCTGTATTGCGAGCGAAAGGCGATGGCGATTTGGAACAAGATATTGGTGACATCGTCCTGGAGAAAGACGTGTGGATCGGCACCAACGTCACCATCTGCCCCAACGTCACCATTGGTCAAGGTTCCATCATCGGCACGGGAAGTGTTGTGACAAAGGACATACCGCCCTTTGTGGTTGCAGTCGGTAACCCTGCAAAAGTCGTTCGTTCACTGGATAAGTCGGAGGTTTAAGATGCGTGATCTTATTGTTTTTGGTGAAGACTTTGGCGGACTGCCTTCTAGCACCCAACACCTCATCACACGTTTGGCCCATGACCGCCGCGTACTCTGGGTCAACTCGATTGGTTTGCGTCAGCCACGATTGAGCAAAAATGACATCGGGAGAGCTTGGAATAAATTGCTTGGTAAAGCGAAGCAAGGATACCAAACCTCTTCGCAGCAGCATCCCAACATCCATGTTGCCAATATTAAAACCATACCAGCGCCTTCATCGGCCTTTGCGAGAGCCATAGCGAAACATCTGATGGTCAGCCAACTAAAACCCATCATCAAAATGCTGCAGCTTAAAGAGCCGATCCTTTGGACCTCGTTACCGACAGCCGCTGATGTGTGTGGCCACCTCAACGAGTCAGCGGTGGTCTACTACTGCGGCGATGATTTTACTTCTTTAGCGGGTGTTGATCATGATGTCGTTCGCAAACATGAACTGGACTTAGTCTCTCACGCCAATCTTGTGCTCGCGGCAAGTGACAAGCTATGCCTCAAGTTTCCGCGTGCCAAAACCCATTTTCTGCCCCATGGCGTTGATGTCTCTTTGTTTACCCAGCCACACCCTCGCGCCCTAGATTTGCCCAGCAACGGAAAGCCTATCGCGGGGTTTTATGGCAGCTTATCGAACTGGCTCGACTACAAGATGCTCGATCAACTATGTAAGCAACGTACTGATTGGGAGTTTGTTTTTATCGGCCCATTAGAGCTATCGCATAACCCACTACCAAGATTACCCAATGTGCATTATCTGGGCGTGAAAGCGCATCACGAGCTTCCACAATATAGCCAGCATTGGACAGTCGGTTTACTGCCGTTTCTACTCAACGATCAAATTCGCGCTTGCAGCCCGTTAAAACTCAAAGAGTATCTCGCAGCAGGCTCGGCGGTCATTTCATCGCCTTTTCCAGCTGCATATCCATACCAAAACCAGCTGCAGTTTGCCCAAACTGTCAACGAGTTCAGCGCTGCACTCGACCGTGTCCAGAAGCAAACCAGTAAGCAAACCCACATGCATTTCATTGACGAAAGTTGGGACAGCCGAAGTATCGAGTTATCTCGCTTGTTGGAGGCCATATGACCGAGCTTAAACTACGACTGATCGTGTTACTGAATGCAGCGTGGAGACAGCGATACATCATTGTGTTGCCCATCTTGATCTTTCCTTTTGCGGGCTACTTTATTGGCAAAATGGCGCCCGCCAATTATGTGTCACACACCAGTATGTTGATTCAAGAAACCGCAAAAATGAACCCGTTTCTGGAAGATATTGCCGTCTCAACCATGCTTAAAGAGCGACTCAACGCCTTGAGCACCCTGCTGAAAAGTCGCCATGTGCTAACCGCGGTGGCCATTGAGCACCAACTCATCAATGACGCCATGTCGCCGCTTGAAAAAGATCGCGTGATCAACCGCCTTGCCGCCAGTTTGAACGTGACTCAGCCTGGCAAAGACTTTTTGAAAATCACTCTAACCGCGCCACGACCAGACGGTATGAAAGGATTGTTGGAGTCAATCAGCGATCACTTTATAGAGCAGCTTCTGGCTCCGGAACGTTCATCGATTAAAGACTCGGCTGAATTTCTTGCCATCCACATTGAAGAACGTAAAACCGCGTTGGAAAACGCTGAGGTCAAACTGGCAAATTTCAAAAACGAGTTTTCATCCGTCACGCCTGAAATGCAAAGTCAGAGCCTTTCTCGCCTTGCCTCATTGAAGCAGAGCTTGGCAGAGAAAGAGGCAGAGCTCGCGGGGGTGAAACGCAGTTTGGGCTCCTTGGATCAACAGCTCTCCCGCACAAACCCCGTTGTCGGTAAAATCGAGGAGCAGATCATCGAAACGCGCAGCGCACTCACCTTGCTGAAAGCAAAGTACACCAATAGCCACAGTGCGGTTCAAGGTAAAGAACGCGAACTTCGCCGCCTCGAAAGCGAGAGAAGCCAACTGATTAATCTTGAGCAACCCAGCGTTGACAGTAACCAATTGTGGGATATCGCAAGCAGCGGACGTTTGTCCGAACTTGGCGAAGTCCAACCCTTACTGGTGACACAGTTGCACAATTTACAACTCGTACGTAGCCGCTATGAATCGCTTACTGAAGAAACCAAAAGCCTAAGATCCATGATTGAAGAGCTAGAAACGTCAGCCAATCAATTTGGTGACCGCGCAAGAACGCTCTATCAACTTGATCGAGAAGTTAACCTCAAGAGACAGCTGTATGATGAACTGGTTCAACGCTATGAAATGGCGCAGCTTACTGGCTCACTCGGCGTATTCGAGCAAAGCAAGCGAGTTAAGATCATCGACTTACCTTATACACCTAGCCACCCGTCTAATTTACCTGTGATTGTGTTCATCCTTGCTGGTTTAGTCGCAGGGATAGGTTTGGGGGGCGGTGTTGCGACCTTTATTGAGCTTTTCAACTCCTCCATTCGACGAATCGAAGAGATCGAAACCATCACCAAAGCACCGGTGCTGACCTACCTACCCAAAATGAAATAGTTCCAATCATTTCGCATTTCATTTTGACCAATTTGAAAAAGGAATATGAAAAACAATCACAAACCATTGTTTATATAAGAATTTTTAGTTGGCACGACCTATGCAAATCATCTATTTAGAAAGACATAAGAGAAATTGGGGTATTGACTACCCGCTTTAAGAGAGGTCACACAATGGCAATCCAACAAAAACTCATTATCCATGTCGTGCAACACCTCGCCCCCGGGGGCTTAGAAGCGCTTGCGCTAAACATGTTGGCATTTTCGAACCCTAGTCAGCGCGTTATGATTGTAAGCCTAGAAGGAAACAAAGCAGAGGCCATCGCCCACTGGCCAAAATTGGCACGCTACCAAAACCAGCTCATGTTTCTAGACAAGCCCGCAGGCCGAAGTGGGCAGGTTTTTCGTCAACTCCATACCTTGTTTCGCTTGATCAAACCACACTGCGTTCATACCCACCATATTGGTCCATTACTTTATGGCGCGGTAGCCGCAAGGCTGGCTGGTGTTCATACTCGAATTCATACCGAGCACGACGCGTGGCACTTGCAGGCGTTCAAACACCGTTTCCTACAAAGTCTAGCGTTGAAAATTGCCAAGCCGAAAGTAGTGGCAGACGCTAAACGCGTGCGCGATCAAATTCATCAATATTTCGCTTACAACGATCTCTCGGTCATCAAAAACGGCGTTGACTGCGAACGCTTCAAACCGGGTGCTAAGCTGCTCGCTCGCCAATCGCTAGGATTGCCAGTACACGCCAAGATCATTGGCTCTGCGGGAAGACTGGAGCCAGTCAAAGGTCATGACGTACTGATTGAGGCGTTTTCTCACATGCCGAGTTCCATCCATTTAGTCATCGCTGGGCACGGCAGCCAGCGGGAAACGCTAGAGGAACAAGCTCGCGCGCTAGGAGTGGAAAATCGAGTCACCTTCCTCGGCTTAGTCGATGATATGCCCCGCTTTTATCAAGCTCTAGATGTGTTTTGCTTACCCTCTCGCTCTGAAGGTTTTCCGCTCTCAACACTAGAGGCTCAGTCTTGCGGCATTATCACAGTGGCCACCGATGTGGGTGCGACAGACGAAACCCTAGACCCTGAATCGGGTATTTTGGTCGATAGCGAAGATCCCAGCTCTCTCGCGAATGCTATCGAATCGGCACTAAAAACCTCCATAATCGCCCGCCCTAGAACGTTTGTGCATTCAAACAATGATATCCGCCAAATGGTTCACGCCTACAACGCATTAACTGAGGAGAAACGCGCATGAGCGATACAATTTTAATGCTTATTTTTTCTGTTGGTGCGTTGTTGATCGTCTACCACCACGTGGGCTACCCCGTGATTCTTGCTTGGTATTCGAAAAGCCACCCACTGAAGGCACTACGCCATCAAGCACGTGGTTTCAAAACGCAGAATGCGGATCAAGAATGCGCAACCGTGACCATTTTGATTCCCGCGTACAACGAAGAACAGTGGATCGCCGACAAGATCCGTAATCTCGCATCTTTAGATTATCCAAAGAAAAAGTTCAAAGTGATCATTGCCTGTGATGGTTGCACCGATAACACTGTGTTGGTGGCCGAAGAGACAATTCAAGAAGCGATCTGTTGCGATACCCATTTTGAAATTCACGCTCACGAGACCAACCGCGGCAAGGTGGCGGTAGTCAATGATGAAATGAAACACATCACCAGTGATATTACTGCGCTGAGCGACGTTTCTGCCATCATCTCTCTCGATGCACTCTGGAGAGCCAATAAGCATTTTGTCAACCCAGAAGTGGGCGTAGTCAATGGCGCTTACACCTTGTTCGATACGCAAAACAAAGGTGAGCAAAAGTACTGGCAATACCAGTGCCAAGTCAAAATGAATGAAGCCACATTCGGCTCAACACTTGGCGCGCACGGAGCCTTCTATCTATTCAGAACGCGTTTGTTTGACGAATTGCAAGCCAACACCATCAATGATGATTTCATCTTGCCGATGAACATAGTTAAAAAAGGTTACCTTGCCGAATACGATGCAAACATGACAGCCCTTGAACTGGAAGCCTCATCAGAGAGCATGGATTTCAAACGCCGCCTGCGTATCTCCGCTGGCAACATGCAGCAAGCCATCCTGCTTGCTGAAATGTTCCTCCCAAGACACGGCGGCGTCGCGTTTGCTTTTCTGTCTGGTAAAGGATTAAGACTGGTTACCCCATACCTAATGATTGCGTGCTTGCTAAGCTCTGCCTTGCTTTTACATTCACCGCTATTTGCAGTTTTGTGTGCAGGCCAACTGGCTGTTTACTGCCTTGCATATCTTAGCTATCAGTTCCCGTTTATCTTCAAGCACAAAGTGTGCAAATTAGTTCTATATGTTGTTGCCGGGCACCTTGCCAACTTCGTCGGTGGCGTCCGTTACTTACTTGGTATTGAAACCGGCAAGTGGTCAAAAGTGAACCACTAAGGAGTTTATGATGAGTATTTTAACTACCCCAATGAGCATCTACTTTGCAAAGCGTCTGTTTGATCTTACTGGCTCGGTTGTGGCTTTGATCCTGCTTTTACCAATCCTGCCGTTTATTGCTATTGCGATAAAGCTCTCGTCACCCGGGCCCGTGTTTTATAAACAGCTGCGCGTTGGTAAATCGACGCCAGAAAAAATGGTGTTCTTCGAAATCATCAAGTTTCGCACTATGTATCAAGATGCCGAACAGCGCACCGGTGCCGTTTGGGCGACAGAAAACGATCCTCGCATTACGCCTGTGGGGCGTTTCCTAAGAAAGACACGCCTTGATGAGATTCCACAATTGTTCAACGTGATTCGTGGGGAAATGTCGTTGATTGGACCAAGACCAGAGCGCCCAAGTTTCTACAGTAAACTGGAAAACGCGATCCCCTTCTTTGCTGATCGAACCTATGGCGTAATGCCAGGCATTACTGGACTTGCTCAAGTAAACCAAGGCTATGATACCTGTATTGACGATGTACGCAGAAAAGTCGGCTTTGACCACAGCTACGCCCTTTCGCTTCGCTCGCTACGCTCATGGTTGGCGATGGATATTGATATTATTACTCGCACGATTATCGTCATGTTTGATGGACGAGGTAGATAAGTTCACCTCAAACAAAAATCAAAACATGATTTAGTGCACATTTATTCGGCCGCAGCGTATAAAAAACAGGCTTTTTGATTAGATGTAAAGCAAACGGTAGAAAAACCAATAATTTGCTCTTGCACGCGAGAATAACTCTCGGTAATATCCATCTCGTTCTTAAGGAATGGGTCCGTAGCTCAGTTGGTTAGAGTACTACCTTGACATGGTAGGGGTCGGCGATTCGAGTTCGCCCGGACCCACCACTCCTTAAAGCCATACTAAAACCAAAGTATGCCGAACATTAAATTTGGGTCCGTAGCTCAGTTGGTTAGAGTACTACCTTGACATGGTAGGGGTCGGCGATTCGAGTTCGCCCGGACCCACCAAATTTAGTTCCCAGTGAACGAAACGCAAAGCCCGCTTTTTAGCGGGCTTTGTTGTATCTAAACTTCGATTTGGTATTGATGATATCCAAATTCCCTCCCTATTCTCGCTATTACTAAGTGCATTACACTAGCGACAAACTCCCCAACCTGCTGATATTTGTTTAACGAGAGATCATTGACTAATAAATGGCTATAAGCTCAATGTAACCCTCAGCTAAGCTAGGGGCTGCATATAAAAAAGCCGCCTTTATTCAGGCGGCTTTGATGTTAATGGTAGGTGAATATTACACCGTTATACCCTTTTTATGGACAACGTCTGCCCACGCAGTGGTAATCGCCACGCGAGATTTGCTGTCTAGGTTGTCGATGAATCCATTGTCACCTGCCTGAGGGTCAAAGCCACTCATGGCTTGTACTAGAGCATCAATCGAACTTTCAGATAACGTTGTGTACTCACGTTCACCCGTCGCATCTTTCTCACCCATTGCGATGATCACCTGCGCTCGATTACCGTCGAAGTAATCACTGAACGTCACCGAGCCAATATGCTCAAACTTCGCTTGGTCACTGTCGCTTGCCGGGTCACGAAGAATAGACAACTTCAGGTCATATCCGCTGCGTTCGAACCACAGTTTCTGCCAATCGATGCCATTGAAGACAATGTTATCTTCGCTGCGAATGTCTTCAACAAGGTTGTCGATAACATCACCGCTCACCACAAAGCTGTCCACATCCGTGCCACCTTTGAACGTGTTTTGATAACCGCCCAACACCATCAGATCGCGCCCTTCGCCACCGTTGAATTGACTGAACTTAGAGATGGCCGATGCAATGAGATGGTCCTCGCCCTCACCACCATTCAACACGGCGTGATAGCCCATTAGCTTCACAACATCGTTGCCAGCGCTTGCATTGATACGGTTATAGTTACCGAAGACATTAGCAAAGTCATTGCCAGCGCCTAACTCTACTTGGTTGTTGTTGCCAATCGTAACGGAGTAGTCTTGATCGTCCCCCGTATCCACACGGTTGAAGTTACCAGACGTCACCACATAGTCGCGGCCTGAACCGGTGTCAATTTCACCGCCCTCACCAAAGACAAACGACTGGTCATCACCGGCACCAAGGAAGACATGGTTAATGCGTCCTGCAACTACTGCTGTGTCGTTGCCATCACCGCCAAACATCATGTTTTCACGTCCCATCAGAACGCCCATGTCGTTGCCTTCGCCACCCGTGAAGATGTTTGACGTGCCGGTTGCGTAGAACACATCATCGCCTCGTCCGCCCCAGAAGTTGTTGTTGTCTCCTAGATACGCTCCGAGATCTTTACCATCACCACCCCAGTTGAAGTTGTAGTTTCCTAGGGAGATATTGATATCACCATCACCTTGGAGATGACCACTGTTACGAAGGAAATCAAAGGTTTTCTCTTTCATGTTCAACAGATCGGCGGTGAGATTCTCTTTGAGATTTTCCACCAGCGATGTCATCTCTTTCTGCTTGTCTTGACTAAAGATAGTGGCGAACAAGTTCGGCAGGTTAAGCGAGTTAAAGCCAAAGGCACGATCAGGTGTTTCTGCTGTTTCGGTGCTGCTATCAGCCACAGTCGCGCCTTGCGCACTGTTTACGCTCGCACCATTAACAGAAACCGAAGAGTTGTCCTCTTCCTCTTCTGGCGCTTTCTCTTTCAATCCATGGGTTTCAGCAAAAGACTTAATGCCATCCGCACCCATGTTGATACCCGACTTCAAGTTATCCAGTAACTTAGCTGGGTCGACAAAGGCCTGCAGTTGATCACCACTGAACTCACCAATGACCTCCAACATCTCTTTGAGAATCGCTACACCATCGACGGCTTCACCATTACGCGAAACAATTTGACCTGACGCGGTGTAATCCACGCCAAAAATATCCGCTAGCGTGGTCTCGGATCCTACACCTGCTAACTGCCCAAGTAGCTTGTTCTTAAGCTGACGAGGCAAATCTTCTGGCGTATAGGTGAAAGTTGTTTTGGCCTGACCCGTAGCAGAGAACTGCTGTGTCATGAGGCCAAACAGTGAGCCTAGGTTGGTATCCAAAATAGACTGGATGTTGTCACCAAACATGAAGTTCCAGTTACCTGTCGTGACTTGGATATCCGCACCTTGACCACCCACAGCAAAGTTAAACGCAAGCTTTTCATTGGCTTGACGAAGCTTATCTGCACGACTGAGCTTGCTGGTGTCAGAATCGCTATTGCCACTTAACCATTGATTGTACTGCTTGTTCAAAGCGGCTTCTGCATCGTGCTTCAAGCCACGGCTGCTTCGCTCATTCTGCGAGTCCAGTTCAACCAAACTGGTGTAATCAACGCTGCTGCTTTGATCCAAACCAGACATATCTTTGACGAACTTCTTGGCGCCAGACAATGTCCATTGCTGCTCTTGAGCCGCTAGCCAATCTTGGCCCTTACCCGAGCTGGCAATGCTTTGCAGTACGCCCGAAATACGAGCGGCACCATCGAACGGATTAACCAATGGCGGAGTCGGAATTGACTTGTCCATCATCACAATCAGATCATTACTTCGACCTAAGTTAAAGCTCACATTACGATTACCGATGAACATTTGCGCACCTTCTAGTGCCTGATAACCACCAATATCGAAGCTGTGCTTGCTCTCACCATTGCCGATGTGAACCATGACGTTATTGTCACCAAAAGCCAGCGACTTAAAGCCACCCGTGCCGACTTTAATGCCCACATTCGATGTGCCCCAGTTCACTGCCGTAAACTCACCATCACCCACATTGACTTGAATGTTACCTGAGTAGCTGAGTTTATTGTTTGCAGAAGAAGATGAGGTTTCTGTCTCCGCTTTGCGTTTTTCTGGCGCATCAAACACATCATTGTTGTCACCGATTGCACCACGAGCCGGCTCGTCAACGTCGCTGACACCAATACGAGAGAGATCAATGTCGCCTTCCGCAATACCATTGCGAATACGTTCATCTTTGGCAACAACTTCACCTTGATCGTCCCAGGTTAGCGAAACTTTGTTGTTTTCGGCTTTTTGGATCCAATCGCCATTCGCGTCCTTGGTATGTTTACGCCCTGCCTCGTCTACGGCCAGTTCAGAACTGCGTACAGAGACATCGACACGAAGACCATTCGCATCCATCGCGTTAATAAACTGATGACCAAAGCCTTTTTGCTTGTCGTCACTCACCAAAGAACAACCAACAATACTGATATGATCAGGCTTATTGTTGATGTTTTCCGCTTGATTAAACGACTGTTGGAACTTGGCCAATTTCACTGCCAGCTCATCGGCACTGTAGCCACTTAAACGCGTATTGTTACTTTCTGAGTCATCTCGACCATGACCCACTAACTGCCAACGTAGCTTTCCATCCAGTTTTGACGGATCGCCATACACCACGCGATAGTTGCCGTCTGAATCGATCTGCACCACTACACTGCTTTCTGGGTGCTTACCCGCAAGGTTCGCAGCGGCTTTTGCAACAACATCATCGTTCTCCATTTGCACGATGATTTGACCATCAAAACGGCTTTCACCGCCGTCCGCTGTCGGAGTCACAACAACACGTTCCCAGTCATTCACATTTTGGTTGAGAAGAGCGGTATTTGCGCCACTCAAACTGTCCTTGAACGTGATCTTCGGTTTGTTAGCAACATCATCGTAGACAACACGCAGACTTACATCGTCTTGTTCAACTGTGAACTGGTTCGAGTCACTGACTTTAAGCGCAGGAAGATCGAGGCGGTGCGTGATACCAGGAACGAACCCTTCAATCCCTTTGTGAGACTGCAAATGCGCTTTACCGTAGATAGCAACGAACTTTTCGCCATCAGGCAGATTTTGTAATACCTCCACCGCAATGTTGTTCGCAGCACCAGCACGATACATCAGACCATGTTCTGTTCCCTGAACGTTTGGACGTGCAGAGCTGTTTGCATCCAACGCAACAATACGCATACCGTTAGCACGTGCGTTTTCAAAAAGAGTGACATCGAGATGCTTTGTTTTCAGCATTGCGCTTAGTTCACTCGACATCACTCCCGTAGCTAGGTAGCGTTCAATCAGCGGTTGCGCAAGGTCTGAGCGCAAATGCTCAAGGCCAATGACTGTGACTCCCTGTTTTTTCAGTGCATCCATCTGTTCATTAACAAAGCGTAGGCCGTTGACGTCGCTGCCATGCACTTCACCAATCAAGAGGCCTTTACGATCATCCAGAAGAACCGCAAGCTGCTCGTCAACGCCCGTTGCGCTAGCAAGCTTATTTGTCAGCTCATCGTGGCCTGTCCCAGAGTAACGACGATCCCAAGCGTCAATATCCGTCTCATGGCTACTACGGTAGATACCTTCAATTTGATCCATTCGGTCGGAATCAAGTTGAGATAAGTAGCTTTGATCTGCAAATTGCTTCAGCAGTATCATTTCAGCTGAATCACCAGAAATCGGATCCGCTTTCTTCGCCGCTTCTTTCAGGAAGTAGAACGCCATTTGCACCGATTCAGCACCCGTCAAATCCTGAAGTTCTTGATAGCTATAGCCAAGATGAACCGTTTTAGTGGATTCATCTAAAGTCGCTTTACTCAACAACCCGTTCGACTGGGACGTTTCTAACCACTGTTTGAAATCAGCGTAATGCTCACCTAGATCTACGTGGTACTTCGCATCAAAACCAAGGTCACTTGGCGTTTCGCCTTTGTAGCCATGCTTCGGTGCCAAGTATGGGTCTTCATTGGCCCAACGAACCATCATGTCCGTCAAACCTACGTGTTTACCGTTAGCTTCTTCAATCGCGACCATAAAGATACGAGAGGCAAGCTCCGGTCTTGTTTGGGCGATTGCATCAATACCCGCTTGGGCGACTTCCATCTTACCGATAAACAACGCACTGGTGATCTGCTCTTTCAACTGCGTTAGCGCTTGATTACGCCCCGAAGTTGGATGTTCAGCGATGTAGGCATTAATCTTCTTATTAAGCTCAAAGCTCGCTGCGATTTGATCGAGGCCTTTAGCCTGATGCACAAGGTCGAGTTGATCGAGAATACCTTGGTAGGATGCGCCAATCGGTTTAGCAAAAACTTTTGCTCTTTCTTTCAGCTCTTGCACCGTAAAGATTTGCGCTAAATCAACCACGACCTTGGTTTTATCACCCAATGCTTCGAGATCGCTCACGACTCCACCCGTAGGCTTTTTAATCGGTGTAGCGTCAAACACTGGCAAGTCGAGGATCCCCTGCATGGTGGTATTATCGCCAAATGTTGGCTTGTAGCTTGCTAATGTATTGCCATCCATTACCACCACGCGGTTGAAGATTGCTTCACCTGCGTCGTTTTTGCCCAGCTTATAGCTTTGAGCCATGTTCAGATCGGACTTGCCGAAGAAACGCGTTAGGTAATCGCCAAACTTCTCTGCTGACGAGAACTCAACAATGCCAGCATTTGGATCGTAGAAGCCGTAAACACGATCGTCACCTGAGCCTTTTGCCCAAGCTGCCATCGCATGCCCCGGAGCATCAAGTTCCAACAATACAGGTTTACCGTTAGCCGATGCGTCAGTGATTTTCTCAACCACACCGTTTACGGTCAGTGCTTGCTTGCCTTCCAGCTTTTCCTGCCACACTTTCATCGACGTATCATGCATTGGGTTCTTCGCATGAATGGCCGCCAAGCTGCTGAGCAACTTGCTTGCATTGGCTTTTTCACTGTCTGAGTAAAGGGTTGGATTGCTCAGCACCGCTGCCGCAGAGTACATCTTTTCCAGCAGTTGTCTTGCCACGCCAACTTGACCATCGTTTTCAAGCTGTTTAGCAACCAAAACGAGTTTAGAAAGTGGATCACAACGTCCACCAAAACCGTCATTCGATAGGTTCAACAGCATTAACTGTGGTGCAAGCTGTTCAGTCGCTTTCGCATCCACCACGCCAGCAGAAGCAATCTCACGGAACAATCGGTTGTACTTCTCAGACTTGTTCTGGAACGTTACTTTCAGTGCACGACTTTCAATTTCCCAAGCAAGCGCACCTTTTTGCTCTGCACTCCAGTTGCCTTTAACAAACAGATCCACCAGTTGCTTGATGCTCATTTCTGAGCGGAAGCCATCAACGATCTCCTTCGCATGGTCGTTTTTGTAACCATTTAGGAAATCTTTGGTGGTGCGAATGTCTTTCGATTTACCCGGTACGCTCGTATCTGGTTTCAGCGCGTCGCCATAGCGTTTAAAGTCTTTCTCTAGCCCTTTCAGCACTTCGCCCGCTTCTACTGCTGCTTGCTCTGCATTGAACAGACCGGAGACAATTTGATCCGCGTACTGACCCATCAAGCGGTTGCTCGCTTCGTGGCCATAGAAGGTTTGTTCACCCGTGACGTTGTAGCCAGCAATCGCAAGTTTAGCTCGTAGCTTCTCGCCTTCTTCGCCTAAGCCTTCGTTGTCCGTTAGCAGCAGAATCGGCGTCTCTTTTGGCAAGCCTTCTAGGTTCTTCTCCACTGAGAACTGGCCGTTAACCGCTTTCGCGATAGCCCCCACAATGCCCGCTGGATTCGCCACTTCATGAGCGGTGATGGCTTTGGTCATGCTTGGCATAGGACGGTCAAGCAATAAGCCAGACACCGCTTGGCCGTTTTGCGCGGCATAACGTGCTAAATCTGCGGCAATTGGACCACCCATTGAGTAGCCGTGAATGATGATATTGCTTGGGTCAATACCCTTGTCGTTCACTAGGTAGTTGAACATAGTGCGAGCGTCTTGGTACAAGCCTTTTTCGCTTGGTCCGCCGTCGCTTTCACCATAGCCACGCAGGTTGACTGCGAGCATGTCGATACCTTGTTTCTGGTAGTGGCTGCGAATCTCGCTCGCTTGCTCTTCAGCAGAAGAACCAGAACCGTGCAGGAACAATACGACTTTGCCGCTTGTCGCGCTTGTTTCACCTTCGCTTGAAGCCGCTCCCTGATGGTAATACCCCGTTAGACGGCCCGCTTCCCCTTTTAAGGTAACTTTCTGCGATTCTCCATTTTCTACCGCATGGTCAAGTAGGGTTTGCGTGATTTCACCAATCTTACGACGCGCGTCTTTCTCACCGTATAACTCATTGTTGAGGAATCGAGTCAGCGGGCTAAGAGATTCTTTATCACGCGGTGGTGTGCCATCATTTTCAATCGCCGTGTTTTCTTTGTGCTTTTCATTGCCTGACAAGGCATCAAGGACATCAGTGGCTTGATGACTTTGCTTCTTCGCAGCAATTTCAAGCTGAGCTTCCTGCAGCGCCTGACCAAAGTTGAAAAGCTCTGTCGGCGTCCAAACACCAAACTTAGGTCGCCATGTGTGGCCGATAAGTTTATCAGCGCCACCCGCTTTCAACACTTTTGCGACTGTACTTGAGCAGTTTCTGGTCAATAACTGATAGCGAGCATCCGGATCGTTGCTTAGACGATGCCATTCAGCTTGCATCGCCGCCACATCCAACCCTTCTAAGTTAATGCGGAACACTCGGCCTTCATCTGCTTGGCTAGCCTTAAAGGCTTCGATTTCTTCCAGCGCTCTTTCAGCAAACAGGCGAACCACGTTGTCGATGCGTTTTTCCACAAGGGCGGGATCACCACTTGCCTGAGCTTGTTTCTGTAGCTCTTCAGCAAAACGGTTTGCGACGTCCATCATGTCGTAGCTGGTGTCATTCCATTGGTCGACGAATGGCTGGAATACATGAGCAGGAATGCCTGTCGATGCAAGCATATCCGGATTGCCCAGTAGCACACTCGCATAACCTTCAGAAGCATCTTTGTATGAGGCATCAATACCTTTCGCGGCGTTGAGTTTTTCGATAAAGCGTTTCAGCTTAGTTTCACCATCTTTCAAACCAAAGCCGTCGTTTTCTTCCGATGTCATATCGTGCTCAAGTGTGTCATTTTGATGAGCAGGTTGGCTGAAATCGCTCCAACGCAGTTTAAGATCAGGCTGATCTTCTGTAGCAACGTTGAAGATATTGCGGATATTGGATGACTTGCTACCGATTGGCCACCAACTCACGTAATTCTGCTTGTTGAAGTCTGCTGCGGCTTGACCTTCAAGCTGCGTGCGACCTTGGCCAATTTGCAATGCGGCATGACCCAGTGTGCTGTGATCACTCGGCTTCCAGATGTACATGGTCGCGCTCACCGGCGACATATGCTGTTCAATCGCTTGGTGTACTTTGTTTAAACCAGCAATATCAATACCTTTACCATCTTTCGCCAGTTCGTTTGCAGAAAGCCTTGCGAAGATCGTATCGGCAACGACTTGACCATATTCATGAGTTACGGCTGCTTTTACTTTTTCAAGTACAGCATCGCTACCGCCTAGCTGATCGACAGTGGCTAGGTTGCCTTTGCCCTTAGTGACGAAATCGCCGTTTCCATCCAGATACAGATGTTTGCTTTCTTTTAAGTTGGCATTATCAAGCTGGTCATATAGACGGCTAAAGCTATCGTGCGCTTTAATGCTTTGCTCAGAGACCGCAAGAACAGAGACTTCTTCCAGACGAGAATCCACCTGATTTAACAGTGAGTTCATTGCTTCCACACGGCCAGAATCCGGATGCCCAAATACATAACCTTCAATCTGTTTACGCAGGTTGAGCAGTTTTTCCACAGATTCTAGTTCGTAATCCGCGTATTCAACCGTACTCGTATGATACTCCGTCAGAGCGTCGATCACTTGTTGGTAACTTTCACCGCGAACTTTACCATTCACATGAGCAGCATCGAGTAGCTCAGTTACAGACATCAGTTCAACATTGGTGTTGTACGTCCAAGTACCGTTTTCTTTTTGCGCTAAAATTCGCGTGCGGCCATCGTGATGCGAGAGCACCTTGTTATCCACTAGGAAAAGCTCATCCGGCATCTGCTCGAAGTTGTCGAAGTTTGCCAAGATAAAGCGCTCAATGGATTTTTGTTGAGCTGCATCTTCAGGGTCATCAAGCAGAATAGTCTTGCTCTTTCCATCGGCTCCCGGCCACGAGCGAACTTCAAAACCTTCTTCGCCTTCTTGCACTAAGAGGCTGCGCTCAGTACGAAGTGAATAGAATGGTAGAGATTCACGCAACATGGTATTGACTAAGGCTCCATCATGCGAAGCTTCACCAAGCCCCTCTAAGTTCACCCCAGAAATGCGAATCTCTTTTCGAACCACATCCTGAGACGCAGTGGTTGGTACCACAATGCTGTCGGAGTTTGTTTCGGTGAACATTGAGGTGATTGTGCTACCGTTGTTCTTTCCGCGAATACCTGCATTAATTTGCAGACGGTTCACTGCGTTTGTCGCACCTTCCAGCGCTTCTTGCTCTTGTTCGCTCAGACCTTCACTGAATCGGCCATCGGCGTTGGTTGAACTGTCGGTGTTGACATGACTGCCCGTTTCGCCAGCGCCTTCCACGCTATGAGCGTTACCTGAAAGGCCGCTGCCAGCCACGCCTTCTCGGTCAGGGCGATCGCCTTCGTTTTGCTTCGTCCCTTTTGCATCATTCTGCGCTTGGTTGGCTTTATTTTCGGCATTCATCGCATCGAGTTCACCACGCGATTCCGCATCGTTTGCTGCGCTGTGTGCGTCAGATTCGGCCTGTTTCGCATCGTTACTTTTCGCCACGGCATCGGCTTTGCGTGCTTCTGCATCGGCTTTTGCGTCAGCAATATCTTGCTCTGCACCTGCGCGATTTTGCTCACCTTTTGCCACACCCGCTTCAGATTTCGCAACGGATTCTTTGACTTTGCTGTTATTGTCAGCCTGCGTCTGCTTCGCTGAAGCAATCTTGTCATTGGCAAGCAGCTTGGCGTCGTCGAGCTGGTTTTGAACGCCATCAAGCAGACCACCGGCAAAATCATTACGCCATTGGTCGCCTGACTCGCCAGTATGCGTTGCTTGGCCATCAAGCACATCGAGACCTTGCGCCAGTTTTGTCAACTCGGCGGTCACGACTTCCGATTCTTCTTTCACCGCATCACGTTGAGCTTGACCGTTATTTTCTAACGCTTGTTGGTCGGTCGACTCCAACTGACTTTGTGAACCTGCGACAGCATCAAGCTGTTTCTGTTTTTCTTGTTCAAGACGTTGGCGATCCGCTTCTGCGCGCTCTTTATCTGATAAGGCATTCTGCGACGCTTGATTTTGTGTCGCGTGCTCACTCACTGCGTTGGCTTGTTGCGACGATTCCGATTTCGCCACGACATTATCTAGGATATAGCCCAGTCCATCATTGTGGCCTGTGCCTTTGAATTCGATTCGGTTACTGCCAGCATTCGCCGTTAGTTTTAAGGTTTTTTGCTGCCAAGCAGAGGCGTCACCAGACGATGAGAAGACGACTTCGCCATTCCAAAGAACTTCAATGCCTTCGTTATTCGATAGACCTGCACGTTTTGCAAAATCAAAGCTCACAGCAATGACCTCGCCTTCCGTCAGGTTCTGAATATCTTGGTAGATAGTCGTGCTTTGATCTGTTGCCAATTCAGACACATTGTTACCGTGTCCATCCCGCTCCAAACCATATGAATTTGCAGACGCATAAGCTTCGACACCATGCGTAGAACTCCAACCGAAACCACTCTGCTCAAAATCGCCATTCACAATCAGATTCGGAGCTTGAGTTTGATCAGTAGAACCGTCAACGTTGAGCGCATTTTGCATCTTGTTGAGATCTGGAGTATCTACCTTAGTGACACTGCCGGTAAGGCTATCGCCCAAGTCCGAGTTCACTTCTTCAATGGCATCCATTTGGAAACCATCCAGCTTGGTGATTTCAGGTGTTGCAATCGCACCACGGCCTTTTTGCGCACCAGATGACGATGCTTCATCGCCTTGCACTAAGTAGTTGATGGCTTGGCTGCCACCGACACCAAGTAGGGTTTGTTTGATGTTATCAAACAGTGCCGAGAGCTTGTTGCTGCTGGTGTTGCTCGACGCAACAGCCAAACTGTAAAAATCACCGTTACCAACTTTGATTGCAACGTTGTTTTGTGCGTAAGAGGCGTTGATGTTGAGGCCATCGCCCACATGAATATTGGTGTTGGCTTTGCCTTTCATTACAGCAACATTCAGGCCATCACCCACTTTAGTGTTGATGTTATATTTACCCCAAGCGACGTTGACGGATACGCCATCACCGACCTTGGTGTTGATGTTGGCATCACCATAGGCGGCTGTCACACTCAAGCCATCACCAACGGTGGTGGTGATATTGGCTTTGCCTTTTGCTGCTGTCACCTGTATACCATCACCCACTTTGGTGACGATGTTACCTTTGCTCCAAAGTGCGTTGAAGCTGTCGCCATCACCCACTTGGGTCACGATGTTGGCTTCACCTTTTGCCAGTACCACGTTACGGCCATTACCCACTTTAGTAATGACGTTCGCTTTACCCCAAGCTCCGGTGTAGTCGTCACCATTGCCCACATGAGTAATGACGTTGGCTTTACCTTGCACAACGGAGACTTCTTGGCCATCACCCACTTTAGTGATGATATTGGCTTCACCTTTGGCGAAGTTATAGCGATCACCTTCGCCCACTTGGGTAAACACGTTTGCTTGCCCCCAAGCGACATTGACGCCCAAACCATCACCGACTTTGGTAATGATGTTTGCCTTGCCTTTGGCAATACCAATGGTCGTGCCATCTCCGACATGGGTCATCACGTTGCCGATATCAGAAATCAACAACCCTACCGTGGTGCCTTCGCCCACTTTGGTTAGGATATTGCCTTTACCAGCCAACACAGCAGCGGTTGTTGCATCACCAACATGAGTCATAACGTTAGCTTTTGCAGCCGCCACAACGCCCATGAAGTCATCACCCACTTTGGTGACAATATTGGCTTCGCCCAGTGCTAACACACCCGTTAGGCCATCGCCGACATGCGTCATGATGTTGGCTTTACCGAACATCGCCGCCAAGGTCGTACCGTTACCTACCTTAGTCATCACGTTCACTTCGCCCGCGAATAGTCCTAGGCTGGTTCCATCACCGACATGGGTGTAGATGTTGGCTTTACCGACCATCAATGCCGCAGTGAGATCATTGCCCACTTTGGTCATGATGTTGGCTTGGCCGAGCATTGCTGCAAATGTGCTGCCACTTCCTACGTGAGTGAAGATATTGGCGTTACCAACCATTGCAGCGAGTGTGGTTCCATTACCCACTTTTGTCGCAACGTTGCCTTTGGCTAACATCAGTGCGACCGACATCCCATCACCAATGTGAGTGAAGACGTTGGCTTCTGCCACCATTAACGCGAGAGCATCACCGTTGCCTACTTTGGTAAAGACGTTACCCAAGCCGCCCATCAGCGCCCAAGCATTCCCTTCTCCTACATGGGTAAAGATGTTACCTGCACCAATCATGACCGCAATAGAGGTTCCATCACCGACTTTGGTGAAGATGTTACCCGCCGCGCCCATCACGCCAAGAGTTTGGCCATCACCAACATGTGTTAGCACGTTGCCAACACCGAGCATAATGCCGGTCGTGTGGCCGTTACCTACTTTGGTGAGAATGTTCGCACCACCGACCATTACGCCAGTTGTTGTACCATCACCCACATGCGTCAACACGTTTGCGCCACCGCCCATCACCGCAAGGGTATTCCCTTTGCCTTTTTTGGTGAGAATGTTGGCACCGCCTAAGGCTACCGCTGTGGTATTCGACGTTTCATTGTCGCCGCTGATGTGGGTAATCACGTTTGCGCCGCCCAACATACCCGCGGTTAGATCGCCGTCACCCACTTTGGTAAGCACGTTCGCGCCGCCAGCCAGCACTGATACCACATCACCTTTACCCATTTGCGTCATCACATTGAAGCCGCCCGCCGCCAACCACAAGCCGTTGCCGGAGCCAATTTGAGTATGGGTGTTGTAACCACCGAGCATGGCGACACGACTGTTGCCATTGCCCTTGTGCACAGAAATGTTGCCGTAAGCCAGCAAATGCGCAAGGTATTGACCATCGCCAATTCGAACCAATACGTTTACCGCACCGCCCGCGTAAACATCCATCTTGCCTTGCTTGCTTTGGTGTACCAATACGTTCGCCAAACCCGCACCGCGGAAGGTGAGATCTCCTTCCTCGCCACTTTTGACAATCACGTTTGCCGCGCCACCACCGTTAAACTCGGTATTACCAAATTGAGACCTGTGGAGGATGACGTTGGCGATACCACCACCATTAAAATAGACATTGCCGCGAGTCACATTGGACTTGATGACGTTACCGCCACCCGCGCCATTGAAACGCACGTCACCAGAGCTTTCACCACTATCGGTCGCTGGCTTAAACAAGGCTTGATCGGTGTACTCGTCGATATCGGCCACGGTTTCGCTGGTGCTTCTTACCGCGTTAACGCTGTAATGCAGATCGCTGAGTGAGTAGCCGCCTGTGCCCATCGAGTGATATCCGTTTGCAGACGAAATATCTTCATTGGCTAGGTTTGCAGTGTGATTACCCTCTTTGTACCAAGAGCGAGCTTGATACTTAAGCACCCCTGTTTTGGGATCATTAGCAAGTTCAACCACCACCATTTTTGTGTAAGGCCCAAGCACTTTTGCGTAAACATAAGTATTTGGTTTTCGGTTTGATTTAACCGCTTGAACATCGACTGTCGTCCCATCTGTCGAGATGGCGTGACCGCCCATTTTCGCATCTGATAATGCCACATCTTTTGCATCAATCAGTGCACCATCGGCGTAGGTCACCCACTCATATTCGGTCAGGTCTTTCTCGACAGCATGAACGGTTAACGATTGCTGATGCTCAACGGCAATATTAGAAAGGGTGTAACCACCATTGACTGGATTGACTTCAAAACCACCAGCAGAAGACACATCAGAACGAGCAAGCTCAGATACATGATTACCGCGCTTGAACCAAGCTTCAGAGTAGTATTTGAGTTTGCCCGTTTCTGGATCGTTATAGAGACGAACTTTGTTGATTTTGGTGTAAGTACCGTCTGCGATAGCAAACAGATAGGTATTTGGCTCTCGCTCTGATTTTACAGCGGTGACCGCATGGAACTTGTTGCCGTTGTCAATCGATAAACCATGCATCTGCGCCGTGGTGAGAACGATTTCTTCCGCTTTTGCATATTCCATACCTTGAGCATCAAAGCTACTACCACTGCCTTTTCGTGTAATGGTGTTATAAGCACCGCCACCGGAGAAATGGATGTCACCGTGTGCCACATCGGAGTAAAGGCTGTTGTAACCGCCAACACCTTCAAAGCGAATGTTACCGCGTGTTTGTGCGTAAACGTCTTCCGCTTGGCGTGTACGCTCAATACGGTTTGATGCGCCCGCACCTTGCAAATGAATATCGCCTTCCTTGCCTTTACGGACCAAATGGTTGTCAGCACCAGCACCACGGAAAGTAATGTTGCCGGTTTCAACACGTGAACTGATGCTGTTTGCAGCGCCAGCGCCATCAAACGTCACATCACCGCGAGAGCCTTGATAACGGTTGAACCAAGTACGGTCTAGTTTATTGCCCGCTCCTGCACCAGCAAAAGAGAGATTACCTTGGTTGGTTTCATGCCAAAGGGCATTGTAACCGCCAGCGCCTTTAAAGGTGACGTTGCCGCTCAAACCTTTGCGGGTAATGCCATTATAAGCCGCAGCGCCGCCGTAACTGACATCACCATGATGACCTAAGTGGTCAATCGACACACCGCCAGCAGCGCCGGCGAACGACACATTGCCATCGCCACTTTTGTTAATGTCTGCATACCCAGCTGCGCCTTTTACAGAAAGGTGCCCAGTGGTGTCTTCCACTTTTAGGTATGCCGAACCGCCTACGACCGTATCGTTGCCGCTACCGGTATAAACCTTTGCGCCAATCGACCCGACAGTGACATGATCATCACCACCGTAGGCATTAATTTCTCCACCAAAACCGATGGCAACAATACTGTTGTTGCCATCGTCGGCGGAATAGTTCCCTGTGAAGAAGTATTCAACACTTCTCCAAAATGGTTTTCCCATAAGCCAAACTCTTCTTTAGGAGTTAAATAGAAAACCACTGTATCTTTCTGATACAGCGATCATTTTGAGCATCCACTTTGCCGCGAACAGTGCAGACCTTCTGCCCTTTCCACGGTAAAAACACACGGCGACGAAGATCGTTAACGACCTCTCTGCCATGCCCGAATGGAGCAATCATCTCTGGAATGTAGATATGCTGGCCGGAACGCCAGTCGGAAGGAGATATTTCACGCACTCCAGATAACAGCTCATCTCGGATCTGCTCAGAGACAAATGCCCAATTACAAAATGCAATTGGGCGTCCGTGTTCATCTTCGTAATAGCAAAACTGGTTTAGCTCAAAAGCAGGCAAAATACGCTGCTGCCATTCTGCAACCACGTATCGGCGATGAAGGGGCGAGTGCTGGCTGAGCAGCATGACACCCCCTATCATCTGTTGCTTTTGCGCTAATGTGAGATTTGCTGGTTGATGTGTAATAGACATCTGCCCTATATCAACCAATATGCTGTTATTTTTTTGCTTGGGAAGTGCGTTTCTTCGGAGCGGCTTTCTCTTTCACGAGAGTTTCCGCTGGTGATTCTTCTGCCTGGTTTACCGCAGCATCACCTGCTGGTAGAAAACCGGCTGCAACAAGCTTGTCAAATTCAGCTTCCATTCTTGGATCTTCTAGCATGTTCTTAATCATCGATACCATATACATAAAACCAGAGGCCGGCATATGGACAACCTGTTTAAGTTCAAGATCATTATCGCTTTCAGCCATTACGCCATTCGCCATATTATTTTGATCCTGCCCGACAAAATAAAGAGAAAAAACACCTTTATTGTAGTTAACACTAGATACTGTTTGAACAAACTTCTCAGTCATAAATTTCCCCTAACTGTTTTATATAGATAAGACGAAAACAATTCCTTTCAAAAGAAATCACTGTCCGCCCGCAAGCTCAATTAAAAGGCAGAATATAAGAATTCAGCCATAAATAATTATTGTGATATTTATTTTATGTCGAAATATTACATCGTAAAACAGTGGTCATCAATAGACTTAAATCGATTATATTAGAGTAATTATTCTACCTTTATCATCCATTATTCACTCAATACCATAATCATGTAACAATGACATTGTTTACTTATTTTCGTGATACGCATCATTCATTTAAATCAAATTTGTACAATAAACATACAAAATGCCCACCAAATGAGCAGAACAGTCCGAAATTGATGATTGATCGTGTTAACAAGCGGTGATAGGATTCTGCTCCTTCAAAAACGCTGCAATGAACATCGGCTAAGTAATTTAATTATGTCCAACAATGAAGGGTTAACGCTGATATGTATTCACTTTTATTTAAGTATCATCAGCGGAAATAGAGAACAATTTGAAGAAAATGCTAATTTAACAAAAACTAATAATTATAAAGAAGAACTCAAAAAAATAAAAAAAGCAAACAAAGTAAAAATAGCTACAAAACATTCACAATTTAAAAACATAGATAAAATAAAAACACCCGCCATTTTATTTGATTCACAAGGTGCACCATTTATTCTAGCAAAAGCTAATAAAGATAAATGTTTAATACAAAGACCTAATAAAGAAAGTCCGGAAGTTGTCTCTTATCAAGAAGTTAACTCGACTTGGAACAAAAAGTCCCTAGAAATAAAACAAGCACAAGCTCGCTTTGACATCACCTGGTTCATTCCCGAATTTCTTCAGCACAAACGAGTCTTGAGTGAGATTCTGTTGTTCTCTTTTGTTTTGCAGATCCTTGCACTTATTTCGCCTCTTTTTTTCCAAGTGGTAATGGATAAAGTGCTGGTTCACCAAGCTTGGTCAACACTGGATGTACTGGTGTTTGGCCTCGTGGTTACCGGGGTGATCGAAGTGGTCCTTCGTGGTCTACGTGAATATCAGTATGCCCACACAGCCAATCGGATTGACATACAACTCGGACTAAAACTGGTTAAGCATCTATTCGGCCTACCGTTGATGTTTTTCAAATCCCGCCAAGTCGGGGCGATTGTTACACGCGTGCGAGAACTCGACACCGTGCGTGAGTTTTTAACTGGCTCCATGTTTACTCTAACGGTCGAACTGCTGTTTATGTTCGTCTTCCTGTATGTAATGAGTTTACTTTCCGGCCCGCTCACTTGGCTTTTCATCGCCACAATACCGTGTTACGCCCTTCTTGCTTGGTGGTTAACGCCAAGGATGCTGGCGGCGGTTGAAAAGCAGTTTTCGCATGCTGCGGCAAACACATCCTTTCTTACCGAAACCGTGGCAGGCAGTGAAACCCTGAAAAGTTTGGCGGTTGAGCCACGCTTTATTCGTCGCTGGGATGAACAAACCGAAAAAATGGTCTCAACCGGTTACGATGTCCAACAGCTCAATAATCGCTCAAACCACCTAGTTCAATTGCTGCAAAAAATCACCAGTGTGGCGATCTTGTGGCTTGGGGCGACGGAAGTACTCTCTCTTGAAATGACCATCGGTCAATTGATCGCCTTCAATATGATGACCAATCACATCGCCCAGCCGCTAGCGCGTATGGTCGAATTGTGGGGGCAATTTATTCAAACTCGCGTCGCCGTCGAAAAACTCGGGGATATGCTCAACCTACCAGTAGAACAACATACAGGAAGCGACATCGTCACACTTCATGGAGCCGTCTCGTTTAAAAATGTCCTCTTTCGTTACCAACCGGATGTTCCCCCCACCATCAACGACTTGTCATTGGACATAAGAGCGGGTGAAACATTGGGCGTTGTCGGCACGTCCGGTTCAGGCAAAAGCACCTTGGCTCGCTTGCTGTTGCGACTTTATAGTCCTGAACAAGGCAGCATCACGATTGATGGCATTCCACTCAATCACATCCACATTCAGCAATTGAGACAACAAGTGGGAGTGGTACTACAAGAAAATTTCTTATTTAACAAAAGTGTGAGTGAAAACATCGCCCAGTCGAAGCCCGATGCCAGCTTAGAAGAAATTATTGAAGCGGCGAAACTCTCTGGCGCGCACGAATTCATTCTCAAGTTGCCAATGGGTTACGACACCATTCTAGCGGAAGGCGGACAATCTCTCTCTGGCGGCCAAAGACAACGACTCGCGATTGCACGAACACTACTGTCGGATCCAAAAGTATTGATTTTGGATGAAGCCACCAGCGCCCTAGACGATGAATCTCAGGCGTTAATTCAGTCCAACATGGCCAACATCGCTCGAGGCCGCACCGTTATCACTATCGCTCATCGCTTGTCTACCGTGCGCGATTGCGATCGCATCATTGTACTTCATCAAGGCGCAATTGTTGAACAAGGCTCGCATCAGCAGTTACTCACCCACGGCAAACAATACAAACAGTTATGGCAGCTTCAGCAAGAGCTCAAACAAGAGGAAACCACCGCATGATGAGCATCATTAAGCGTTTCTTGGGTAAAGGGCAACCTCGCCAAAGTGCCGAACACCACTATGAATTTCTGCCTGCGCATCTTGCTTTGGCTCAAAGGCCGCCATCGCCCTTTGCACGACTAACCGCGATAACATTGAGTATTGGCGTACTGGCTGCGCTGCTGTGGGCGTATTGGGGAAAACTGGATGTACAAGCCACCGCCACGGGCCGTCTTGTGGTCTCAGGCCGCTCACAAGTTATCCAATCTTATGAGCAAAGCCGCGTAATGAGCATCCATGTGAGGGATGGCCAGCGGGTGAAAAAAGGTGCGCCCCTGTTGACCTTGGATACTCTCGGAGTGAATCAAGACATCACACGTTTGATCACTCAATCCGAGTTTCAAACCAATGAACTCATTCGTTACCGCACTTTACTCAACGACCAACCTTTGGTTCAAGACCCGATGTTCACCGCCTTGCCAGCAGAGCAACAGGCACTGATCAATGAAAACTATCTCAGTGAGAAACGAGAATTTGACGCCACGTTAGCGAGCATCAGTGCAGAAATGAAGGTCAATCGCACCTCTCAAGCCGCTCGCCAAAGCGACATCAACGCCCTAACTCAGCTCACCGAGAACATCAGCCAACGTCTTGCTGCGCGTAAAACGCTCAATCAGATTAAGGTTATTGGCCACGTTGAGTATCTAGAGCAAGAGAAAGAGTTGCTAGAAGTACAGCGCCAAATCGCTCAGCAACGAGCAGAGCTACAAGTGCTGAAATCGCAATATCAAAGCCTCGAAGAGCGTCAAACGGGCTTCAAAGCGCAAAAGCATCGGGAGTGGCTGGAAAAGCGCCGACAAGCAAAATTGCAGTTGGCCGCGTTGAATCAAGAGCTGTCTAAAGTGCGTGAGCGAGAGCAGTTGGAAATCATTCGCTCTCCTGTCGATGGCACTGTGCAGCAACTTAGCGTCTATACCCTAGGCGCAGTGCTACAACCTGCGCAAAATTTGATGATCATCGTACCGGAAAACAGCGTGCAGTTGGCGGAAGTTCAGATCCTCAATAAAGACGTTGGGTTTGTCTATCCGGGCCGATCGGTCACGGTCAAAGTGGATGCGTTTCCCTATACACGTTACGGAACAATCGACGCTCAGTTGCTGAGTATCTCACGCGATTCTACTACCGACGAGAAACTTGGGCTGGTCTTCCCTGCTCAAGTACAACTGAAGAAAAACAATATCGTCATCGATGGTCAAACGGTTGAGCTGACTCCTGGCATGTCGGTCGTTGCTGAGATTAAGACCGATAAACGACGCGTTATCGACTACCTACTCAGCCCAATTCGCGAATACCAAGCTGAAGCGTTGAGGGAGAGATAGAAATGACGGCTACGTTATCAGCCAGTGAGCATATGGACACCATAGGGCAAGCGCGACCAGAAGAAACCGTACGTAATAACTGGGGGATCGAGGCAGTGGTTTACGCTGGCCAACAGTTCCATAAACAATCTTCCAGCTCACAGCTTAAGCACGCATTAGGCGTGAGTTATGCTCACCTGAGTGACATGGAGATGAGAGAAGCGGCGGATTATCTTGGCCTTAAAAGCCAAGTCACCACGCTACATACTCAAGCGCTCGACACTTTGCCGCTCCCTGCCCTTATCGAGCATAACCATAACTGGAAAGTGATTACCCAAGTCAGAGATGGGCATTGGACATTTTATGATCCCTCGACACAGCAGCTACAAACACAACCTATATCTCCAACCCCCTCTCAGCAAGAGCACAGAGTTATGTTGCTCGCCGATGAGCAGCTCAGCAGCAAAGAGGTCAAATTTGGTCTGAGCTGGTTTGCGCCTTCGATCCTACGGCAAAAGAGCCAACTGCGTGATGTATTTCTTTACGCCATCGCGTTGCAGGTGTTTGCTCTCGTTAGCCCGATGTTGTTTGAAAATGTCATCGATAAGGTGCTGGTTGGGCGCAGTTTATCCAGTTTGCACGTGCTAGCGCTGGCGATGTTGGCATTGGCCGTTGCCGAACCAGCATACAGCTACTTACGAAACACGGTGTTTGGCCACCTTGCCAGCCAAGTAAATGCTGAGCTTTCAGGTCGGCTTTATCGTCACTTAGTCGGTCTGCCATTAACCTATTTTAAGCAACGTCAAACCGGACAAATCATTGCTCGGGTACGTGAAATGGCGCAGATCCGTCAGTTTTTGACGGGATCGACACTGATGCTGCTGCTTGATCTGATTTTTGTCACCGTCTTCCTTGCCGTCATGTTTCATTACGCCAGCACGCTCACTTGGTTGGTGATTGGCTCCTTGGTGATTTACTTTGTGTTATGGCTCATTGCAGGACCGCTGATCCGCAAAAAAGTGGAATCGGAGTACGAGTCCGACGCCAATGCAACCACGTTTTTGACCGAGGCCGTGACTGGCATTGAAACCATCAAAACCACTGCCACAGAGCATCGCTTTCTCGAACAGTGGCAACGCATTCTTAGCCAACAATTAAACCGAAGCTTTGACGCGCAAAAATCGGGGCTGGTTGCAGGGCAAGCCATCGCTTTGGTGCAAAAGCTCACTGCTGCGCTACTGCTTTGGTGGGGAGTGAGCGCGGTGCTTAAAGGGGAAATCACGCCAGGGCAATTAGTCGCATTCAACATGCTTGCTGGCCATGTGACGCAACCTGTCTTGCGACTGGCACAAATTTGGCAAGATTTTCAGCACACACTCATCGCTTTAAGACGCGTGGGCGATATTCTCGATGAACCACGAGAGAACAGTAAACAAGGTTTAGCCTCGGTACCCGAGCTCGAAGGCGGCATTGAGTTTAGTAACATTCGTTTTCGCTATCACGAGGATGCACCAGAAGTGTTGGCCAATTTGTCCCTAAAGATTCAGCCCGGGCAATTTATTGGTGTTACTGGACCTTCAGGCTCAGGGAAAAGCACGCTCACTCGTTTGCTACAGCGCTTATATGTTCCTCAGCATGGGCAAGTGTTGGTCGATGGAATGGATCTCGCCATTGCCGACCCCGTTTCTCTGCGTCGCAACATGAGCGTGGTATTGCAAGAGAGTATCCTCTTTTCCGGCAGTGTGGCAGACAACATTTGTTTGTGTAAACCACAAGCCAGCGACGAAGAGATTCGCCACGCCGCCCAGTTAGCAGGCGCGTTAGAATTTATTGAAGGACTTCCTCACGGTTTTAACCAACCAGTGGGTGAAAAAGGCGCGGCACTGTCTGGTGGTCAAAGACAGCGTATTGCTTTGGCAAGAGCCCTACTGGTGGATCCAAGAATCTTGTTGCTCGATGAAGCGACGTCCGCGCTTGACTACAATTCTGAAGCGGCAATTATGAGCAATATGGATGAAATTTGTCGTGGCCGAACGGTGATCAGTATTGCGCACCGACTCAACACCATTCGTCATGCCGATAACATTTTTGTGCTCGATAAAGGCCAAGTTGCCGAAAGCGGCACACATGATGAGTTAGTTGCCCAGCAAGGCTTATACGCTAAACTTTGGCAGCAGCAAGTGGGTGAATAACTCCTAGCCAAGCCAATCAACCTTCACCCCAAGTTTGTAATGTCTTGATATATTCGAGTTCGCCCGAACCCACCAAATTTAGTTCCCAGTGAACGAAACGCAAAGCCCGCTTTTTAGCGGGCTTTGTTGTATTTGTAAGTTGTGTATCACTTACACAGGCTTACGAAACTTTCATCGATCTTACACTGTTATGCACGGTTCCGAATCGACATAAGACGTTTATTATGCGCAAAAAATCACTCTGTTTACTGCCCCTTCTTTCGATGACTTCATTTGCAACAATCGCTGATAGCAACATAGTTGCTCAAATGTCCCACATTGGATTTGGCTATAAACATGCACACCTTAGAAAAGGGGCATTTGAACCCTACTCAGATAGTAAATATATCAATGACGAGAGCAAAACTTATGGTGGCTTATACCTTAACCTTGGATTGAGTGTCACCGACACCGTTTTCTTGGAAGGTAACGCAGACTTCATTACCCGCTTCAGTTCTTCTATCGATTCTTGGAAAGCTGGTGCTGGATTTAACACCCCGATCTCGCCTGTCGCTAGAATACCTTTATCTTGCGGTGTTATTAACTACTATGCAGATACAGATAAAACATCATCACATGCTGAGCAAGCGGCCTACTGCAAGAGCGGTCTAAGGGCCCAAGTCGCACAACATTGGCTGGTTGATGCCACATACCAGCACGACTTCTTTGACATCGCGAAGGATACCTATCGAATCAACAACGTCTTTCAATTTGGCTCAGTTTTTGGATTCACGATCGGAATGGAATACGCAAAACGCCTAAAGCCAGAGACAGCAGTAACGGTTGGATTGCAGTTTACACTGTGACAAGCCCTCTCCAGTCCACGACTTTAAGCACTCACTCACTTCTTCGTTAATGTCTTAAGCCATACCAAGGTGTGGCTTTTTTACATTCCGAACTCTTCCCTCTTTATTTCAAGCAGTTAACCCCTCCTCTGTTTGGGCAAATTTCTCCTATACTTATAAAAAACAATAATAAGTATCGCTATGCAGACTGCCCTTCTATTCTTGATCTTATTCGTTTCACCGTGCGCTCTGGCGGAGACTTCAGAGAGCCAACTCGACTACCTTTCCATGTCTATGGGCCTTTTTGGCGGCTTGGCTATGTTTCTCTATGGGATGGAGAAGATGTCAGATGCTTTAAAGCGCACCGCTGGCAGCAAGATGAAGCAAGTGCTCGGGACGTTAACCAAAACGCGGCTCAGCTCTGTCGCCACCGGAGCCGGTTTGACTGCAGTAATCCAATCCTCATCCGTCACAACGGTACTGGTTGTGGGATTTGTAAGTGCCGGTCTCATGTCGTTAAATCAAGCGGTTGGCGTCATCATGGGCGCTAACATCGGTACCACTGTCACGGCTCAGATCATCGCCTTCAAAGTGACAAAAGCAGCAATGGCGATGATAGCGATCGGTTTTGCTGTTGAAATGGCGTCTAAACAGCAACAAAACAAAAACTATGGCAACATCCTGTTTGGTCTTGGCCTACTGTTTTTAGGCATGAACCTGATGAGCGAAGCGATGTCACCACTTCGCGTGTTTCAGCCCTTTATTGATTTCATGGCAAAAATGGATAACCCCATCTTTGCCATTCTTCTCGCCGCTTCCTTTACTGCACTGGTTCAATCTTCGTCTGCCACAACAGGGATCGTCATCGTACTTGCAAGCCAAGGATTTATCTCGCTCGAGTCCGGTATTGCTATGGCCATGGGAGCAAACATTGGTACTTGTGTTACCGCATTATTGGCCGCAATTGGTAAAAGTACCGAAGCAAAACAGACGTCTGCGATTCACCTCATCTTTAATCTCGCGGGGGTATTGATATGGCTACCCGCAATTAGCATTATCGCCTTTGCGTCCACTTCTATCTCGCCAAGTTACGTCGACTTAACCGGTATGGATCGCTTGGCAGCAGAAACGCCGCGCCAAATCGCCAACGCCAATACCTTGTTTAATGTGGCTAACACCTTAATCATGCTGCCGCTAAGCACTTTTTTTGTCACCGCCGTTAAAAAGCTCGTGCCGCATACTGCGACTAACAAAGAGCAGCAGAAAGTCGAACTCAAATACATCAAACCTGAATACCTGGCGACCCCCGATATCGCTCTTGAACAAACTCACCTTGAAATTGGCCGATTAGGACGACGTGTTGCTAATATGGTGAATCAACTTCCCCCATTAGCCACCCCCGTCCACAATGAACAAAACAAAGAATCCATTCGGCAAGCTTTAAGAGAGATCGAAAAAGTTGAAGATGAAGTCGACATACTCCACGCCAAAATCCTCGCGTACTTAGGAAAGTTGCGCCAGTCTCCTCTGACCAAAGAGGAAAGTCGCTTGCAAATCAAACTGGTGAGTATTACCGACCAACTAGAGAGCGTGGCAGACTTAGTCGTTAACTCTATGCTCCCGTTAAGTTATAAGACCCTCGACGCCAATCTCACGGCAAGCCCCGAAATGAGAAAAACGCTAGATCGAACCCATGCTAGAGTGAACCAAGCGTTGTTGGATAGTGTGAATGCTACCCGACGTGGTGATCGTCAATTGGCCGAGAGTGTGCTGAGCGCGAAGCGGGAGATCAACGTATTGTTGGAGTCCATATTGGAGCTTCAAGCTGAGCGACTCTCACAAGCGACTGAGCAACGTTTGGATATTTTCCGTATTCAAATGGAATGGGTTGAAGCACTCAAACGCATCTACACATTGAGTAAACGTGTGGCAAAACTACAGCTACGAAAATAGACCCATGATTCATTTAACGCCATTTTAAACACTTGCGCATTGAGTGATACTTATGTCCCGTTATTGAGAAACGAGTTGATTATTATCAAACTTATTGCCAGATAATCGTGTTGCCTGCCGCATAATTAGCCAATTATAGTTTTTGTCTTTGTTAATAGCTGACCTATAAACTTCCAATTGACCTCGCGTCATGATAAAAAGTATAGCGTACCATGAAAGAGGTAAAACGTAGATGGTCATCAGTTCAAAAGCAGTCGCTCTGATACTTGTATGCACTTGCGTGGGATTCTCCTATCCCATACACGCGGAACAGAACACATCGGCACGCACTCTCAATTATGGTGTCATCTCCTCGAAGCCAAGCAAGCGCATCAAAGACAGCTACCCACTGTTTTCGTATGTTGCAAAACAGTTGGCTGATTCTGGATTTGAAGGCGCACAAGTCCACGTCTACTCTTCTATCGATGAACTTGCCTCAGACTTACAATCTGGTCGTATTGATCTGATTAGTTCAACCATTTATCCCGCGCTGTTGCTGAAGAATAAAGCACAAGCTCAGCCCTTTTTGGTGAGATGGAAGAAAGGCGAAGCCAGCTATAGCTCTGTTTTTGTCGCCAACAACCGTCAGCGTTATAACGACTTATCCGAACTTCAAGGCAAAATCATTGGTTTTGAAGACCGCAATTCCACCAGCGGGTATTTTCTTCCTATGGTGACCTTGCTCAATCAAGGGCTTGAAGTACAGCACATAACCTCAGCGCAACAGCAGCCTAACAGCGACAAAATCGGCTATTTCTTTTTTGATGACCGGCTGAGGGAAACCAATGAGGTCAACATGAGTATGTGGGCGGCTATGGGTAAAGTCGATGCCATCGCTTACAGCTCATCAAATTGGACAAACCCCAAAGATACCCCGGCAGCACTCAAACAGCACTTGCACATGTTTGCCCAAACAGGTCATTACCCTCGCTCTATCATCAGTGTCTCTTCGAAACTGGACCCAGCGGTAGCGGAAAAGCTCAGATCCGTTTTACTCCATTTAGATCAATCTGACATGGGGAAAAAAGTGCTGCAAAGCTATCAAGAAACCAAGAGATTTTCCGTTATAGATAGTAATGCAGAAAAACTACTCGACGAAGCGGAACAGCTTTTAAGCCAGTTTGAGGAACAAAAGTAAGTAATGAAGAACATCGGATTCAAAGGACACCTGATGTTCTCATCAGCTTGCGTTGTCGCTCTAGTTTGTGCGCTTAATTTTATCCTTTACACGGTTGCTTATGAGCAACAATCGCAGCAGAACCTCGACAAAATTACCCAAAGCGTTGAACAAACGTTACAGAAAAAAGTTGAGCAACAAGCGGTCTCGCTGGCTCAGACCCTTAGCCAGCAAACCTTCAATCCTCTTTATCACTACAATGTTTCGGAAGCATTGCACCTGTTGCAAACCAACCTAAGCCAACCAAATGTGGAAACGATCCAGATCGTCGACAAAGAAGGTTTAATTTTCCACGATGGTACGCCAGACATTGTTCGATATGGTTTGCCTAACACTCATCCAGATATGATCAAACAGGTACTCGCCACTCAAAGTACTATTACGAAACATGACGAGGGACGTTTTTTGGTCGCCTCGCCTATTTCCGAGCCGGGGAATCCGATTGGCGTTCTCTATTTGGAGCTAAATAAACACAGCTTGATTGCTGAACTCAAAAACAGCGCTGAGCAGATCGATACGCTTGGCGAGCAAGACAGCCAGCGAATGCGTCATTGGCAAATTGTGTTTTCCGCCATTGGACTTGTGTGCGGCGTCGCGATGGCTTACAGCGTCGCAAACTCATTTGCTAACCCAATCACTCAGATCATCAAGCAGCTCCAGCAAACTAAGTCTGGTCGTTTCAAACCCATAGAGAATTCTGCCCCTTACAAAGAACTACATCGCCTAGTCGACGCCTTCAACGAGATGCAGCACTCCGTCACTCGACACACAGATCACATCCAGCACCTCGCGTTTCATGACCAACTTACTGGGTTACCCAATCGACTGCGTTTCACTCAATTGCTTGACGAAGCTATCGCAACGGAGCAACACGAATTACTCGCGGTATTGTTTATTGACCTCGACGATTTCAAATTTATTAACGACAATTACGGCCACCATATTGGTGATGATGTAATTCAGCATGTCTGTACTCGCTTGCGTCGACTTGCCGAAACGACACTTAGCGATTCGGTGATCCTCTCACGAGTCGGCGGTGACGAGTTTATGCTGATGGTGCCTTACTCGCGTGATACTCGAATCACTTCTATAGCCAACGCCGTATTAACCACAGTCACAGAGCCGATTGAACATGAGCGCTACAAGCTCGCATGCAGTGCCAGCATTGGGGTCGCGTGTTATCCCGACTTTGGCAACGCCGCGGATCTGCTGTGTCGACATGCTGAGTTGGCCATGTTTGAGCAAAAGCAAAAAGGTAAGAACGCTTACAGCATTTACACACGCGAAATGGACAAATCGATTGAAGAACGCTTGTATATTGAACGAGAGCTGCGCAAAGCAATGGATGACTTGTCCCAGTTCGAGCTCTGGTATCAACCTAAGTTTCATACCGAGACACGACGCATTGTGGGTGCCGAAGCGCTTGTCCGCTGGAATCACCCAACACAAGGTTATATTGGCCCAGATAAGTTCATACCCGTCGCAGAGTCTACAGACTTTATTCTTCAGCTCGGCGAGTACCTGATTCGACTGGCCGCTAAGCAAGCGGCAGAATGGAGAAGCCAATATGATCAAGGGTTTTACATCGCATTAAACCTATCGCCAAGGCAGTTGCATCGACAAGATTTGGTAGGAATTTTCCAGCAAGTGCTCAGCGAATTTCATCTCCCTGCTTGCGCATTTCACGTCGAGGTCACCGAAACGCTGCTGCTTTCTGACAGTGAGCGCATCAAAAAAGTACTGGCGGGAATCCGCGATTTGGGGATCAAAATTTGGCTCGATGATTTTGGTACGGGTTATTCATCGCTAAGTTATTTGCAAGAGTACCAGTTTGATGGCGTTAAAATAGATCGCTCTTTCATCTTTTGTTTATCACCAGAGAACAACAATACATCTCTGATTGAAGCGATTCTATCTATCGCGAAAAGTATGAAAATGCAAAGCGTCGCTGAGGGAATCGAGACCGAACATCAATGCTTGTTACTCGAGCAATTGGGCTGCGAATACGGCCAAGGGTACCTGATCAGTCGGCCGTTACCGGTAAAAGATTTTAATCGAGCATTTGCCACACCGCACGTTTTGCAACCCGCTCTGTAACGTTATCTTTTGTGGTTTGGTGGTAAGTTCGGTATGATGCGCGCCACATTTAGACAGCAGACCAGAAGCCATGAATCGTAAAAAGAAGATCAACAGTATCTTGAAGGCGAAACTTAAGAAGAAAAACGCGAAGCTACATAAAAGCAACAAGCCTCGCTATATCTCCAAAGCTGAGCGTGCAAAGCTTGAATCAGAAGACAACACTGAACAAACCTCAACCGAGCTCAGCGAGCATGAGTCAACCTCAACCGACTCTTCTGAGCAATAAGTTCTCTTCAATCGGAATATGTTTATCGCACACGTCTATCAAGGCTTGTGCGGTTAGACCAGGGACGGAGTATACATCCACCTTGGTTCCAAATCGTTGCTGAATGCGCTCAACCAAGATTTCAAAATCGCCATCTCCTGACAACAGAATCACGCGGTCGACCTTGCTTGCGGCCTCATACACATCCAACGCGATGCCAACATCCCAGTCCCCTTTGGTACTGCCATCGGCGCGCTGGATATAAGGCTTCAACTTCACATCGAACCCAATCCCTCTCAAGATGTGGTGAAACTGCCTCTGCTTAGGATCCGTTGAAGCAATGGCATAGGCTTTCGCCTCCACGACCTCTTTCCCTTCAGTTGCAAGGTACCAAAACTCGTTGTAGTCAAAGTTTGCGCGATATTTATCTCTGGTGGTGTAGTAGATGTTTTGCACATCGACGAAAATAGCGATTTTTTCCATGATTAGATTACCCTTACTGCAACGCCGAGACTGTAACAGAACCGCTTGATGTTTTCAGTAAGCTAACCCATTTGGCCAGCGATTTTTTACTCTGATATGCCGCCAAGCTCATGGTTAGTTAAACCAATTCAGCTTGTCGTGTAGCGAGGTGACGCTACCAATAACAATCAGCGCTGGGCTCACGGCGTCTTTCGCCATATTTGGCAAATCTTTTAGTGGGCCGGTAAATACACGTTGCTCTCGACGAGTTCCATTTTCAATGATGGCGCAAGAGATCTCAGCGTCTAAACCTGTTTCGAGTAACTTCTCGGTAATGTAGCCACTTTGCTTAAGCCCCATATAGAACACGAGCGTATTATTCGACTGCGCTAATGAGTGCCACTCAATCTCACGACCGTCTTTTTGTACATGGCCCGTAATAAACTGAACGCTTTGCGCATGGTCTCGGTGAGTGAGTGGAATCCCCGCGTACGCCGTAGCACCAGCTGCTGCGGTAATACCCGGCACCACCTCAAACGATATTCCATGCTGTGCAAGTTCTTCCAACTCTTCCCCGCCTCGCCCAAATATAAACGAGTCTCCACCTTTTAAACGTACGACTCGCTTACCTTGTTGTGCTTTCTCTACTAACAGTTGGTTAATCTGATCTTGCGGGACGCAGTGAAAATCTAACTTTTTACCCACATAAATCATTTCCGCAGTGCAGTTTGCTAGCGCGAGGATTTCCACAGACACCAGTCGGTCATAAACAACAACGTCAGCCTGTTGAATGACTCGATAGCCTTTCACTGTTAGTAGGTCTGGATCGCCAGGCCCTGCTCCAACAAGTGATACGAAGCCTTGGTTGATTTGAGAGTTTGTCGTCACGCTCATGTCGATGCCTATTAATAAATTTGGATATAAAGAGTCATACTCGTGCGAAGCGGCGGAATAAAGACTGTTTATATTCAAATAGAGTGATACTCGAGAAAGAAACAAGACCCCACGTTTTAGCGTGAGGTCTTTACATCACTATTTTGCTAGCACAGGTTTTGCGTTCACATTCTCTTCATCGCTTAGAGAAGGCGCTGTTTTTGCGTGAGTTAAGTAAAGCGGGATACAAGTCATGATCAAGCCACCCACAATGTTACCTAGGATTGTTGGGATTAGGTTGAAGTTCAACCAAGTTGCAATGCCAAAGTCCGCGCCTAGAATCATGCCTAGTGGGAATAGGAACATGTTGACTACTGTGTGCTCGAACACGAGTGCGAAGAAGATGAAGATTGGGAACCACATCATTGCGACGCGGCCAGCGACAGTGCGTGCTGTCATGTTGCCGATAACGCCTAGACACACCATCAGGTTACAGAAGATACCGCGCACGAAACAGGTGATCCATCCGTCCATACCCATGTTTTCGAAGCCTAGGCTACGTGCAGTAGAAACAGCGATGAACTTCTTCGCAACTGCGTTAAGCTCTAGAGAAAAGTTACCTGTTAGTGAGATTGCTACTAGGTAAGCAACAATCAAAGAACCGATAAGGTTGCCCAGACCAACAAGCCCCCAACAACGGAAAATGCGGTTCCAAGTAATACCAGGACGACCTTCAAATTTAGCCAGCGGCGCTAGACCAAATACCCCTGTTACCAAGTCATAGCCCATCACAGATAGAATAACGAAGCCAACTGGGAAGACTAACGCACCAACGACGCCCACACCTGTTTGTACGATGGTTGTAATTGCAACAACCACTGCAAGCGATAAGATGATACCCGCCATTGTGCCGCGAAGAAGCAGGTCACGAGCGCTCGTTTTCGTCTTTGCTTCGCCAACATTGATCATAGTTTGCACGAATTCAGCAGGTTTAAAATCTGTAGACATGAATGTGTCCTTATTCAAAATTGAAAGTAAAAAGTTAAAACTACATTTTAAACGGGTATTTAAGCCGCTATCTCGACTTTGCCCTTCGCGACACGTGCTTTGTACGATTTCACGCTCATGCGCTCATCTTCCATACATGCACCTGTTGCTAGGTTAAAGCGTTGCTTCTTAAGTGGGCTTGCTACCCATAATTGCTCATCGTGCTCAACAATCAGGCCACGTGACAGTACATTTGACTGAAAAAATGGGTCCATATTGTTGATTGCAAAGACTTCTTCAGTCGCGCGAGGACGGAAGATAGCCACTTGCTCCCCCGCAAATAGTGCGACTACGCCAGTGCCTGGGATGATGTCTTCAATGTTGCAAACTTTTGTAAATGCCATGATGTCGTCTCCCATTAAACTGTCTCAACGTGGATGATGTCGCCCTGATGCTTCTTAGCAATGGCTTCAGAGTGTTTTTCAGTGAATGTTGCCGGGCGATGTTGCTCACGGCCATCCGTGACGAACATAACGTTGTCGTCACGCTCATCAGAGTTCACGAAGTGTGCAAAACGCTTAAGCTGAGTTTCATCGTTAATCGTGTCAGTCCACTCACAGCGATACTCTTCAACCAATTTCGCTACGTCTGTTTCAAGTTGGTCATTAATGCCTAACTTGTCTTCAATGATTACTTCACGCAGGTAATCAATACCGCCTTCTAGGTTTTCAAACCATACTGATGTACGCTGTAGTGGCGCAGCCGTGCGGATGTAGAACATCATGAAACGGTCGATGTATTTGATCAGCGTTTCTTGGTCTAGATCGCCAGCTAGTAGTGTTGCGTGGCGAGGTTTCATACCACCGTTACCACATACGTACATGTTCCAGCCTGCATCGGTAGCGATAATACCTAGGTCTTTACCCTGCGCTTCTGCACACTCACGAGTACAGCCAGAGACACCAAACTTCATCTTATGCGGAGTACGAATGCCCTTGTAGCGGTTCTCAATCATCACACCCAAGCCAACTGAGTCTTGAACGCCGTAACGACACCAAGTAGAGCCGACACACGTTTTCGCCATACGTAGTGCTTTTGCGTACGCTTGACCTGTCTCATAACCTGCGGCAACCAGTTTCTTCCAGATTGCTGGTAGATCATCTTTTTGCGCGCCGAATAGACCGATACGCTGTGCACCGGTGATTTTTGTGTACAGATTGTACTCTGCCGCAACGTCAGCCAGTGCTGCTAGTGCTTGAGGCGTAACTTCACCACCAGCCATACGTGGGATCACTGAGTAGGTGCCGTCTTTTTGAATGTTACCTAGGAAGTTATCGTTGGTATCGTGCAGCTTGACCAGAGATGGCTTCAGGATATGGTCACCCCAGCATGAAGCAAGGATAGAGCCTGCTAGTGGTTTACACACTTCACAGCCGTAGCCTTTACCGTGTTTCTCTAGCAATTCTTCAAACGATTTGATTTCACCAATGCGTACTAGGTGGAAAAGCTCTTGGCGAGAGTAAGCAAAGTGCTCACAAACGTCTGCTTTTACTTCAACGCCCGCTTTTTCAAGCTCAGCATTTAGCACTGACGTTACAAGTGGGATACAGCCACCACAACCCGTACCTGCACCTGTTACCGCTTTAATATCACCAATCGTGTGGTGACCTTGAGCAACCGCTTCCGCGATTTTGCCTTTCGTTACGTCAAAACAAGAACAGATAACCGCAGAGTCAGGCAGAGCATCAGCGCCTAGCGTTGGTTTTTCTGCACCTGTGTGAGCTGGCAGAATCAATGCGTCTGGGTGTTCTGGTAGGTCGATTTCGTTAAGCATTAGCTGCAGAAGATCGCCGTAATCAGAGGTATCACCAACCATTACCGCTCCAAGGAGCTTCTTATTGTCTTCAGAAACGATAAGGCGTTTGTAAACTTCTTGCTCTTCGTTTTGGTAAACGTAGCTCTTACAGCCAGGAGTACGACCGTTAGCATCGCCAATTGAGCCCACTTTCACGCCCAATAGCTTAAGCTTGGCAGACATGTCAGCGCCTTCGAACTTACTGTCATTACCTATTAGATGATCAACTGCGACCGTTGCCATTTTGTAACCTGGAGCAACTAGACCATAGAAAGTCTCATTCCAAGAGGCACACTCGCCTACTGCGTAGATGTTTTCATCCGACGTTTGGCAAAAGTCGTTAATAGCAATACCACCACGTGGAGCTACTTCAAGCTGCATATCTCGCGCAAGTTTGTCTTGTGGACGGATACCTGCAGAGAAAACAATGAAGTCAGTCTCTAACTCAGTACCGTCAGCAAAACGCATAACGTTACGAGCATCTTTACCCTCAGGAGCGATTTCAAGTGTGTTTTTGCTCGTATAAACCTTAACACCCATGCTCTCGATTTTTTGGCGAAGTTGATTACCACCCGCTTGGTCTAGCTGTTCAGCCATCAGCTTCGGTGCGAACTCCACCACGTGCGTTTCAACGCCCAGCGCTTTCAATGCGCCCGCGGCTTCAAGTCCAAGTAGACCGCCACCGATAACCACACCGACTTTGCTCTTCTTCGCGCACGCTTCGATCGCTTTGAGATCTTCGATGGTACGGTATACAAAACAGTCTTTACTCTCACGACCCTTAATCGGTGGAACAAATGGGAATGAGCCAGTTGCCATGATCAGCTTGTCGTACTGAATTTCACGACCAGTACTTGAATGAACAATACGTTTTTCACGGTTAACGTTAATCGCGCGCTCGCCGATCAACATGTTTACGCCGTGTTTGTCGTAAAAGCCTTCTTTAACTAGCGATAGTTCGTCTGCGGTGTGGTGAGAAAAGTAAGAAGAGAGGTGGACACGGTCGTAAGCGACACGCGGTTCTTCACAGAAAACGGTAATCTCATACTGAGAAGCATCTGTCTTCTCTACTAGGTCTTCGATGTAACGGTGTCCTACCATACCGTTACCGATAACGACCAGCTTCAACTTGCTCATAATACTTCCTAGGGGTTAGGTTCTTATCTGAGCGCATTGTTAATTATGAAAAAAAATTAATACATGATGTAAATCAATTACAAAATTAAACTACTCGAAAGGGGTAGGAACACAAAATAACCACTTATATTTCGTAATTACTTTTCATTTTAGGACGGCCAGTTCCATTTTGTGAAATATCTCGAACTCTATAACGATGTTTGTGACAAAGCACGCCTTGCTAATTTCCTGTTTGCAACCACCCTTACTGATAACCAATATTTATCAAAATAATAATTATCAATAATTTTTATTTTATCAATGCTCACCCTACACTTCTCTCCATTGAAACGAAACACACAACGAATTTTGGAGCATATTATGAAAATGAATCACGTAGGCATCATGGTTGGCGACATGGACAAAGCGGTCGAGTTTTACACCAAAGCACTCGGTCTTCGTATTGTTATGAACAACACCAAAGTGATTGAAGAACGTGAAACTGCAATCGGCCGCATGTGTATCGCTGTATTCGGAGAGGGCTTTAAAGGCTTTAACATCGCTCACCTTGTGACTTCAGACGGTATTGGTGTTGAGCTATTCGAAATGAAAGAACGTCAAGAGCGTCACGACGTAGATTTCTCTCGATTAGGTATCTTCCACTTCTGTCTACAAGTATCAAAAGAGCAATTTGCAACGGCGATTAAACGCGTTGAAGAGTTTGGCGGTAAGGTTCGCATGGATATTATGCGTTACCATCCAGAAGATGAGCTAAAACAAGCGCAAATGGTGTACCTAGAAGACCCATTTGGCAACTTGTTT
Source organism: Vibrio sp. MarTm2 (assembly GCF_027587055.1). Taxonomy (NCBI): domain Bacteria; kingdom Pseudomonadati; phylum Pseudomonadota; class Gammaproteobacteria; order Vibrionales; family Vibrionaceae; genus Vibrio; species Vibrio sp. MarTm2. Next base: position 79,152 of record NZ_JAPPTK010000006.1, on the reverse strand, counting down.
GAGTTTTACTCGCACTCATATGAAGAAACTTACGCTTCAGACTACGAGTAACCCTCTCAATAGCATGCTGGCGATTTGTTCAGCATGCTTTCCCCTTTGTTTTCCTATTCATTCATACGGTAAAGATACTACCCGAAAGGAATTCTTTTATATTTCAAAATAAATTACCTTTGAGTTAAATGCATAGCTATTCAACGACAGTACTTTTGGACTAGTCTGTTCACAAAAGCAACGATTCTCGTTTTAATTATGTGATCTTGAGCCCGATACAATCTTGATTCCGGCAACTAAAAGCATACTATGGTCTGATATTCGCTATAGAGCATATTAATGCAGGAAGTAAGGACATGGAGCTAGATATATTTCATCCTTCTCGACATTTACGTCGGGCTGTCCTTTTTTGGTTAAGCCTTATGCTTGCCTGTATGTCTGCAATTTTTAGCATTTTCAACTTTTTAGACGGCGCAGACCCGATTCAAATATGGCCTTTAGCGACGTTTAGCCTTATCTCGCTGTTTGTTAGTTACAACACCTACCAACACTCTTCAGGCGCGCCGTTAACAGTGAGTTATGTGTTCACGATGATATCTCTGGTCACCTATGCGACCTTCGTCTACCCCTTATCCTATGGCTTGTTCACTTGGGCATGCTTGTTCCCTGTCTTGTTCTATCTCATATTGGGTAGGCGTAAAGGGACGCTCGCGACCGGAGCGGGTTTTTTAACCGTTCTAATGACGGTTAGCTACAAAATCATTGAATGCAGTTTTGTTGATAGCGCTCATTTAGCGATCAATTTCGCCCTGACTTTTTGCTGTATTTGGCTTACCTCCCACATTCTGGAAGTGAAACGAAAAACCTCTGAAGCGTCATTAGGGCAACTTGCTTCACGGGACTCTCTTACCGGTGTCTACAATCGTCATGCACTGGTGCACAATTTCAACCGCTATCACAATGAAAGTGCAAAAGTTCCGTTATCTCTTTTGATATTGGATTTGGATTATTTTAAGCAAGTGAATGACCAATATGGCCATGATGTCGGCGATAAAGTCTTAGTTGAAACCGCAGCGTTGCTTGATGCGTTGTGCGATGAGCATTTAGTCTATCGCATAGGTGGGGAGGAATTTTGTATCGCGCTGCACAACTCAAACCTACAGCACGCTAAGTACAAAGCTGAGCTCATTCGCCAAGCTATCGAGCAATACTCTTTCAGTGGTGCGGAAGCCCCCATTAAACTCACCGTGAGTATTGGTGTCTATGAGTGCCACCACTTCGATAGCTTGGAGTCTGTGCTAAAAGAGGCCGACAAAGAGCTATACAAAGCGAAGAAAAATGGTCGTAATCAAGTGATGGTAAGTCAAGAGGTAGTGACCTCAGCCAGTTCTTAGTCACTAATCCTAACCACTAGATCCTTAACCTTTGCTTGATGTGATAAGCGCTCGGGGAATTGCTTTCTTAGGAGCTCGCGCTTAACGAGTGTCAGTCTCTTCTTATCTTGAAGGCTCTACGATGCCTCTTCATCAAAGACCACATTATAGTTTTCCGTATAGGTACAATGAGGCTGACGGCTACACGTAAAGAAACGACGCCCTTTGTGTTCACCTTGGCTAGCAATTTTGATCACCATTGGGCTACCGCAGCGCTTGCAAAATCGAACTTCTTTTTCTGGCTCAATCAGATCAATATGCGCCGCCAGTAAGCGTCTTAGTCGTCCAACTTGATAGCTGTGCTTAATACTCGCCCCAATCAAAGGCACTCCAGCAGACTTACAAACGTGCATCAAGAGCTTTTGTCGTTCGACCTTTCCTTTATCCAACTCTTTGCCGTTATCGAGTTCGATCACTACTCTCGGATGCAAGGTACGTGGGTCGCACACGACGAAGTCAAAGTAGCTCTTTGCGATGCGATTGTTTGCAATAAACCATTCTTTCTTGTTGGTTGCCAAAGGTGCGATGGCATTGCTCATGTTGACTTTGGCTAACACGACGCCATGTTGACCAACCGCGGTAACCAAAGCGTTATAAAAGGCAGACTCTTGCATATTGAGCAAAGGCCCTTTCTTTTTGTAAGCACTGTCTTTTAACTCATCTTGCTTAAGGTATCGCTGCTGCACAACAAAGAAAAAGATCACCAAGATAGCAACAACAATAAAAACACTTTCCATCGAAGACTCACCGGTTAAAACATGTTCAAAGGTTTATTATTAGATTTTATACGCTTACAGCAAGATCCGGCTAGTTATTTTGCGATTTGGCGTTCGGGATGGTGAGTCGAATAACGACCCGCTTGGCTGGGTCTACGACTTGAAACGTTCGTCCCCAATGCTTAGTGATGATCTTATCGAGCAGCCCAGAACTCTTCGCTTTCCGAAGCGCACGCTCTATGATGGGCTGGTATTCTTTTGCTTGCGGTGACAAATAGAAATAAAAATCTCGATCATATTGCAGCATTAAACGCTGCTCAATCGCCAAATGAGGGTTAAGCTCCGCCTCAGACACGATCTCATTAAGTCCCCTTGGAAAGTAGTTCACTTTTCCATCCGTAGAAATCAGCCTGTAAAGAGAGCGCCACTCACCATCGGCGAGATAAACTGGGAGTTGATTGGTTTTCCACACTGCGACATCAAACCAGTTAATACCGAGCCCCGCCACTAAACCCGAACGTTGCAGTTCATCGAGGCTGTTAACTGCATCAAATTGTGATTGTAATTGGGGAGGGATGAGTAAGATCCGTTTGCCAATCATTCCGTTGGTTAACGGCACAGGTACCACAACGAACCTTTCGTCTCGCTCTGGTGTGGGTAGTAACCAAGTGAGCGTGAGCGCTCCACTCTCAACCATTTTAACCACGCGTTTCTGAGGAATATGCTCACTAGGGCTTGAGATTGACACTTTGTAACCGAGATCGGTTAACGACTCATACAATAACTCGTGATAAAAGGAGTGACCGCCATCCAATTGTGAGGACAAACTGAGTTTTATCTCTTGGTTCGCAGCGACCATTTGAGCAACGAACAAAAGGAAAAGAATTGAAACTCTCATACACCCTCCTAAGCGGCTGGAAATGTTTTAGTTAACTTATCTTGTCAAACTCCCAACCAAAAGTGACAACGTCGCGTGACAACTAATCAAAATAGCGTTCAATACGTGAAGCTGTTGCGTTCAACGCTCCATCTTATAGTGTCCGCCCTATTGAGCGAATAAACTGACACGAGCCACTCTTCAACTTTAGAGGTCGATACCTGAAACGTCTAGGTGAGAGTGAGGAATGGCTCTTCTTATTGAGATCTTCGGTAACTTCTCTCTGGACGGCCTACTGAACCATAGTTCAGATCGGCTTCTAACTCTCCAGTGCTAATTAAATACTCCAGATAACGGCGCGCCGTTGTTCGACTGGCACCGATTCTCTCGCCAGCTTCATCGGCCGTTAAGCTTATCGGCTCTTGGAATAACGCTTTTATTTTATCCAAGGTGACGCCATCGATTCCTTTAGGCAGTCGGTTGACGGAAGGTTCGTGAATGTTGGTGGATTGCAGCATTTTATCAACGATTGTTTGGTCTAAATCAGAAGCATGCGTCAGCTGCTGCTTTTGCTCGACGTACTTAGCCAGGGCCGCCTCTAATCTCGGAAACATAACGGGCTTAAGTAAGTAATCAACCACGCCACCGCGCATCGCCATTTGCAGCGTATCCACATCTCTTGCGGCGGTAATCAAAATTACATCACACTGAAGACTTTTGCTGCGCAGCTCATTGAGGATCTCTAAACCCGAACCATCAGGAAGATGAACATCGAGCATAATTAGGTCAGGTTTCAAGATCTCGAGTTGAATATTGGCTTCCATCTTAGTGGTACAAATACCGATCACTTCATAACCACCAATTTGCTCCAAGTACTTTTGATGCAATTGCGCTATGGCAATATCATCTTCGATGATCATCACCTTTGTTTGCTTGCTCATACCACATCTTCCTTCGGTAAATACACCGTCATTCGTGCTCCATTATCCTTGTTATTGACCATTTCCAGCTCGCCTCGATAGCGCATCGCCAACTCATTAACTAAATACAAGCCGACGCCTCGGGTTTCCTGATCTTTGGTAGAGACTCCTCTCTCAACCAGTGATTCTGGTGTTATGGTCTCAGGTAAGCCGCATCCACGATCCAACACTTCCAAAATGATTTCATTGCCATAATCACTGATGGAAACTTCAACCTTGCGCCTAATGGCGTTAAACGCGGAGTCTTTGGCCATCGCTTCTCTCGAGGCATCAAAAGCATTGTCGATTAAGTTGCCTAAAATCGTTACCACATCTTCGGCGTTAATTCGATCCGGCAGAGGAAGTAGCCTTGATCCTTCTTCAACCATCAGCTCGAGGCCAAGCTCTCTCGCTCTCTCTGTCTTTCCGAGTAACATACCTGCAATGAGTGGCTCTTTAATGGTTTCACGCAAAAACTCGATAATCGCTTGGTAATGGGCGGTTTCTTGGCCAATTAGATGTTGAACAGCTTCGAGTTCTCCCATTTGAACCATGCCACTGATGGTGTTGAGTTTGTTACGATGCTCATGTGTCTGAGAGCGCAATAGGTCTGCGTATTCTTTGGTCTTTGCGAGCTGCTCGGTCAATTCGGTCAAATCATCTTTGAGTCGGAAACTTGAAACCGCACCGACCACCTTTCCATCAACGATGATTGGACTGCGGTTCGCAATTAGCCTTTTTTGGTTTAAATAGAGGTTGATATCATGGTCGGTTCGCGCCGTTTGAAGAACCGATTGCAGGTCGCTATCAGGGAGTACTTCACTCAATGGCTTGTTGATAGACTCCGCTTTATTAATACTCAGGATCTGACAAGCACTACGGTTTATCGATCGGAGTCGACCATCACCGTCAATACTCAGTATTCCTTCTTTTAATGTTTCCAACGTGACGTCAAGCTCAACATACAAACGCCCTATCTCTTCTGGCTCAAAACCCAGAATGGCTTTTTGAAAACGTCGAGAGGCGTAGCTCGACACAATCGCATTAGCGGCAACGACGGCAAGCGCCATCAAAATGAGATAAAGCAAGAAGGGTTCGATTCGATCTTGAAGTCTATCTAGCAAATAGCCAACAGATACCACCCCAATAATGTTTCCGTGAGAATCAAATACTGCTGCTTTTCCCCTCACAGAGTAGCCCAATGATCCTTTAGCAGTAGAAATGTATGCCTCACCATCCACTAATGCGCGCTTGTTGTCACCGCCTTTCATCGGTAAACCAATGCGCTCATCAACAGGATGAACGAGCCGAACGCCATTTTCGTCACCGATCACAATGAACGCCGCACCGACAAGCTGAGTCAGGTCCCTAAATCGCTGCTGTTGCTCCGGTGTCACACCCGTTTCGATTGCATCAATCACATATTGGGATTTCGACAAAAAAGAGGCCAAACCTAGTGCTTTCATTCCCATCTCTTCTTCCTGAGAATGCTTCACGTAGATAAAGCCCGCTGCCACAAGCAATAGTAGCTCGATCAATCCAGACAGCGTCATGATAATCAACATTCGCTTACGAAAGCTGATACTGCTCCATTTCATAGCCTCTCCTTAACTCGCCTATAGGCTATCACTGTTGCCGAGTCTGTCCGAGTTTGTCGTAGCGAAATTGTGAATGAAGTGTGTATATGATTTATTGGTTTTAGCCATTTTTATAACTAAAATGAATTACCCAGAGGACGCTCCAAACCTACGAGCAGAAACTCATCGTTTATTGATTACGATCAATCTTTTTTATGTTCATTTTTTGCGCTATTTACGCAATCCTCTTGTATAATTATTAAGCAGCGCAAACGCGCGCAACGTATTTGGCTACGCAGCAAAAAATAACACTCTATAATCGCTGCTTTTTTGAGGGAATCGAAATGAAAAGGGACATATTTGGGATCTGCCTTTCACGCTCTATGCTGTCTAGTAATTTATCTGGCACTTTCACTCATGTTAGGGCTTATGCAAGATCAAATCGCGAAGACGATGCGAAGGTGATGCACGCTTTCCCCCAATTATCCGGGAAGGAGATCTTGGCCAACATGGAGTCATCTAACTCGTTACTGTGGCGTGCTGAATTCGCTTGTTTAGAACAAAAATAGTGCACCGTGAATCGCGCAAGATTCAACCTTTCGACGAAGAGAAGCTCAGCTTCTCTTTTTTATTGCCTGAAAATCCTCGAAGCAAATGAGTCGCGATAAGACTTTGCTAGATCTTCACGCCCAACAGAGCTAAAGTTACTGATATCTATGTTAACTGGCTGATAAATATGAAAAGAATCATTCTATTCATTGCACTTATATTTCTCCACGGCTGTACGGCAATTCCTGAGCGAGTAAAACCCGTCTCAGATTTTGATGCCAATCGTTACCTCGGCACATGGTATGAAATCGCTAGGCTTGACCACAGCTTTGAACGTGGGCTGACAAATGTCTCGGCAAACTATTCGTTTAACGAAGATGGCACCATTAAAGTCATCAACCGAGGTTGGAGTGAGAAAGATCAAATCTGGAATGAAGCCATCGGCAAAGCGAAGTTTGTTCAAGACGCTGATGTCGGTCATTTGAAAGTTTCATTTTTTGGTCCATTTTACAGCAGCTATGTTGTCTTTTATCTCGAACCGGATTACTCAACTGCGCTGGTTTCTGGCTATAACAACGAGTATTTCTGGATTCTATCTCGCAACACCACCATTCCAGATTACAAGCTGAATAAATATCTCCGCATTGCCGAACAAGCAGGGTTTAACACCGAGTCATTGATTTTTCCGTTTCGCTCGGCCGAGTGACCAAAGTGCGGTGAATAAACTTCTCAATTGAATTTTAGTGGCGCGCCAATGCGTGGATGGCGCGCGAGGGGTGGTTTCGATCAGGTATCGATAGGTTTCCTTATCAAAAGTCACCTCCCCTCCATGCGCCGCAAGTAGACGCTTCGGAGCCATTTCAAATACCCTTTTTACTGAAGCTCTGTACTGATTCGGGTGGAATATCGGAAAGGGAGAGATCAAACGCTGCTTAACTTCAACAATTAGATCCGCCACATAAAGCAGGTCTTGTTCACAGTGGTACAGTGACAAGTCTCTATCGGTGTGACCTGGTGTTTCCATTACCCGCCAATCTTCAAATCCAGGTATAACATCGCCCTCTCCAACCCTTACCTGAGGATGTAAATGGCGACTATACCAAAGGTTTCGCTTAGGCTGATCCTTGCGCTTAGCCACCCACATAGCCAATGCAATATCCGTTAGGTGCATGATGAAACCATCTAGCCCCGAATACCACTGATTAGGGAGGTCCGCCGACACCAGTGCACACCCCGTGCGCGCCCGCAGTAGATTGGCTCCGCCAGCATGGTCAGGGTGCATATGGGTAATCACCACGACTTTAAGATCAGAGATTGGTCTGTTTAACTCCTGGGTGATGAACTGCGTTATATCGTCAACATCCGCTCGGCTCGCACCATCGAGCAGCATCAATTTATCGGGATATTCGGCTATATACAGAGTTTGTATATAGCCTTTGAGAGTGTGGAGTATCATTCGCAACTATTAACAAATTATTTACACTTGTTAATTTAGCGAGTCCTCAAGAAATGGAAAGAGCAAAAACTCTAAGGTGTGAATTTGCTACGACTTTAGAAGCCCCGTTTTTTCGGCAACTTCAGCCACAACGGCGTCCAAGTTTTGCGCTATTTGTTTCAATGTCTGTTGTTCTTCTTCGGTAAATGGATGGCTCAAGACAGATTCCGCCCCATTCTTACCAACCACGGTTGGAAGGCTTAAAACAACATCCTTAATACTATACTGCCCATCAAGAAGAGTCGCCACAGGCAATACTGAGCGTTCGTTAATCATTATCGCTTGGATAATTCTAAACACACTGGCCGCAATACCGTGAGTGGTATTTTGTTTACGCTTAAATATTTCATAGCCAGCTTGCTTTACAGACTCTAATAACTCGTCCGCGCAAATTCGGTCGATATGGTGAGTATCACAATAGTAGTCTGCAGGCTGCCCAGCAATTGAAATCAAACTTTTAGGCGTGAAGCAGTTGCTCCCATGCTCACCCAACACATAGCCAAACACGTTTTTAGGGTCTAAGTTTACTCGGTTTGCCACTATGGTCATTAAGCGCGCAGTATCAATTACACAACCGCTACTGATCACTTTAGAGCGAGGAAACTTGGTATTTGTCGCGATAAAATGCGCCACAATATCGCAAGGGTTCGATACGACGATCAAAATGGCGTTGGGTGCCACTCGCTCGACTTCTTTGGCAATTTCAACACCAATTCGGCTATTGACCTCAGCCAAATCGATTCGAGTCTGACCCTGTTGGATTTGTGCGCCTGCGGTAATCACCACAATGTCCGCGCCAATCAGGTTCAAATAATCATCGGTTGGCACTAAGTGAGTATTCTTTGAAAACGTCAGCGCTGCGGTGTGGCGAAAATCGAACACTTCACCTTCGGCACGTTCAAGATTTTTATCAAGCAATACCAGCTCACTCACACTGCCTATTGTCAGGAGGTAGTTGCACACTCCCACCCCAACGGCACCAGCACCAATTACTCCAATTTTCATGCGTTCATCCCTGTGTTTCTTACGACAAATTACTAATAATCACATCAATTATAGCAATTTAATTTTACCTTCTAAATAAGTAATGAAGGATCTCACTAGAAACCTAGACTATTGCTAGCGGCGAACTCTGAAAAACCTACCATCGGTGCGATAAAATAGAAGAGCAAATAAGATCAAGCTGCACCCAATCAGTTTGTTGGTTGAAAGTTGTTCGCCGTACCAGAGGATACTTAAAATCACCGTCCAAATAGGTTCTAACAACATGATGAGCGCCGCGTTGCCGGGGTTACATCCCTTCTGGCCAAGCGTCTGCATCACGTATCTTAGACTAGTGGCCAGAACCGCGCTGGCTGCAAACCACCCCCAGATTGACGAATCGACACTGACTGGCGGCTCTTCGAGCAGAAGTGACATCACCAAGGCAATCAAGCCCGTCACAAATAGCTGTATACACGTAAGCAGTAAGATTGGAAGCTTTTGCGCTAGCTTGCTATTAACATTGAAATGAAGTGCTAACAAACACGCATTGGCAAGAAACCAAATTTGCCCGGGCGAGCTATTCCAGCCTCCTTGCAACGAAAGAAACGCCAATCCAGCGATGGCAATTGGCATCGCAAACCAAAATGCACGCTTTGGCCGCTCTTTAAACAGTGCCCAAGCCACAATTGGCACAATGATCATCGACAAACTGACAATAAACGCCCCTTCTCCAAGGGTTTCGCTTATAGAGATCGCGTGTACCCAAGCCAAAAGTGCCAGAGCGAGAATACCGCCCCCACCAATGGCTTGAGCTAGCTGAACGTGACTCAAGCGTCGAAATGCCCGAATACACAATGGCAGTAAACAAACCGAAGCAACCAAAAAGCGAAGGCCTATAAAACCGAAAGGCGGTAAGCCTTGAATGGTTTCTTTGGAAAATATCCACCCCAGACCTGCCAACATCGTTGTGGCAATAAGTATCCAAGCAGCTTTACGTTCAGCGTTCAAAATCAAATCTCTTCGTTATTTTTTATTGTTTTGTTGTTTGGCGATAGTCTCAGATTTTTGTAGTGACAACCACTCTTTAGCGCTAATCTAACCACTCATTATTTTTTGATTGTGTTAAGCAAATGAATATAGTCGGACACCGAGGCATTGCCGGTCATTACCCTGAAAACACCCGAGTGAGTATTGAAGCTGCGATAGAGCTCGGCCTCAACTGGATAGAAGTCGATATCCAACCAAGCAAAGATGATGTTCTCGTGGTTTGCCATGATCATACCGTTGATAGGTGCAGTAATGGTGAAGGTCGAGTTGATGCACTGACCTTAAGCGAACTACGCCAGCTTAATTTTGCCCATCATTATCCTGAATGTTCTCCGCAAACAATATTGACCTTGAGTGAGTTGCTCGACATTGCCAATCAACACCGCATCAAGTTAAACCTTGAAGTGAAAGTCGATCACCATGACCCTGAACACGTTGTCGACCTCCTTGCGCACGCAGTCAAAGGCATTGAGCTGCCAAAAGAGTCGATTCTGTTTTCGAGTTTTAACCACGATGTCATTCGCCAGCTTAGAAAGCAGTTTCCCACCCACGCCATTGCCGTTTTGTCAGAAAGGTTGAAGAGAAAAGATCGGCTTCTTCTAGAAGAAGTTCAAGCCGTTGGTTGCAATCTCAACCACCTCTGGACAAGCAAACGACAGATTTCTTCTCTGCAAAAGCTCGGCTATAAAGTCTGGTGCTACACAGTAAACAACCCAAATCGCTTAAAGCGCCTGAGCAATCTAGATGGTATTTTTAGTGATTATCCTGAGCGCTTTCTTAACCCCTAGAAAGTGCTAAATTAGCTCAAGTCGAAATTAGCGCCCCCAAACCGCGAAGCCTGAGCATGAAGATGACAAGATACCAAGCTGGTTGAAAATATCTTGACACTTAGGGGCGATTTCCAACAAACAACCTCTCTGGCTTTATACAGTACTTTCTCCACAGTACTGTATAAAGCCATGTGCGTTCACTCACAGTTTCTCATACTTAGCTTACTTGTAAGAAAACAAGGACAACTCTTTAAATTCAACAGCTTAACCATAAATTCCGCTTAAGATTTTCAATTTATCGATTAAAAAGACAACAAAATGTCTTGATCACTTCCGGCAAACAAACTACTGTATACACATACAGCATGCATGAAAGGACAGTATTATGATTCAGTTTCAAACAACAAGTCGCTCGGTTTCTAAATTCAATGTTCTCGCTCAACCTACCCAGCCGATGAACATCGATGACGCCGTTCTTTACCGCTTAGCGAGCCTATCGCACCAAAAGCAATGGATTTTGTTTACTGCTGAATGTCCACGTCCTGACTACGAGCAGTTCGCTTCATACAATGTCAGCTGCAAAAAGATCATCCAGATGAGAGCATCTCAAACTCAGTCAGAGGTAGAGATTGTGACCAAAGCCATTCAATCGGGTAACGCAAGTGCCGTTGTCGCGTCCAACCAAATTTCAGAATTAGATCAAGCGTTACTTACTGATCTCGCTAACCAGTTCCAGTGTGCTGTCTTTTTTGTTGAGGGCAGATCATTCCAGTACCACTAATAAGCTCAACATTTACACTGTCTTTGGCCCCTCCCTTTGTGAGGGGCTTTTTCTTTTTATCACATCGCCATTGCGCCGTTAAAAAATTAAGCAAACGTTTGCTTTTTATCTGGAAGCCTCGCTAAGTTCTGGTATTATGCACTGCGAATCGAAAGCAAATTACGTCTTTCACCCATTTTTGACAAAGATAGGAATGTCTAAATGAGTCTCGCCGATCAAGTTCTCGCCGTAAATGACGATCTTCCAATTCGCACAAATAAGCCTGTTCATAGCGGAAAAGTACGCTCTGTATATTGGTTAACTGAAGAAGACAGCCAACGCCTTATTCAAGAAAAAGGCTACGATGTTGCCCCTGATGCGCCTTTAGCCATCATGGTTATCAGTGACCGCATTTCGGCGTTTGACTGCATTTGGCACGCAGAGGGAGGATTGCAAGGTGTCCCAGGAAAAGGCGCTGCGTTGAATGCGATCTCTAATCACTGGTTTGGCCTCTTTAAAGAAAATGGACTCGCCGATAGCCACATTCTTGATATCCCTCATCCGCTAGTTTGGATCGTTCAAAAAGCCAAACCAATTATGATCGAAGCGATTTGTCGCAAATACATCACAGGCTCGATGTGGCGTGCCTATGAAAAGGGGGAGCGTGAGTTCTGTGGCATTGAACTTCCAGAGGGACTCGAGCGCGATAAAGCACTCCCTGACTTGCTGATGACTCCTTCAACCAAAGGCATTCTTAAAGGTATCCCAGACGTTCCAGAAGCCGATGATGTCAACATCACTCGTAAAAATATCGAAGACAACTTTGCCGCATTCAACTTTTCCAAACCAGAGGATATTGCACTCTACGAGAAGTTGCTCCGCGAAGGGTTTGGCGTCATCAGTGATGCACTGTCTAAAGTGGACCAAATCTTTGTCGATACAAAATTTGAGTTTGGCTACGTTCACGATGCTGCAGGCAACGAAAAACTGATCTACATGGATGAGGTCGGTACGCCAGATTCATCCCGTATTTGGGATGAAAAGGAGTATCAAGCCGGTAATATTGTCGAGAATTCAAAAGAAGGATTCAGACAATTTTTGCTTAACCACTTCCCTGATCCAGATATCCTTCTTAACAAAGAACGTATGCCTGAACGTGAAGCACTGGCTCGCGAAAATGCACTGCCTCTTGAAGCGCTTATGGATATTTCCCGCACATACACAGGGATCGCAGAAAAGATTACAGGTCGCCCAATTGAGCTAAGTGATAATCCAAAGCAAGAGATTATCGATGTCCTTGGATCTCAGTATGGTCTGATTGACTGATATCAATAAACACAACGCCCCAATATTTGGGGGCGTTTTGTTTAATACGATTATTTATCTTTTCCACCGCCATTGCCGCGATCGCTGTTTTTTCCTCTATCACTGCGGTCGGGCTTTTCCTTTTTCTCTTTACGGTTGGCGTTGGACTTTTGCTTTTTGTTATCAAGCAATGCGCCTGTGCCATTACCTGGGTTTGAGTATTTTGCGTGAGCCGCTAACTCTTCTTCGCTAACAAAACCATCTTTGTCTTTATCAAATGAAGCGAAGGCACTTAATGAGCTCTCTTCCTCTTCTTCACCGTCGTCCATCGTTGAACGAAACGCATCAAACTCTTCTTTCGATACGAACCCGTCTTTATCCTCGTCCATGACTTGAAAATCTGGAGCAACCTTCACCTTGGTCGCTTCATCCATATCATCCTCATCAGCCAGCACTGGATTAACCACCAACAACAAACCAATGATCAATAAACCTTGTACCTTCATGTTTTCCTCCTAGTCCAACACGATCTAACTATTGAGAAATAAATCAATAGCTATTGTTACTCTAGTATAGAAGCGGAATAGCATTTCCACACAACGAGCACTTTGCAAAGCAGTCAACGCGGATATAATGCAGTAGAAACTGACCAACAATGTTACGCCATGGATTTTATTGCCCTTTCCCGAATCAGCATGAAGCACTTAACGGTACTTCACGTTATGCTTTCAACCAACAGCGTGACAAAAGCGGCTGAGAAATTATGTGTCACGCCCTCTAGTGTGAGCAAAACGCTGTCACAACTTAGAGAGCAATTAGGTGATGAGCTATTTTATCGAGAGGGAACATTATTGCTCCCGACCTCCTTTGCTCTCAGCATTGCTCCGCAAATCCATGGTATTTTGTCGAGTATGAACGGTATTCTTCATCAAGGAGAATTCGAACCTGCCAGTTTTACCGGCACTATTTCATTGTCCATGCGCGAAAGTACCTTCGAGCTATTTGCCGAGCGAATTGAACAAATCTGCCAACAGTTGTCCTCTGCTAAACACGTTCAGCTTTTCGCTAAAGAGCAAATGAACTTTGATTCGTTGAGTCGCGGTCAGGTCGATTTTATGCTGCTGCCCCATGACGTGAGCCAACCGCCAACACGTAGCCGCGATTTGATGTGGCAGCAGATCATGGAAGATGAAATGGTCTGTTTGCTTTCGCCCACCCACTCTTTAGCGAGCAAACGAACAATATCAATCGATGATTATCTACAATACCAACATGTTGGGATTCACGATGACGACCTTGCCGAACCCTTCTTCGAACAGAATTTGACTCAACAACATCGTTCACGTGATGTGAGTATCTCTGTTTCAGATTTTGGTTCTGCCGCCGTTTTGTGCCATCACTCCGAACGAATATTAACCTGCTCGAAAGCGTGGGCAGACAAGGCATATCAAGCAAAATCGCTCATTCAGAAGCCTTTACCCTTCGATTATGGCCAAGTTGGATACAGTTTGGTTTGGAATCAAGCCAGTTTAAATCATCCTGCATTGCGCTGGCTCCATCAGCAACTTTTGGCAGTGCATCAGACGTAAACGCTGGGGCGGCTGATCGGATTTGGAACGAGCTTTTCAAGCCGTTGGTAGAGTTGATCGATTTGCCCTTCGTTACATTTTGGCCATGATAGCGCTTCGCCAATCACGCCATGATGTTGAAAAGCGTTGAGCCTAATATTGACGTTGGCTGGTAGCTGGTTGATAAGCGTTGCAATATGGGCAATTTCACTCTCAAAATCACTTTTATCTGGCACGTGAAGAAGTCTAAGCTCGTGTAATTTTCCGTGCTCTGCTAACAAGCGAATCGATTGAATGACTTTATGGTTGTCGCGACCAACAAGCCACTGATGGGTTTCATTCTGCCAAGATTTCAGATCAATCATCGCCCCATCCATAAAGGGCAACACGTTGAGCCATCCTTGTTGCGACAAATAACCATTGCTATCAATAAAACAAGTTAGGTGTGATAACTCTTCGTCCTGTTTGATCGCTTTGAATAGATCAATGATGAAAGGAAGCTGCAAAGTCGCTTCACCTCCGGACATGGTAATGCCACTGATGAAATGGCGCTGCTTTCTAATCAGCCTCACGATTTGAGTGACAGTGTAACTCGCAACCTTGGGACTCGAATGATGATCGCAGCGATCAAGGCAATCATCACAATGGGTGCACTTGACCTCGTTCCATGCGACTCGCCCACTATCCTCTAGCGTTAAAGCTCCGCTTGGGCACACAGCAACACAATCACCACAATGGTTGCAGTGATTGATTGTGTGAGGATTATGGCAGGTAATGCAGCTAAAATTACACCCTTGTAGGAAGATGACCAGGCGATTTCCTGGTCCATCCACACATGAAAAGTTCAGAATTCGGCTGACAAATGCGCTTTTTTCCATCTTAAGGCCTTACTGATAGAATGGCTGCGATTCCATGCTGACGACTCGTGGAGTACGCTCAAGTATGCCGGTGTTATTTGCCGCTTCTGCCCCAAGAAATGTCGTGTTCGAGCGTGAACCTGAAGCGGCGAACTTGGCGATGTCAGAAAGTTTAACCATATAGCCAGTTACACGAACTAAATCGTTTGATGCCACGTTTGCCGTAAACTCGCGATAGCCCATCGCCAACGCACCTTTGCAAAGATTGAACATCGCTTCAGGGTTCGATTTAACGGTTTCATCAATCGTTAAAATATCACTGATCCCCGACGTATAGTATTTGTGCTGAAGCGCGGTCGCTTGAACATAGCTCACCGGATCCGGCTCGGTCCCATAAGGAATACGCACACCTGGTGTGACATCTTTATCAAGACTAATCCCACCTTGAGCATGTAGTAACGCTTTGCCTTCATAGCCGTATTTGACCGGGCTAGTGTCGACCAAATGCGCCAGCTTTTCTGAAATGGCAAGCGCGAGTCGGTTTGCCTTATCACTGTGGCCATATCGTTCATTGCAATCTTCTTTCTCTAAAAGAATATTGACCGCCTCTGCCATGCCGTATATCCCGTACATTGGTGCAAAACGGTTCTCGTCAATCAACGCCTCCGTCGCCAAAAAGCCTTTAAAGAAGTTTGAGTGTTCATGCAGATGACGGCTTCTTGCCTCAATAAGCTCAATCATTAGCTCGTTGTACGCCGGCAGAACATAATCAATAAAGTCCGTACTGTCTTTTGAACGCTTAGCCACTTCTTTCAAGTTCATTCTCACTAGCGTGTTGGAACCACCCGCTAACGGCAATGAGTTGTAGCAGCTAACAATGCCAAACTGTTTATCACCATACGCGCTTGCATGCATCGGATAGTTGGCGATGTGTGGCTTACTGCATTCGCAAATATTACTGGTTGCTTGCCTTAAAAGATCACCCGGAGTGACGTTCGAGTCATACATGAAAGTTAAGTTGGGCGCGATCTGCTTAAGCTCTGCATCGACTTTAAGAATGGTTCGGCAAATCACATTGTCCGTAGGACCGATATTCACATGCATGAACGCATCAGGTAAGGTACGGTCCAACATGATCCAGAAGCGCTTGAGTTTGGCATAAACCTGTTGCTCTGTTAGAGAGCCGACATAAGGAAGCAGCACTTCGTCAAGTTGACCAAGATAAACGGGAATATTAGTGACTGAGGGAACGTGATGATAAAGAATGGTCAGCAAATTGAGGGCATCATCAAAATCTTGTGCAGGCTCAACTTCAAGATGCATCGAGCCTTGCTTTAGATATTTTGCATAATCGGGCAGCACGTAGCGAGGTTTGAAAGGTGCGTGTCCCTCAAACATATCACAAATGATGCCTTGCTCCATTGCCACCGAAACGGCATCAGACACCTCCAAATATGGAAGGTTCGCCTCCGCTTCTAAAGCGAGAAATTGGTTCTTTTGCTTTGGGCTAAGGTTGGTGTCGGTCACGATAGCGTGAACACGTTGTTGGAATGCGTTGAGAGAAGTCGGCATAGCTTGTAATCCTTGTTGTTTGTATGGATTTTAAAACTTGCACAATCATTTCTACTATTGAAACTTTGATAAGTTTATTTTTCCACTTTGGAAACGTATCAAACAAAAAAAGCCCGGTAGTAAAAACCGGGCTTATTAGGGTATGGCACTTACAACTTGAAGCGATTGATTTCTTGTTCTAGCTCATGGGATAACTCTGACAATTGCGCCGCTTGAGATGCCGCATCATGTGCCTCATCCGCCAAGTCATTCGACACATCACGAATACCCACAGTGTTTCGCGTAATTTCAGATGTGACCGACGCTTGCTCTTCTGCTGCTGAAGCAATTTGAGTCGCCATATCACTGATGCGTTCAACGGCCGTTTGGATTTGAGTTAAACTCACTGCCGCAGAATCTGCATCGCCGACACTGGTATCCGCCAACATGCGGCTATCGCCCATAATGCCTACGGCTTTACCCGTCGTACCTTGTAGAGTTTCAATCATCTGCTGGATTTCTTTCGTCGAAGCATGAGTACGTTGACTCAACACACGAACTTCGTCGGCCACCACTGCAAATCCACGCCCTTGTTCACCCGCACGCGCCGCTTCAATTGCCGCGTTAAGTGCAAGTAGGTTGGTTTGCTCGGCGATATCTTGAATGGTCGATAGAATCGTACTAATGCTATTGCCGTGTGCTTCAAGTTCTTGAATAACCTCGGTCGCTACCTGAACTTCCTGTGCCAGATTTTGAATCGAACTTTGTGTTTGCACCACTTGCTGACCACCATGCACACACGCTGATACCGCTTCTGATGAGTTTTGTGCCGTATGATCGGCGTTGCCCGCGATTTCCTGTGTGGCTGCAGCCATTTCATTGATAGCAGTAGCAACCATGTTGATTTCATCTTGTTGATGACGAATACGGGCACTGCGCTCTTCAGCATGTTGCGCGGTTTGCTTCGCTTGCTCTGACAGTGACGCTGACACTAAGCTCAGTTTAGACACCATCGAATGCATGTTACCAACGAAGATATTGAAGTTTGACGCCAATTGACCAACTTCGTCGTCACTACGAGGTTCAAGTCTTTGAGTCAAATCGCCTTCACCTGACGCAATTTCTTCCAACGCTTTGGATACGCGGCCTAAATCGCGGAACAAGAAGCTCACCAACCAAGAGACAACGAAGACGACGATCAAAGTAATCATGATTGCCGTAATGATCAGGTCAACCAATAACTCTGAGTGTGCCGCTTCTTCTGTCGCGCGATCCATTTCTATCGCAAAAATCCACGGGGTATCTGGTACTTGCTTAAAAAAGACCATTTTCTCTACGCCGTTTCGCTCAATCAGCTCAATAGAGCCGGTATTTGCCGCTTCTTGAATCGCGCGAAGGGTAAATTTATTTGAAAGCGTTGACACAGGTTTCAGCGATAAGTCTTTGTTTGGGTGTGCTAGGAAGTTGCCATCTTGAGTATCAATAAGCATCGCGTAAGCGTTTTTACCCGCATCGAGATTGATGACATCGTTGATCAACTGATCGATCAAAACATCAGCACCAACAATACCGACAAACTGGCCGTTGCGACGAACTGGCTCAGCAATTGTCACCAATAGCGCATTGGTAATCGCATCTTTATAGGCAGTTGTGATGATTTGCTTGCCCGCAGCATTGGCATCTTTGTACCAAGGGCGAGTACGTGGATCATAGTCTGCACGGTTTCGCTCTGGGTGCGAGCGGTACATTCCGCCCTCTGGAGTACCGAGGAAGATATCATCGAACCCGCCAGCTTTACGCGCTTGCTGCAAGTATGGAACGACATCGGCTTCTTGGCTGTAATCGTTGAACGCAGTAGAAATTTGTTTACGAATGGAAATCCAGTCAGAGATCCCTTCTGAAGCAGCAGCGGCTAGACTCTCTGCACGAGCGTATACGCCGTTACGAGTTTGTTGGAAAAGTTGGTCTGCAGATAGCCAAGTTAGCACGCTTGCCATTAGCACCACCGCTAATAAGCTGGCACCTATCAGTTTTTGTTTTAATGATAATTTCATGGTTGATATTTCGCCTGGAACAGTAGGAAAGTGGCGAATATTATCGAGATTTTAACCAAGATGCACGAACATTTGACAACCAAACAACAGACTGTAAATTATTGAAATGACTGCAAAATATTGACGTCATTTTTTCGTCGTTTCAGGCAGTCCCACCCCATCGCGAGCCTCTTGCGTGGTTCCATCTTCTTCACTTACAACCGGTAGTTCGTTGGCGTGCGTCGAATAGTAGCGATCTAACAGCTCTTTGCCATAAATCACCTCAGTTTGCATATGCATGACAAGAAGGAACGCTGCTGCACAAGCGCAAAGAATATTAAATTTTTTCGTAATACGGACGCGTTTAGTGGGCGAGTAAATAGCAATTTGCAGTGTAACAAGAGCAAATGGATAGAAAATGAGCAAGGCGAGCAAGCCACCTAGATAATTGGATATCGCCATTGGTGTATCTAAACCCATCTCATCTCTCCTTTTACTGTGTAGTTTGGTCACTATACGTGAACCAAGATACAGACTAACTCGGAAAGAGACACTTTTGAGACGAGTTATACACCTTATTGAAAGTATTGGCGATATTGCTTAATTCTGAGCACAAAAAAGCCGAGCACTTGCTCGGCTTTGATTCATTTAAAAACGTGTTTACGCTTGAGGCTCATCATCGACAGTCGGCGTTTCTGGATTCTCAGACGTTACTTCAGCAGTGTTTTCTGTATCAGCAGCGTCTTCACCTTCGGGTAAATCCACCTCTTCTACTTCGTCAATACGCTGAAGTCCAACAACATTCTCATCTTCTGCAGTGCGAATTAGCGTAACACCTTGCGTATTACGGCCAACTTGGCTCACTTCAGAAACACGTGTACGAACTAGAGTACCGGCGTCAGTGATCATCATCATCTCATCGCCTTCTTCTACCTGTACCGCGCCAACAACTGGACCGTTACGCTCTGACACTTTGATAGAGACAACACCCTGAGTCGCACGACCTTTGGTTGGGTACTCAGCAAGTTCAGTACGCTTACCGTAACCATTTTGCGTCACTGTTAGGATGTCACCTTCGTTTGCAGGAACAATCAGTGAAACAACTTGGTCATCTTCAGCTAGCTTCATACCACGAACACCTGCCGCAGTACGACCCATTGCACGGACTTTGTCTTCCGCGAAACGAACCACTTTGCCGGCTTTCGAGAACAGCATGATGTCGCTGTCGCCATTAGTGATATCTACGCCGATTAACGAGTCGTCATCACGTAGGTTAACAGCTATTAGGCCGTTTGAACGTACGTTTGCAAATTGATCAAGCGATGTCTTCTTAACCGTACCGTCACCAGTTGCCATGAAGATGAACTTCTCTGGTGAGAACTCATCAACTGGTAGAATTGCAGTAATACGCTCACCTTCTTCTAGTGGAAGAATGTTGACGATTGGCTTACCACGAGCAGTACGACTTGCTAGAGGCAATTGATATACTTTCAGACGGTAAGTTTTACCACGTGTAGAGAAACATAAGATGTTATCGTGGGTATTCGCAACCAACAGACGCTCGATGTAATCTTCATCTTTCATCTTCGTTGCGCTCTTACCTTTACCACCACGACGCTGTGCTTCGTAGTCGCTTAGGATTTGGTACTTAACGTAGCCCGCGTTTGAAAGCGTTACTACAACATCTTCACGAGCAATCAGCTCTTCCATGTCGATGTCATGGCTTGCTGCTGTGATTTCCGTACGACGAACATCACCAAATGCATCGCGAACTGTTTCTAGTTCTTCGCGGATCACTTCCATCAAACGCTCAGTGCTTGCAAGAATGTGCATCAGTTCAGCGATTTCTTCTAGAAGCGCTTTGTACTCGTCAAGAATCTTCTCGTGCTCAAGACCTGTAAGCTTGTGTAGACGTAGGTCTAGGATTGCTTGCGCTTGAGTTTCTGTCAGGAAGTACTGCCCATCACGGATACCGTATTGTGCTTCTAGCCACTCAGGACGAGCGGCATCAGTACCTGCGCGCTCTAGCATTGCTGCTACATTGCCTAGATCCCAACCGCGAGCCACAAGACCGGCTTTCGCCTCTGCTGGTGTTGGCGCTTTACGGATCAATTCGATGATCTCATCGATGTTCGCTAATGCCAGTGCCAAACCTTCTAGGATATGGGCACGCTCACGAGCTTTACGCAATTCAAAGATAGTACGACGAGTCACCACTTCACGGCGGTGATCAACGAAGCACTTCAACATCTCTTTTAGGTTGAACAGCTGTGGCTGGCCGTTGTTCAGCGCAACCATGTTGATACCGAACGTCGTTTGCAGCTGAGTGTTGGCGTATAGGTTGTTTAGAACCACTTCGCCCACTGCATCACGCTTACATTCGATAACAATGCGCATACCGTCTTTGTCAGACTCATCGCGCAGTGCACTAATGCCTTCGACTTTCTTATCTTTAACAAGCTCAGCGATCTTTTCGATCAAGCGAGCTTTGTTCACCTGATAAGGGATCTCGGTAACGATAATGGTCTCTTTACCATTCTTGTCCGCTTCGATTTCCGCTTTAGAACGCATGTAAATTTTACCGCGGCCAGTCTTGTACGCGTCTACAATGCCTTTGCGACCACTGATGAGTGCCGCTGTTGGGAAATCTGGACCAGGAATGTAGTCCATTAACTCATCAATCGTGATCTCTTCATTATTGATGTATGCTAAGCAGCCATCGATCACTTCGCCAAGGTTATGTGGCGGGATGTTGGTTGCCATACCTACTGCGATACCAGAAGCACCGTTTACCAATAGGTTAGGAATTTTAGTAGGAAGAACCGCTGGGATTTGCTCAGTACCATCATAGTTTGGTACGTAATCCACGGTTTCTTTGTCTAGGTCAGCGAGAAGTTCATGGGCAATTTTTGCCATGCGAACTTCGGTATAACGCATTGCCGCTGCTGAGTCACCATCGATAGAACCAAAGTTACCTTGGCCATCAACTAGCATGTAACGTAATGAAAACGGCTGAGCCATACGAACGATAGTGTCGTATACAGCACTGTCACCATGCGGGTGATATTTACCGATTACGTCGCCAACAACACGGGCAGATTTTTTGTATGGTTTATTCCAATCATTACCTAGCACATTCATCGCGAACAAAACGCGGCGGTGTACAGGCTTTAGGCCATCACGCACATCAGGAAGAGCACGACCAACGATTACGGACATCGCATAGTCAAGGTATGAACCTCTAAGCTCATCTTCAATGTTTACGGGCGTGATCTCTTTAGCTAGATCGCTCATAGAGCCATTATCCCTCTATTTATAGATCGTATGTACAATACGTTTAAGGTGCAAAAATATAACACACAAATCGACTCTTCGGCATTACTTTCCCTCTCCTTTTATCAGGTTGTGAGCTTGGTTGTGAATCAAATGCCGAGAAATTGCACACTCTTATTTTATCTCGCTGATTAATGGTTATATTTTCACCAGCTCAGTATAAAAGTGACATGCCCTATGGAGTGTTCATTTTAACGCGCTATAATGCCTGCCTAATTCCAGGAAGCGGTACAACACAGAGCAGTTATGACACAAGCACAAAACGTCGACCCAAACGAAATTAAGAAATTTGAGGATATGGCTTCACGCTGGTGGGATCTGGAGGGTGAGTTTAAACCTCTTCATCAAATCAACCCGCTACGCTTGAACTATGTTTTAGACAACGCCAATGGCCTTTTTGGCAAGACAGTGCTCGACGTTGGCTGTGGTGGTGGCATCCTCGCTGAGAGTATGGCGAAAGAAGGCGCGAGCGTGACCGGATTAGACATGGGCAAAGAACCCCTTGAAGTCGCTCGACTTCACGCTCTGGAGACAGGAACCAAGCTTGAGTACATCCAAAGCACCATCGAAGACCATGCCGCAACCAATGCTGGAAAATACGATGTCGTCACTTGCATGGAGATGCTTGAGCACGTCCCTGACCCGCTTTCCGTTGTTCGCTCTTGCGCAGCACTTGTTAAACCAGGTGGCCATGTCTTTTTCTCGACCTTAAATCGCAATATTAAGTCTTACTTGTTTGCCATCGTCGGTGCAGAGAAACTACTTAAGATCGTCCCTGAAGGTACTCACGATCATGAGAAGTTCATTCGCCCGTCTGAGCTGATTAAAATGGTTGACCAAACCGACCTGACAGAGACAGGAATTACAGGGCTACACTATAACCCGCTCACTGATTCATATAAGCTTGGTCGTAAGGTCGACGTCAATTACATCGTCCACACTCAGAAGTTTTAACACCAAGATAACACCCTATATCTAGTGGTTATTTTTAAGGCGGTAGCATAAGCTCACCGCCTTTTTTAGTGCTTTTTTGAACGATTTTTGTCGAGTTGATTCCATTTTCACCAGGCGAAAAAATGCGGGAAAAAATTGGCAAAGATCAAGATATTTTTTTTTGTTTGTGGTTACGAATAAACCGATTCCAAAACGGTAATTTTCTACAATCTTATCCGCTCTTATTTCATCGGTTAGTAGTCACTTACTGATTTTTTCAATTTTGTTAGTTATCCACAAGTCATCCAAGATCTCCAACTTGAAAACCACCTCAGATAGCACTATCTTGTAACCCGCACACCAATGCACCCCTATATATTGTGTTTGTACTACAATATATAGATAGACTTTGATCACAAAGCCGGTACGAATTTTACAAGAATTACACAAAAACACGGCTTTTATCAGTTTTGTTAGGGAAATTAAGCAGAATGAACCAACAACTTACCGTTACCAAACGCGACGGTCGTAAAGAAAGCATTGATCTTGAGAAGATCCACCGAGTAATCGCTTGGGCAGCAGAAGGGCTCGACAACGTTTCTGTATCTCAAGTAGAACTACGCGCTCACATTCAATTTTATGATGGCATCACGACTTCAGACATCCATGAAACCATCATCAAATCCGCTGCTGATCTGATCTCAGAAGAGACACCAGATTATCAATACCTTGCTGCTCGCTTGGCGGTATTCCACCTGCGTAAAAAAGCGTATGGTCAGTACGAACCACCAGCACTGTATGATCACGTTGCGAAGCTGATCGATATGGGTAAATACGACCAGCATATTCTAGAGGACTACACAAAAGCGGAATTGGATGAGCTTGACGCGTATATCGATCACCGCCGCGATTTAGATTTCTCTTACGCTGCGGTTAAACAGCTTGAAGGTAAGTACTTTGTTCAGAACCGAGTATCTGGTGAGATCTACGAGAGTGCGCAGTTCCTTTACATTCTTGTTGCTGCTTGTTTGTTCGCAAAATACCCGAAAAAAACGCGCCTTGACTACATCAAGCGTTTTTACGATGCGACCTCTACATTCAAGATTTCTCTACCTACACCGATCATGTCAGGTGTACGTACTCCTACTCGCCAGTTCAGCTCGTGTGTACTGATCGAGTGTGGTGACAGCCTAGATTCTATCAACGCAACGGCAAGCTCCATTGTTCGTTACGTTTCTCAGCGTGCCGGTATCGGTATCAACGCAGGTCGTATCCGTGCTCTGGGTTCAGAAATCCGCGGTGGTGAAGCATTCCACACGGGTTGTATTCCTTTCTATAAATACTTCCAAACCGCAGTAAAATGCTGTTCTCAAGGTGGTGTTCGTGGTGGTGCTGCAACGGTATTTTACCCACTGTGGCATGGTGAATCTCAAGCTCTGATGGTTCTTAAGAATAACCGTGGTGTTGAAGAGAACCGTGTTCGTCACATGGATTACGGTGTTCAGTTGAACCGCTTGATGTATCAACGCTTGGTAGAAGGTGGCAACATCACGTTGTTCTCTCCTTCTGACGTACCAGGTCTGTATGATGCGTTCTTTGAGAACCAAGATGAGTTCGAGCGCCTATACGTTAAATACGAAAACGATCCTTCAGTTAAGAAAGAAACGGTTAAAGCAATCGAGATGTTCTCTATCTTGATGCAAGAACGTGCTTCTACAGGTCGTATCTATATTCAAAACGTTGACCACTGTAACACCCACAGCCCGTTTGATTCAGAAGTTGCACCTGTTCGTCAATCTAACCTGTGTTTGGAAATCGCGCTGCCAACCAAGCCGCTAACCAACGTTGAAGATGACTCTGGTGAGATTGCGCTGTGTACACTCTCTGCATTCAACCTTGGTGCGATTAAATCTCTTGATGATTTCGAAGAGCTGTCTGACCTAGTTGTTCGTGCTCTTGATGCGCTGCTTGATTACCAAGATTACCCGCTTCCAGCGGCTTACAAGTCAACGATGAACCGCCGTACTTTGGGTGTGGGCGTGATCAACTACGCTTACTACCTAGCGAAAAATGGCGTGAAGTACTCTGACGGCAGTGCAAATGGCCTAACTCACCGTACATTTGAAGCAATGCAGTACTACTTGCTCAAAGCGTCTGTGGCACTAGCGAAAGAGCAAGGTAAATGTCCTTCTTTCCACGAGACGAACTACGCGAAAGGTCTACTGCCAATCGACACTTACAAGAAAGACGTCGATCTTGTGTGTGACGAACCATTGCATTACGACTGGGACGGCCTACGCGAAGAAATCATGACACACGGTCTGCGTAACTCGACGCTAACTGCGCTAATGCCGTCTGAAACGTCTTCTCAAATTTCGAACGCAACCAACGGTATTGAGCCTCCACGTGGCTATGTATCAGTCAAAGCGTCTAAAGATGGTATCTTGAAGCAAGTTGTTCCAGAGTTCACTGAATACAAGGAAAACTACGAGCTTCTTTGGAATATCGGCTCGAATGATGGCTACTTACACCTTGTGGGCATCATGCAGAAGTTTGTCGATCAGGCAATCTCAGCGAACACAAACTATGATCCAACACGTTTCGAGAGCGGTAAAGTACCAATGAAGAAACTTCTCCAAGATCTTCTTACTGCGTACAAGTACGGTGTGAAAACGCTTTACTACCACAATACTCGTGATGGTGCGAGCGATGACCAGAAAGACGCAGTGCAGCCACAAGATGATGATTGTGCAGGCGGCGGTTGTAAGATTTAATCCATAATCCCCTAGCGGATTATTAGGCAATAGACATTATTCGCCCCTCCACCGTGAGGGGCATAAAAGGAATTGAGGCAGCATGGCTTACAGTACTTTTAACAGAAACAAAAACGATCAACTAAAAGAACCAATGTTCTTAGGTCAATCAGTCAACGTAGCACGTTACGACCAACAAAAATTTGATATCTTCGAAAAGCTGATTGAAAAACAGCTTTCTTTCTTTTGGCGTCCAGAAGAAGTAGACGTATCAAGCGACCGCATCGACTACAACAAGTTGCCTGATCACGAAAAGCACATTTTCATCTCCAACTTAAAATATCAAACGTTGCTTGATTCTATTCAAGGTCGTAGCCCGAACGTTGCGCTTCTGCCTCTTGTTTCTCTGCCAGAAGTAGAGACATGGATTGAGACTTGGTCTTTCTCTGAAACGATTCACTCGCGCTCATACACACACATCATTCGTAACATCGTTAACGATCCAGGTATCGTATTTGATGACATCGTTGAGAACGAGCACATCCTAAAACGTGCGAAAGATATTTCTGGTTACTACGATGACCTAATTGAGCTAACAAACGACTATCACCGTTACGGTGAAGGCACTCACGTCATCAACGGTGAAGAGAAGACTATCAAGCTTCACGACCTGAAGAAGAAGCTTTACCTGTGTCTGATGTCTGTTAACGCTCTAGAAGCTATTCGCTTCTACGTGAGCTTTGCTTGTTCATTTGCGTTTGCAGAGCGTGAACTGATGGAAGGCAACGCAAAAATCATCAAGCTTATCGCTCGTGATGAGGCGCTGCACCTAACCGGTACTCAGCATATGATCAACCTTCTTCGTAACGGTCAGGATGACTTCTCTTTCATGCAGATTGCCGAAGAGTGTAAACAAGAGTGTTTCGACCTGTTCAAAGAAGCGGCAGAGCAAGAGAAAGAGTGGGCAGAATACCTATTCAAAGATGGCTCGATGATCGGCTTAAACAAAGACATTCTTTGCCAGTACGTGGAATACATCACCAACATCCGCATGCAAGCGGTTGGCTTGAGTGCGGCGTATCCAGAAGCGACCTCTAACCCGATCCCTTGGATCAATGCTTGGTTGTCTTCGGACAACGTTCAGGTTGCTCCGCAAGAAGCTGAAATTTCATCTTACCTTGTTGGTCAGATCGACAGCGACGTTCGTGCAGACGACTTTAAAGACTTCGAGCTATAAAAACGAATATGCCAAGAATTAAAATTAACGGCTTCACACCGATTCAATCAAACCCTTCGAATACTCTGTTGGAAACAATGGAACAAGCGGGGTTAGAGCCAGAGTACAATTGCCGAGATGGTCATTGTGGTGCATGCCGCTGCAAAATTGTATCAGGTGAAGTGGAATACGTTGGTTTTGCGATGGCTTATGTGCAAAGCGATGAAATTTTACCTTGTATATCTCGTGCGAAAACGGATATTGAACTGCAAGATGTCAATTACACGCTAAGAGAAAAACGCGCATAACTATTCAATAAAAAGAAAGCCTGGATGTATCTCATCCGGGCTTTTTTGTATCTAAGCGCGTAAATTTGCTCCTGATAAAAACTCGTCTGCTGTCAGCATAGACACGGCTTTATCCGCGATTTCTCTACCATCATCATCAAATAGAGAGAGTCGATACCCCATGGTAGAGATGACTTCCTTCTCTTCTGGCGCGGTCAACCACATTGAAATTGCATCCAAGCTTTCTGAGTTAACTGCCTCACCCAGAATCACTTTTTGGCTTGCGACTTGATACCAAACCAGTATTTTAGACTGATGAAACATGCCTTCCTCCCTGAATGATTCCTGCGACGAACTCTTAGTTTAAGATCTAATGTTGCAAATGCACGTTGCAATTTAGAGACAAAAATCGCTCCTATTAGAAATCATTAGCTTAGCAATTAGACGATTTTGCTATAACAGAAAAGTATGAAAGCAAATGAGTAATAACAAGAATATTCATTCAGTTAAAACAGCATGGTGGACCGATTTAATTACGCAATGACGACCGAGTCCTACCCCGTTTGAATCGCACTCTGAGGAACATACATTTCCTTTTCACGTTTCAGCGAGCTGTAATTAGGAAACATGGGCTTTGCTGCTAGGTAACGCCTTAACATATCGGCCGCCACGGTGGTAATTAGTAGCACTTGATCATCTGCTGAGAACTGACGATTAAAGCTCAATGTTTGCCCCCATTCACCTTCACGGGTAGAGATGGCGACAGAAAAGCTTTTATCATAGACACGTCCAGTTACGATCGAAATGTCAGTAGCACACTTCTCTTTAGTTGCTCCGGCTAAGGCAAAAGCCGCTGCAAGCGAGTCTTGATCCGCTTGCCCCACTTCAACACGTTTTCCTAAAACCCAACCGTGCCCGCAATAGTCAGCGGCGCGCTCATTCGAATGTAGCCAATGTGACAGACAACCTTGTGTTGATTGCTCTGCTGTCGAGATAGAAAGTTTCTTATCCAGAATCAAGTGACCAACGTGATCTTGCATCGACTCATCGACACTAACAACATTGGGCTCTATCAATTTGAAAATAAGCTGTAGCAACTTGATGCGTGTATCTACATCCCCTTTTGGCCCAAACAGCTTCACTTCAATGTAAGGCAAATAAGAACGGTATCCAAGCATATACCCTTCCGGCAGTTGGACTTTGTCTAACGCATCGGACAATGCTGACTCAGAGGTACCAAAGGTGTGCAGTTTACTGCAGTCCATTCCGACCAGTTGAGAGTGTGATTTTTTAAGGTCTGGTAGAATCTGAGTGTCTACCATCGTCTTAAACTCACTTGGAACGCCCGGCGTAAAATAAAAGTCACAGTCGTTAATCTTAAGTTTGAAACCACACGCAGTGCCAACTGGGTTATCAATGAGTAAGGAACCTTGCGGTAACATCGCTTGCTTTCGGTTACTTTCAGGCATGGTTAGACCACGAGCAGCGAAAAACGCTTCTAGCCGTTCTATCCACTCTGGGAACTCAACAAGGTTTACATCCGCAGCCTGAGCTGCCGCCTGAGCACTGAGGTCATCAGTTGTGGGCCCAAGACCACCATTCACAATGACCACATCACTGTTGAAACTCAGCATTAGAAGCTCTTCGACTAGAGCTTGGCTCTCATCCCCAACAGTGGAACGCTTGCTGAGGGAGTAACCCTTCTCAAAGAAACGCTGAGACAACCAAGCCGCATTGGTGTCCACGATATCTCCGTGAAGTACTTCTTCCCCGGTGCTCAGCATCGCAATTTTCAACATAAAAAGGTCCTTACTAGTAGGCATTACTTTTGGTGCACTTGAAATTGTAGTTTTCGCTACTTATAGAGTGAGAATCTGACAAATCGTTCCTGCAAGCGAATTTCTGGTTTCCATTAGCATGACTTTATTAGATAATTGTGAGTCTGATCATTAAAAAATCGCAGTGGAGTTTTCCGTGTTCAAAAAAAGCATTGCCGCTTTAGTCTTGTCAACCTCTACCCTAGCTCATGCCAATATGAGCAACTACAACCAACATATTGAGTTTTCCTACACGGTTGATCAAGCGGAAAATTACACCTTGTATTCATACTCCAATGACGCAATCAACCCAGACCCGTTTAGCTTAAGTTTGTCAGAGAACACGCTGAATCTTGAAGAGCCACCACTACCTAAATACCTGACTGTACAAAACGAGAAGGATTGGGATTACCTAAAAGGGCAAACTTATACAATCTTGGGCTTGAGTGTGGCAACGGTCGGCTTAATGACATTGCTCCCTGAATCCATCACAAAATGGGATGCGGAAGATCGCAACTTAAGCGGCCTTGGCAGCAAGTGGAAAGATAACGTCACTGACGGTCCAGTTTGGGATCGCGACGAACATTTCTTGAACTACATTATGCACCCTTATTTCGGTGGTGTTTATTACACTGCGGCGCGTCATGCTGGTTTCAACGAATTTGAATCATTCCTCTACTCCGCGACAATGTCTGCCTTTTTCTGGGAGTATGGCGTAGAAGCATTTGCTGAAGTTCCATCTTGGCAAGATCTGTTCATTACCCCTTTCTTTGGTGCGGTTGTCGGTGAGTTGATGTTCGAAGCAGAGCAAGACATCGTGGCGTCAGGGGGAGAAGTTTGGGGTTCAGAAACCATGGGCGGTGTAACCCTCTTTTTCCTAAACCCGGTAGGACACATTCACGGCTGGGTTAGTGATGCTTGGGGTGGCAGTGCAGAGTTTCAATACAGCAGTACACCATGGTTTGGCAATCACAATGCAGCACAATTTGCGATGGATGCAGGCGCAAGTTATGACAAAGCATTCTACGGCGTAGAAATGAAAATCACTTTCTAGAGTAGAGACGACGTTCTTATAAAAGCGACGCAGTGCGTCGCTTTTTTTGTGCTCCAGATACAATAACTACAACCTGAACAATGGATTAGGTTGAAAACTTGACGCATATCAAACCTATTATGGCCTCCCCATCTACACTCAAATTAAACCCTTCCTGCAATCTCTTAGGAGGCCCACTGTGAATACAACCTTTATCGCCAACTTCGTTGGTAAAGCAACACCTGCGACCATTAAGCAGTTAGCCGCTGTCACACACGAAAACGGTGGGAAATGGCTAATTAGCAAAGTTAACTTTATCGAAGATCAAGTGGCTGCGGTTATCAAAATTGACGTTCCAGAAGAAAATGCTTTAGTTGTTCAAGAAGCGTTTAAACAACACCCTGATCTTGTCGTACAGATTGTTGATTCTGACTCTGTGGGTCATAACGTCGATACGATTTATCAGCTAAGACTCGATTCAAACGATCGTGCAGGCATCGTTAATGAGATTACCCATGTTTTGGATGGACAAGGCGTAAATATTTTGGATATGGACTGTCAGCGCGTCTTTATTGCTGGTGGCGGCGGTGTAAGTTCAAGTTTGTTTACAGCCAATATGGCGATTCGATTGCCTCAAGAAATCAGTATTGATGATATAGCCAATGAGCTTGAGTCACTGAGTGAAGATACAAGAGTAATGGTTGAAGCATAGCGAAAGGTCAGTTCTTACGGTCTTTCATCGTAAGAACTGACTTAACCAATTACAAATTGAACTTGTAACTGCCTTTAAGCATTACTGTGTTGTCCGTAATCTCATAGTCATACTCTGTACGAGAGAATTGCAAACCCAATGCCCAGTGTTTGAAATCTAAATCGGCGCCAGCACCAAACGATACACCTTTAATATAGTCGTCACTTGCACCATCAAGAAACAGCACTTTATAACCAAGCAAACCGTAAATATCTACATTTAATGCGTTGCCAGCATCAATCCTTACACCGAGTGGGATATTACCAGCAATAGAGTATTTTTCTGAGGCGTTTTGTTCTTTTTCAAAATCACTGCTGCTGTAACCAGCAATGACAAACTCACCACCAACCAAAAAGCGCTCATTATAAATATTTTTCGCGCCGACATGAGCACCAAATGACGCTCCGTTATTACCTTCAAGACTGTAAGAACTTAAGTTACCGCCAACATAGAAATCTTGTGTTAAATACTCTTTTTCCTGCTCTGCTTGTGCGGTAAATGCAACCGAAGCAGACAGCGCAATGAGAAGGGCTTTATACATTTTTTGTATTCCAGATAATAAATAATCCACCGCATTATAATCAAAGTATTTATATATACAAAGTGACACCAATCAAGTGTGATTAACTCTAACTATCCAAGAAATACCCTTATTTTACAGCACACATCTCTGATACAATCGATAGATTAGTTTTATTACACATTCAGGAATTTATATTCTCATGCATGAGATTACGCATAATAAGAAAGCGATAGCTATTGCATTATTTGCAATTCTGCTTGGTGGTTGTAAAGGTGGCAGCGGCGGAAGTCTAGGTGGTGACAATGGTGGAGTCTCTCCAAATCCGGGACCAACACCCAATCCTGATCCTCTCCCTATTGTTAGTAAAATCAATGTCCCTAGCTCAATCAGCTTTGTTGAGCCTATTAATGGTAGTGAAACACAATATATTCAACTGACACTCTCGGAAGCTTTAAAAAGCGACCTTACGCTATATATCACCACTTCGGATATAAATGCGAGAAGTAGTGGTAAATTCAAAAACTACACAGCGAAAGTATCTGAGCCTTTTACGATTGTTGCCGGGCAAACAGAAGTAAAATTGCCACTTAGCTTAAGCAATAACAAATATTTCGAAAATGATGTGTCACTAACCTATTCCATCTCCGGCCCAATTCGATCTGACTACACAATTGAGCGCGGTCAATCGGTTGTTACTCTATCTGACATCGATGGCGAACCCCATATTAGTTTTGAAAAACTGAACCGCACACTGCTTGAAGGCGAGAGTGACACTTTCTCTATTAGTGTTACTCATCCGTCGAGCCTACCCATATCTGTGACTTTGGAACAATCTGGGACAGTAAATCAAAATGACTTCACCGACACACTCACCCCAGAGAAAACCGTCACAATATTAAAAGACGAATTAAGCGTAACATTTGACGTCACCGCGACAAAAGATGACATCAGCGAAGGCGCAGAGAAGTTAGTTTATACTCTCACAAACCCAAACAACGTCACAATTGATGAACAACACAAAGCGCTCACCATTTATATTCCGGGTGACAAACGCTTTAACGATACCGGATTTGTGACTCGTTACGATGGTAACAACTTTAACAGCGCTAACCCTCAAACGGACTATCCAAATCAAGATGCTGATTTTGGCTCCGATACAGACAGCCCAGTTGATCATACAGACGGCCGCTACGGCTTTAGTTACACTAAGTTTGATATCCATGGCAACGTTTTACCTATAAGCGCATCCGACTATGCTTGTGTACGTGATAACACGACAGGCCTGTATATTGAGAGCAAACCAACTGTTTCTGTCGACTTACCATTAAATCGTAAAGAAGTAGAAGATGAACAAAAAGCACAGGAAGACGATCCAGATAATTATATCTACCCGGATGGAACTGATCCTACTAGACCAGATTATGTTACCGCATCGCGTTATTGGCAAAACTCAACATACTTGTATACGTGGTTCGAAAAGGACGACACCCTAAACGGTGGTAGTAAAGGGGCAGAGAACATGACTATGCCCCAAGAAGTTCCTATTGACTTTACTTGTGCTGTTTCACAAAACTCGGAGGGCGATCGTCGCTGTGATACATCGGGTTATTTGAGCCAAATGAATCGATTTGCGATTTGTGGTTTTACTGACTGGCGTTTACCAAGACCAGCAGAAATGAAATCACTAGTTAGCTTCAATGCAGATAATAACGACAACAATAACCGAGCGTTTCTAAAGTTTATCCATGGAAAAACCTATTTTACCAATGCAACCAATGCTGAACGCAATGGCGCCGCTTGGTGTGTCGATACGGTTTCTGGGCAAGCAAAACTCTGTCTTAAAGGATCCTACAACTCAGTTATTGCCGTAAGCGGAGGTAAAGAATAATGAAAGCACTACATCTATTAGCTTGCTTAACGTTCGCAACAACTTCGGCTTGGGCTCAAACTTGTATCACCAACCAGCCACTGTCACAAGACGAGGGGCAGTTGGTCGACCTTGAAAACGGTACCATCCTTGATGTAAAAACCAACTTGCTTTGGCAAAAATGTACATTGGGGCAAACCTACTTGCCTGACAGCAACAGTTGTACTAACGATGGTGCAACCCACTTTGGGACATGGCAAGAGGCTCTCAAAGCAACGGAAGACCCAGCTATTACGACTGTAGAAGGAATCCCTGGTTTTCGTTTACCGAATATCAAAGAGCTCACCTCGATCGTGAACTATCAGTGCGTATTTCCAGCCATTGATACGACATTTTTCCCAGCAACGGAAAATGAGCCTTATTGGACCAACACTCCAGATGCTCCGAGAACTGTGAACGGAGTTGCTAATACTGAGATAAACGCTGATATCAAAGGTTTAGTGATCGACTTTAATAATGGAGAAGAATTTATTAACGGAGAAAACGATAGAATTCTTATTCGTTTGGTTAAAGATTATCAGTAGTTCAGAAAGGCAAAAAAAGAGCAGCGACAAGCTGCTCTTTTTACATCTCACCAATCAATTTACGCTTACTCTACACTCCACTGAGAGAGAGAGCGTTTAAAGTCTGAGTAATCAAATTCGTTCAGCTTTTGAATATCACCGTTGGAACGTTCACAGTATACCGAAGGCATTCTTAGACCGTTGAACCAGTTCAGTTTCACCATGGTATAACCAGCGCTGTCCAAAATGTGCAAGCGCTGGCCAATTTCTAGTGGCTGCTCGAAGTTCGCAACACAGAACTGGTCACCAGCCAGACAAGAACACGAACCAATCACGTATTCATGATCACCGTTTTCAGATGCTTCCAAGATTGACGCAGGCTCCTTGTAAATCAAGGTATCTAGTCGGTGCGCTTCCGTTGCCGAATCCACAATCGCAGTCTTCTTCACGTTTTCTACGATGTCGACCACAGTCACCACAAGATCCGTGGTTTTGGTGATGATTGCCTCTCCCGGCTCTAGATACATTTGCACGCCGTGTTTTTCAGAGAAGGCTTTAAGTGCAAGACCCAGTTTCTCGACGTCATAGCCTGGCCATGTGAAGAACACACCACCGCCCATGCTGACCCAATCGAGTTTATTTAGATATTCGCCAAACTGTTCGGAGATTGAATCCAGCAGGCCGATAAACGCATCCACGTCTTTGTTCTCACAATTCATGTGGAACATCACGCCATCAATGCCATCGAAAATTTCCGGCTTGATGTGGTCAGCTTGTACGCCTAGACGAGAAAACTGACGTGCAGGGTTCGCTAAGTCTTGACCTGCGTAGCTCACACCTGGATTCAGACGCAGGCCAATCGACGCTTTGCCTTCAACGATATGGCGATAAGCCGCTAACTGTGACTGCGAGTTGAAAATCATTTTGTCACAGATATCCGCGACTTCACGTACATCATCTTCGCTGTAGCCCACGCTGTATGCATGTGTTTCACCACCAAACGTTTCGTAGCCAAGTTTCACTTCAAACGGGCCAGAGCTAGTTGTGCCGTCTAGGTAAGGCTTGATGATGTCAAATACACCCCATGTTGAGAAGCATTTCAGCGCCAACACTAGCTTCACGCCCGAAATCTCTTTCAACTGTTTCGCTTTCTCAAGGTTCTCAATCAACTTATCTTCGTTGATCATGAAGTACGGGGTTTTAAGTTCTTCTTTCTGAAATGTCATTTTATGTACTCAAACAGTCTCTAGAGATGAAAAAGGATAAATAGAAGGTTGGTGTCATTTACTTTGATTTTGTCCTGTCTGAACGAAGTGAGTTACAAAACCAAAGTAAATGATACCTTTCCATAAAGGTACTAGTCAGTAAAAAGGGAACAATCCATGTCCCCTTCAATCAACGATTAAACGTTCAATGCTTACTTCTTAAGCTCGTGAATTACTGGCAGACCTTGGCCCGCTTCCAACTCCTGAACGTGCCAATCTAGACCGATACTTGGCATTGTCTCTAGGAACGGATCTGGATCTAGCTGTTCCATGTTGAACACGCCTTTATCCGCCCACTTACCACGGAAGAATTGCAGTGCAGCAGTAATGGCAGGAACACCTGTCGTGTAAGAGATCGCTTGGTGTTCTACATCTTCGTAAGCCACTTCGTGGTCTGCGTTGTTGTAGATAAACACACTACGCTCTTTGCCGTCTTTCTTACCCTGAACCCAAGTACCGATACACGTTAGACCTGTGTAGCCTGGCGCTAGTGATGTTGGATCTGGTAATAGTGCCTTCAACACGTGTAGAGGCTGTACAACAGTGCCATCGTGCAGCGTGAGTGGATCTGGGCTCAATAGACCGATATCACGCATTACATTGAAGTAGTTTAGGTAACGGTCACCGAAACCCATCCAGAATTCAATGCGTTTAGCAGGGATGAACTCTTTCATTGAGCGAACTTCATCGTGTGCCATTGAGTACACTTTGTGTGAACCACAGTTCGGGAAATCGAACTCTAGCATACGAGAGTGACAAGGTACTTGTTTCCACTCACCGTTTTCCCAGTAGAACGAATCGCCCTGGATCTCAAGCATGTTCGTTTCTGGGTCAAAGTTGGTTGCGAACTTCTTGCCGTGATCGCCCGCGTTTACGTCCATAACGTCGATCGTATCGATTTCATCAAACAGATGCTTCACAGCGTACGCCGCGAATACCGACACTACACCTGGATCGAAACCCGCACCTAGAATACCTGTGATGCCCGCTTCTTCGAACTTTTCACGGTAACCCCACTGCCAGTCGTAAGCCTCTGGCACTTGCTGACCTTCAGAACAGAGATCAACGGCTACTGATGTATCTAGGTATGAAACTCTCGCTTGGTAACACGCTTCCATAATGGTCATGTTAACCCAAGGAGGACCTGCGTTAATCACAAGATCTGGCTTCACTTCGTTAATAAGAGCAACGAGTGCATCGACATCATCAGCATTCACTGCGCGTGCTTCGAGTTTCTTAGATGCATCTTTCAGGTTATTTTTCTTCTGAATCGATTCGATGATTTTTTCACACTTACCAACCGTGCGAGACGCAATAGTTATATCTCCTAGAACGTCGTTGTTTTGTGCCGCTTTGTGTGCAACAACCCAACCAACACCACCTGCACCAATCTGTAGAATAGCCATAGTTTTCCGTTACCTTTATTAAGCTAGCTCAGCCGCTAGCGTGTTAATTTTCAAAAGCAAAGATTCAAAATCCGCTGTCGTCAAACAAGGGTTTAAAATCGTAAATTTAAGTGCGGTCTTACCATCAACGATGGTTTCACCGAGAACTGCAATACCGCCAGTCAACGCTTCAAGGCGCAACGCTTTGTTCAATTCATCAAGATCGGCACACGCGTTGGTTGCGCGGAAAAGAACCGTTGAAAGTGCTGGTTCAGCCAGAAGCTCGAACTGATCATGTGCCCGAACCATCTCAGCAACGTCTTTCGTTTGTGCCAACAAGTGATCGTACATATCACCAAGCGCTTTAGGACCGACGTTTTGCATCGTCATAAAGACTTTCAATGCGTCAAATCGCTTTGTCGTTGCGATAGATTTATCTACCAAGTTTGGTAGCTCATCATGTTCACGGTTTAGGTAGTCAGCATGGTGAAGCAAGTACTTAAAGTTCGACTTATCGTTCACCAGCAACGCGCCGCAGCTGATTGTTTGGTAGAACAATTTGTGGAAGTCGACACTGATCGAGTTTGCACGCTCCACACCTTTCAAGCGTGATTTGTGACTGCTAAGAATCAGAGCACCACCATAAGCGCCGTCAACATGCATCCACATCTCATGTTTCGCTGCCATATCAGCAATGAAATCAAGATCGTCAATCGCACCGTGATCGGTCGTCCCCGCAGTGCCAACAATCGCGAATGGAATCAAACCTTCTGCTTTTGCCTGAGTTAGAACTTGATCTAATTGGCTTACGTCCATTGTGCCGTCAGCGTTCGCATCGACGGTCATCACGGCTTTTTCACCTAGCCCCATCCAAGATGCTGACTTTTGAACCGTGAAGTGTGATTTCTTAGAGCACACAATGCGCAGTTTGTCTGCGTAATCTGGAAGACCCAGCTTCTGAATAGAGTGACCGCTTAGCTTGTCTGCAATCCAATCACGAGCCAGCATCAAGCCCATTTGGTTGCTTTGTGTGCCGCCGCTAGTGAAGATGCCGTCCGACTTTTCACCAAATTCGTACTTATCGCACAGCCAGTCAATCACCTTTTGCTCTACGTAAGTCGCAGACGACGCTTGATCCCATGAATCCATTGATTGGTTCAATGCTGCAATCATGGCTTCTGCCGCGACTGCTGGCATAAGAGGCGGTGTATGTAGGTGAGCAATGCAATCTGGGTGCTGAGTGAAAATCGCATTCTTCGCAACAAGCTCTGCTGCTTCATCAATTACAGATTTTAGCGATGCGTTTTTGTTGTCCAGATCAACTGCGTTAATGGCCGCTTCGAGCAGTTTTGGATCCATACCAGAGTATGGTGCGTCCACCTGCTCGAATACTGACTTCATCGCGGCTGTGGTGTGATTCATTACTGAGGCAAACTCAGTACCGCCTAGCTCACCAGTTTGAATGAAGTGCTTCTTCCACTCTTCTTGTGGGTCTGCTTCAACGTGGCTACCGCCTGCCGCAATGATCGCATCTTCCAGTACGCGTAGTGCAAAGTCGATTTGCTCGAAAGAGATAATCAGTGGTGGAAGGAAACGAATCACCGAACCGTCGCGGCCGCCCTTCTCTACCATTAAGCCACGTTCAAGCGCCGCACGTTGAATCGCAAGTGTCAATTGGCCATCTGACAAAGGCTCGCCAAACTTGTTTAGCTCGCCACTTGGATGTTTAATCTCAACGCCAAGCATCAAACCTTTGCCGCGCACATCTGCAATACAGTTGACGCGCTTTTGAATGCTCTCAAGACCAAAACGAAGGTACTGACCAGCAACGTTAGCGTGCTCAACAAGGTTGTCACGTTGGATGATTTCTAGTGCTTTCGCCCCAGACACCATCGCTAGCTGGTTACCACGGAAAGTACCGGTGTGCTCGCCTGGCTTCCACGTGTCGTGTTGTTTGTTGATCACAAGTAGCGACATCGGCAAGCCACCGCCAATCGCTTTAGACAAACACAAAATATCAGGAACAATGCCTGCTTCTTCAAATGCGAAGTTGTAGCCAGACTTACCTACACCACATTGAATTTCGTCAAAAATTAGTAGGATGCCGTGCTCGTCACAGATACGACGCAACTCACGTAGCCAAAATGCAGGAGCAGGAATAACACCACCTTCACCTTGCACTGGCTCTACAACGATCGCCGCAGGCTTCATGATCCCTGCTTCATCATCGTTCAAAAGACGTTCAATATAACGAATGCCCGCTTTCGCGCCTTCATCGCCACCTAGACCAAATGGACAACGCAGATCGTAAGGGAATGGCATAAAGTGGACATCTGACATCAAGCCAGTGCGACGTGCTTTGGTGCCCAAGTTACCCATCATACCCATGGTGCCGTTCGTCATACCGTGGTAAGCACCGCGGAAAGCGAACATGGTGTTACGACCAGTTGTCTGCTTTGCCAGTTTGATTGCCGCTTCAACCGCATCCGCGCCAGAAGGACCACAGAACTGGATCACACAGTTGTCGCTCAACTCTTGAGGAAGGAAACCCTTAACAGACCTAATAAAATGTGTTTTCGCTGAGGTTGCGATATCGAGAGTCTGGTATGGCAAACCAGAATCCAATTGTTCTTTTAGCGCTTGGTTGATCTCTGGATGGTTGTAGCCCAGAGCCAATGTACCGGCACCCGCAAGGCAATCTAGGAAGATTTGACCACGCGTATCTTCGACTAAACAGCCATACGCTTGTTTAATCGCAATCGGTAAACGACGCGGGTATGAACGAACTTCAGATTCGTGTTGTTCTTGGTCTAGTAACACCTCATCAGGCGTTAAATCATAAAGACCTTCCACAGTTGGAATCTGACGAGAAAATGGTGTTGCGATCCCAGCGTCTAGGGCTGGCGTATCGACTTCAAAGGCTGTGCTCATGATTTAATCCCATGAAATGTAAATGAACACTCGCAATTTCACGTAATGGGTGAACGCAAGGTACAGTCAGCCGCCCCAATGAAGTGAATCGGGTACGACAAATCGCTCCGCATCACAAGACGCGGGTTACATGTAAGAAATTAGATCAAGGTTCAGTAATGCAACTGTCTTGCAGAACAGGGCATTGAGGGAGAACGAAGCTGATTATTGTGTGTTTGTTAAGTGAGTTCAATGTTGGGTTTCCCATTCACATGCCGCATCCACGACATTAGTATCCCGTCTATCGGTAAAAGAACTTACCGATACCTACCCTACGCGATGCTCACTCAGCCCGAATGAACACCTCGCGTATCCCCCAGAATGTCTTTACTAGACTCTCGTCCGAGATTGCGCGCGAAAATATCATAAAATAAAATCTTCTGGCAACAATTTTTCACTTTTGAATGTTAAATTATTTATTCATCTATCAAAAAGAGGCGAGCGTCTTAACTCGCCTCTTTATCTTTAGCTAAAAACACTCTCGAGCGCACTTACGCCGCGTCAGTTTTTAGGACTTGAGTGAGCATTTCCAGCTCATCAGTTATCGCATTGTTTACGATGAGACCCGCATCAGCAAAGCTGTCATAGACACCCTCCAAAACAATGGTCTGCTCTCGACCTTCATCACTCACGGTAAAGACTACATCGTCTTCACTGATACTCACGTCTATTTGATTAACCAAATCGGCGACTTCAACGTTGTCATCGTCTTGCAGTATTTCACGCAAGTCGATTAAGTCACTGCCTAATTTGAAGTTATCAATCACATCAGTACCATTGTCCAGCGTGGTATCAAGCCAAGTAAACACGTTGCTATTGTCGTCACCAAGCATCATTTGATTACCTAGCTGTGCGGTTAAGTCTTCCCCTAACTCGGCAGATAGCACCGTGTATTCCGGAGAATCAGACACATCGATGGTAACGGTCGCTTCATTGCTTATTGCCAGATCAGAGTCGACAGCGACGTAATCGAACGACACATCTTCCGTGATGTCTTGGTTGCCGGATAAGTATCTAAACTCCCAATTACTCCCTGTTGAACTGAGCTCCATTTTCGTGATTGGATTGTCAGGAGATGAATAGCTAAACTCATAAAGAATTTTGTCGTTTCCAACCTCCCCTTCATCTTTTTGATACTGCTCCACAGCCGTCGTGCCATCTGCAAAGGTGTATGTGACCTCAACATAGACGTTGCTATTTGTGTTAAAACCCGCGCCCATTCCATCTAGACCAAATGTCACCACATCCAATGGGTTATCGCTCAAATCAACAATTAATGTTTCCTGCGCGTTTAGCCCGTTGCCATCAGTATCACCAATCCCCCATCCAACGTGAGCAGGACCGCCAGTGTACTGTTTGAGTGGTTTGTCATTGTTATCAGTAATACTGATGCCAATTGTGTTGCCGTTGTCCAGCGTGATGAGTCGCTCGGTATCGCTGACATACTCACCCCAGTTGTAGAATCCATCTTCATCCAAAACAATATTGTCCGGATCACCAGAGTAACCTATTTCAAAGGCCTCCCCTGGTCCTGGAACATAGCTGATGTTATCAGGATCAAACAATTTGCTAGAGTCAATCTCGGCACCGATCACATGCAGATCCGCTTCGGTAATGACACGAGTGTCACCAAAGTCATCGGTGTACAGCAACGTCCCATATTCTGGTAAGGAAGTCAGCATGACGTTGAGTTGTACATCGTTGAAATCGTCGTCTTCATCTGAAATATGGTCAAATTCCTCAACATCAGAGTCAAACACAATCGGGATCACGATGGCTTCTCCGGCATCAACCTCAAAGTCCTCTGCCACCGGCAACTCGTTGACATTCAACTCGGTAAGAACCACATCAATATTGGTCGACTTCTGAATACCGAATCCATCCACTTCTGTGGCGGTTACCACTAATGTATGCGCATTGGCCAATGCCTCGAAGTTGTTTGTAAACGCAAGCACACCAGCAGCCGTTAGGGAAATTGAACCACTTGAAGAGTCAATCGTAAACAATGGCTCATTCGCATCGTTGGTGACATTGGTGGTGATACTGTAGGTGACGTCTTCGCCATCAGCATCGGTTGCAGATACGGTTCCGATAACATGTTCGTCGCTGTTGTTTTCATCGTAGGAGAATGAATATTGGTCACCATCATTCGCATCAAACACCGGAGCATTGTCATCAATATTGAGTTCTTCAAGCGTGACTTGAACGTCAGTAGATTTAATTGGACCAAGTCCATCAACTTCCGTAGCGGTCACGACAAGACTGTGAACATTGCCCGCAAGTTCAAAATCATTGGTAAAGGCAATCACACCAGCGACCGTCAAACTAATTTGACCGCTACTGGTATCAATTTCAAACAATGGCTCGTCTGCATCATTGACCACATTTTCTTTAATGCTGTAAACAATCTCCTCGCCATCACCATCTGTCGCTGAGACAGTGCCGATTACATAGTCATCGCTAGAGTTTTCATCATAGCTAAAGTAGTACTCGCCTTCTTGATTAGTGTCATTGAAGGTAGGGTCGTTGTCATCCAGATTCAGCTCACTGAGCTCAACATTGATGTTGGTGGATTTCACGTCACCTAAGCCTTCATCTTCGGTGGCGGTGACGACAATGTTGTGCACGTTCGACGCAAGCTCAAAGTCATTGGTAAACGCCGCTACCCCGGCTGCCGTTAAGCTGATCTCGCCGGAATTGGCGTCAATTTCAAACAGCGGCTCATCGGCATCATTAGTGACATTGGCGGTGATGCTGTAGGTGACATTTTCACCGTCGCCATCCACCGCCGCTACGGTGCCAATCACATCGCTGTCGAGTGAGTTCTCGTTGTACTCAAACGCGTAGTCCTCGACGGGGTTATCGTCATCATCGACAAAGATTGGGCTGTCTTCATCCAGGTTCAGCTCACTGAGCTCGACATTGATGTTGGTGGATTTCACTTCGCCTAAGCCTTCGTCTTCGGTGGCGGTCACCACAATATTGTGCACGTTTGACGCAAGCTCAAAGTCATTGGTAAAGGCGGCGACCCCGGCTGCCGTTAAGCTGATCTCACCGGAGTTGGCGTCGATTTCAAACAATGGCTCGTCGGCGTCGTTGGTCACATTGGTGGTGATGCTGTAGGTGACGTTTTCGCCATCGCCATCCACCGCCGCTACGGTGCCAATCACATCGCTATCGAGTGAGTTTTCGTTGTACTCAAACGCGTAGTCCTCCACTGGATTGTCGTCATCATCGACAAAGATTGGGCTGTCTTCATCCAGGTTCAGCTCACTGAGCTCAACATTGATGTTAGTGGATTTCACTTCGCCCAAACCTTCGTCTTCGGTGGCGGTCACGACAATATTGTGCACGTTTGACGCAAGCTCAAAGTCATTGGTAAACGCCGCTACCCCTGCTGCCGTTAAGCTGATCTCGCCGGAATTGGCGTCAATTTCAAACAGCGGCTCATCGGAGTCATTGGTGACATTGGTGGTGATGCTGTAGGTGACGTTTTCGCCATCGCCATCCACCGCCGCTACGGTGCCAATCACATCGCTATCGAGTGAGTTTTCGTTGTACTCAAACGCGTAGTCCTCCACCGGATTGTCGTCATCATCGACAAAGATTGGGCTGTCTTCATCCAGGTTCAGCTCACTGAGCTCAACATTGATGTTGGTGGATTTCACGTCACCCAAGCCTTCGTCTTCGGTGGCGGTGACCACAATGTTGTGCACGTTTGACGCAAGCTCAAAGTCATTGGTAAACGCCGCCACCCCAGCGGCGGTTAAGCTGATCTCACCGGAGGTGGCGTCGATTTCAAACAGTGGCTCGTCGGCGTCGTTGGTCACATTGGTGGTGATGCTGTAGGTGACGTCTTCACCGTCGCCATCAACGGCGGAAACTGTACCAATCACATCGCTATCAAGTGAGTTCTCGTTGTATTCAAACGCGTAATCCTCCACCGGATTGTCGTCTTCATCGACAAAGATAGGGCTGTCTTCATCCAAGTTCAGCT
Organism: Vibrio sp. MarTm2; assembly: GCF_027587055.1. Lineage (NCBI taxonomy): Bacteria > Pseudomonadati > Pseudomonadota > Gammaproteobacteria > Vibrionales > Vibrionaceae > Vibrio > Vibrio sp. MarTm2. The sequence goes on along the minus strand of NZ_JAPPTK010000006.1, from coordinate 35,987 downwards.
CACTGAGCTCAACATTGATGTTGGTGGATTTCACTTCGCCCAAACCTTCGTCTTCGGTGGCGGTCACGACAATATTGTGCACGTTTGACGCAATCTCAAAGTCATTGGTAAAGGCGGCGACCCCGGCTGCCGTTAAGCTGATCTCACCGGAGTTGGCGTCGATTTCAAACAGTGGCTCATCGGCGTCGTTGGTCACATTGGTGGTGATGCTGTAGGTGACGTTTTCACCGTCGCCATCGACCGCCGCTACGGTGCCAATCACATCGCTATCAAGCGAATTTTCGTTGTACTCAAACGCGTAATCCTCCACTGGATTGTCGTCATCATCGACAAAGATTGGGCTGTCTTCATCCAGGTTCAGCTCACTGAGCTCAACATTGATGTTAGTGGATTTCACTTCGCCCAAGCCTTCGTCTTCGGTGGCGGTGACCACAATGTTGTGCACGTTTGACGCAAGCTCAAAGTCATTGGTAAACGCCGCCACCCCAGCGGCGGTTAAGCTGACTTCACCGGAGTTGGCGTCGATTTCAAACAATGGCTCATCGGCGTCGTTGGTGACATTGGTGGAGATGCTGTAGGTGACGTTTTCGCCATCGCCATCCACCGCCGCTACGGTGCCAATCACATCGCTGTCGAGTGAGTTCTCGTTGTACTCAAACGCGTAATCCTCCACTGGATTGTCGTCGTCATCGACAAAGATTGGACTGTCTTCATCAAGGTTTAGCTCACTGAGCTGGACATTGATGTTGGTGGATTTCACTTCGCCCAAGCCTTCGTCTTCGGTGGCGGTGACCACAATATTGTGCACGTTTGACGCAAGCTCAAAGTCATTGGTAAAGGCGGCGACCCCGGCTGCGGTTAAGCTGACTTCACCGGAGTTGGCGTCGATTTCAAACAATGGCTCATCGGCGTCGTTGGTGACATTGGTAGCGATGCTGTAGGTGACGTTTTCACCATCGCCATCAACAGCGGAAACTGAACCAATCACATCGCTGTCGAGTGAGTTCTCGTTGTACTCAAACGCGTAGTCCGCCACCGGATTGTCGTCGTCATCCACAAAGATGGGGCTGTCTTCATCCAGGTTTAGCTCACTGAGCTCGACATTGATGTTGGTGGGTTTCACGTCGCCCAAACCTTCGTCTTCGGTGGCGGTGACCACAATATTGTGCACGTTTGACGCAAGCTCAAAGTCATTGGTAAACGCCGCCACCCCAGCTGCGGTTAAACTGATCTCGCCGGAATTGGCGTCAATTTCAAACAGCGGCTCATCGGCGTCGTTGGTGACATTGGTGGCGATGCTGTAGGTGACGTTTTCACCGTCGCCATCGACCGCCGCTACGGTGCCAATCACATCGCTATCAAGCGAATTTTCGTTGTACTCAAACGCGTAATCCTCCACTGGATTGTCGTCATCATCGACAAAGATTGGGCTGTCTTCATCCAGGTTCAGCTCACTGAGCTCAACATTGATGTTAGTGGATTTCACTTCGCCCAAGCCTTCGTCTTCGGTGGCGGTGACCACAATGTTGTGCACGTTTGACGCAAGCTCAAAGTCATTGGTAAACGCCGCCACCCCAGCGGCGGTTAAGCTGACTTCACCGGAGTTGGCGTCGATTTCAAACAATGGCTCATCGGCGTCGTTGGTGACATTGGTGGAGATGCTGTAGGTGACGTTTTCGCCATCGCCATCCACCGCCGCTACGGTGCCAATCACATCGCTGTCGAGTGAGTTCTCGTTGTACTCAAACGCGTAATCCTCCACTGGATTGTCGTCATCATCGACAAAGATTGGGCTGTCTTCATCCAGGTTCAGCTCACTGAGCTCAACATTGATGGTGGTGGATTTCACGTCACCCAAGCCTTCGTCTTCAGTGGCGGTGACCACAATATTGTGCACGTTTGACGCAAGCTCAAAATCGTTAGTAAAGGCGGCGACCCCGGCTGCGGTTAAGCTGATCTCACCGGAGGTGGCGTCGATTTCAAACAGTGGCTCGTCGGCGTCGTTGGTCACATTGGTGGTGATGCTGTAGGTGACGTTTTCGCCGTCCGGATCAGATGCAGACACAACACCGATGACGTCAGTATCAGTCACATTTTCGTTGTAATTAAACGAGTAGCCGCCATCATCGACATCCTCAAAAGTCGGTGGATTATCGTCTAGGTTTTGCTCATTGAGGAAAACATCAACGTCCACAGATTGAGGCTCTCCAACCCCATCTCCCTCTGTCACGGTAACAACGATATTGTGCGAATTGGAAAGTTGTTCAAAATCATTCACAAAAGCAGCAGTACCCGCTTCAGTTAAGCTGATTTCCCCTGTTGCAGGGTTAATTTGGTAAAGGTCGTTGCCCTCGCTGTCTTGAAGGTTAGTAGAAATACTAAAGATTAAAACGCTATTGTCCGGATCCGTCGCGGCAACTTGGCCTATTGTTTCTCCTGCACTTGCTCCCTCAGAATAGTCGAACGAGTAAGAGCTCACATTAAACGGTGCGAGATTAACATCATCTGCTGGTGCTTCTTGCCCTGTCGCCACAAATTCCGGTAAGTCATTGGTCCCATCAATCGCAACGGAGACACTTGCAATTGTGCCATCTCCAGACTGAACTTCAAAAACTTCTACAATAGAGTCGCCAACGTTTAGCTCATCGAATGCGTGATCAGCGGTAAACGTCCAATTGCCCTCAGCATCAATCGAAAATAGACCATACTCTCCTTGCACGTCCGTTTGAGGAATGAAGCTTGTATCCTCCGACTCTGTCGCAACCAAGCTTCCCGTCAATACTAACGGTTCGTCTGTTTCATCCGCTCTGACTGAGTCATCGCCCAAAATAATCGCTTGAGGTGTCAATGAATCTTGTACGACATCCAACAGAGAGAGACTTTGAGTTTCAGAAAGCCCTTGCGATTCCAATCCCGTTGTATCGAACGACGTTGACGCTATGGTTTCCGTGCCTATACGTTCGATATCACCAGAACCCGTCAGGCTAGATCCATTTTGCCCACCCGCAGCGGTCGCAAACTCTTCGTTCAAGGTTGGATCGACGCCTTGCTCGATCTGGTCAAAAATGGCCGCTATTTCATTGTCTAAGTTGAGCTCATTCAACACACCATTGTCGTTAACTAGCTGCGCATCTATCTGAGGAGGCGCACTATCACCTTGTTCGGCAGAGACGACCACTTCACCAGGTTGTGGGGATTCACCAGGAAGTAACTCTCTAACCTGGCCATTGGCATCAATCACGACGACTGAATTTGCTATTGCTAATAAGGACGAACTGTTCGTATTCATAGTCAAACTTCCTAGTTGTATGACTAATTGAAAAGCCAAACTTCGGCTATCCAGTTTTTTAAACGTAAGGGTGCATCCTATAAAGCTAGTCGTCTCACAACTGATAAACCAATTAATGACAAAAAAGTACCAACGAAACTTGATAAAAACATTATTAAAACAGTTAAAAGTTAAGACATGACGCTCACTTTTTGACTAACTAGACTAAGCTTTTCTTATCATTAGTACCTGTTCTCCATCACAAACCCATTTTCGTGAGCCGCTCACGCTCGCGCTTAAGGAGGCCACCTTGAACTGGAAAACATCCATGATTGCCAGTTGTGTCGCACTCGCTAGCTTTAATAGTCATAGCCAAACTTTAGAGCAAGCAGTCGCGATTACCCTTGCAACCAACCCAGAAATTAAAGCTGTGTTTAATGAGTTTAAGAGCGCAGTAAAACAAAATTCTGCGGCTGAAGGCGCCTACCTTCCTAGCATTGATCTGGATGCGGGCATCGGTTACGAAAGGATCAGTCCGGCAGATTCGACCCGGAGAGACACCACTAACTTAACTAGAAAAGAAGCGACCGTGAGCCTAACTCAGCTTATTTGGGATGGGTCAGCGACACTTAACGATATGGATAGAACTGCGGCAGAAGCCGAATCCATACGTTTGCAACTCCTATCAGACGCGTCAGACATGGCATTAAAAGTAACTGATGTTTACTTGGATGCGGTCAAAGCAACCGAAGTGCTCGCACTATCTGAAAGTAATTTAGCGGTTCATAAAGAAATATATAGAGACATAAAACGCAGAGCAGAATCAGGGATTGGATCAACGGCTGATGTTTCTCAAGTCGAAGCGCGAATTGCCAAAGCACATGGTAACTTGCTCGCGGCGCAGAACAACTTGATTGATACCCACACCCAGTTCAAACGATTGGTGGGTCAAGACCCACTGGGATTGATCTACCCGAGAGCAGATGAAAGCAAACTGCCTTTGTCACTCACTGATGCCATCATTCAAGCCAACGACAACCATCCTGTGATCAAGCTCTCGATGATAGATGTCGATGCAGCGCGCTTCCAATACAAACAATCTAAGGGTAGCTTCTACCCCACATTCTCTATTGAAGCGAGCCAAACCTGGCGAGACGATGCCGGAGGCGATGAAGGAAGAAGCGAAGAAACACTCGCGATGATCAGGATGAGATATAACTTGTTCAATGGCGGGTCGGACTCTGATCTTTCAGAAAGAGCTGCGTATCAATTGAATAAAGCCAAAGATCTCAGAGATGACGCATATCGACAAGTTGAAGAAGGATTGCGACTCTCTTGGAGCGCTCTAGATCTTACCCTACAGCAAAAAAACTTCCTTGCAGACCATGTTGACTCAGCAGCTGAAACCGTTATCTCCTATGAGAAACAATATCGAATCGGTCAACGCACATTGCTTGATTTGCTCAACACAGAGAACGAATTGTTTGAGGCGAGAAAAGACTATCTCGACGCTCATTACTCCGAGCAGTACGCAAAATACCGCGTCATGAATGCAACAGGCATTCTTTTAGACGCATTACTCGTTGATACGCCGAAAGAGTGGAACGAAAGAGTGGAGTACTAAATATGAAAATTTTAATCATTGTTCCTCTGTCTGTTTTGGCTACAACGGGTTCTTTTATAACCACAGCACAAGATGAGTACGGCTATATAGCGGCTCCTGTTGCAGAGCAAATTGCGGATTTAACTGACGACGATAAAGATGGGGTGGTTAACGCCCGTGATCTCTGCCCTAACACACCGGAAGGTGCCCTTGTCGATAATGACGGGTGCGGAGAATCGCTCAAAAACGAAGAAGAGCGGCAATTAAGAATTTTATTTGCTAACGATTCCTACGAGATTAATCCGATCTTTTCTGACCAGATCCAGACAATGGCAGAGTTTCTACAAAAATACCAATCGGCCTCTATTCAAATTCAGGGCTTTGCTAGTAAAGTCGGTGCTCCTGAGTACAATCTGGCGCTGTCTAAAAAGCGTGCTCACGCAGTGCAAGATGAACTTATCTCTTTCGATGTTGATCCAAGCCGAGTTTCCATCGTTGGCTATGGTGAAACTCGATTAGAAGCCGAAGGTGACGATGAAACCTCTCACGCCCTTAACCGAAAAGTAACCGCTACCGTTGTAGGATTACGCGAAGTTGTCGTTGAAGAATGGACGATATTTACGTCGAAAGAGAAGTAGCTACCCTAAATACGAAAGCGCCTCGTCATTGACGAGGCGCTTTTTGTTCTCACTTTAGCAAAATTAGTGGTGGGAGTTCACTTCATTTGCATTGTTCGCAGTTGACGCTTTTGCAACTGGCAAAGACAATCTAAGCAACACATAGCCTAACACTGCTGAAACCGTTGATCCCATGAGGATGCCCAATCGAGCGAACGTGTCGAACTGTACGTTCGCTTGGCCAAACGCCAGTGACGATATGAATATCGACATGGTAAAGCCAATACCACACAACACCGATACAGCAAAGATATGCTTAAAGTTGATCCCTTCTGGTAACTTGGCAACACCCAACTTTACTGCAGCCCAGCTGAACGAGAAAATACCCAAAGGCTTACCAACTAATAGACCCAGTGCGATACCGAGTGGCAGCGCAGTGCCTAAGCTTGAAAGTGATACGCCCTCTAGCGAGATACCTGCGTTCGCAAAAGCGAAAATAGGCAAGATTGCGAAAGCAACATACGGGTGCAAGGCATGTTCCATGTGTTTCAATGGAGAGTAAGAGCCGTTATCCCCTTTAAGTGGGATTGCAAAACCGATAACCACACCTGCAAGTGTCGCGTGTACGCCCGATTTGAGTACCGCAACCCACAAGATAAAGCCGACAATCATATAAGGTGTTAGCTTGGTCACATGCTTGGAGTTCAAGAAGAACAGTAGTGCCGTCATGGCAAAACCAATCGCCAATGCCGTGGTTGACAGATCGCTCGTGTAGAACAGTGCGATTATTACCACAACACCAAGATCATCAATGATCGCTAATGCAAGAAGGAACACTTTTAAGCTCACAGGTACACGCTTACCGAGCAGAGCCATGATACCTAGTGCAAATGCGATATCCGTTGCCGCTGGAATAGCCCAACCTTGAATCGCTTCTGGATCACCAGAGTTAAACAATACATATACAAGTGCAGGGGCTAGCATACCGCCAACAGCCGCAATGGCTGGGAAGATAGCGGTCTCTTTAGACTTTAACGCACCTTCAAGAAGTTCTCGTTTTACTTCTAAGCCAATAAGTAGGAAAAATACCGCCATTAAGCCGTCGTTGATCCAGTGCGACACTGACATACCTAACACATAAGTATGAAGCGTGCTCTGGTAAAGCTCCCCTAATGGCGAGTTAGCAATTGTCATAGCGATGGCAGCAGTAATAACAAGCAGAATACCGCCTGCTGACTCCATCTTAAAAAAATCGCGAATAATATCACTCATGATATCTTCCTTATATTTATTATGTTAATAAGCGATTAACAAAGAATACGAGTGTATAGTTTACGAAACCACAGGAATAATCGCTTGTTTAGAGTTTTTATTTCGGAATTTCCGATAAAAACTCGAGCAATTCCTTCCATTTTCTTTAGCCAATTATAGGCAAGATGAAGCAAGAACCCCAGAAATGCAAAAAGCAGCTTCCCATATCACGAGAAACTGCTCTCTATCACCCAAATTGACTACGGGTTTCACTAATAGCCGGTCAACTGCATAAATCCATTCGCATCATGAGTCCCCGTTGTTGTCACTGGCCCCTCCCAATACGGAATCACAAAAGGCAGCCAAGAATCAGCATTCACACTTTGTGTCGTTACACTGATCTCATGCTTCGGAATATCAATAGACCACCGAACAGGTACCACCTTTCCATTTGGTAACATCGTCGATTGTAACGACGCCATCTTCACATCCTCTGACGTGAGGTCAACGACCTTTCCATCTGTGGTTGCTAGCGTGCCAAACAAATATGGCAACTGTTTGTCGTGGCGGTAACGGCTAAGAGACAATGTTTGCTCATCATCTAAATGAAGGACAAACCAGTCCCAACCTTGTTGACCTTCAGCCATCAAGCCACTTCCCCACTCTTTGCTCATCCATGCATTTCCCTGAACGGTTAACAAGCGGCCATCACCCAAGTTGAGGAGTCCTTTGGCTCGCAAGAACGGCGCAGACAAGTTGTAAGAAGAGACAGGTAAAAGATCATGCTTCTGACGATAACCTCGTTCACCGGGTAATACGTAAGGACCGCGCGTAATCGTGGTTAACTGAACATCAAACTCATCGGTCGATACGGTCAGTTGCCCAGGGAATGGCGTATGAGCCAATGAACGCCAACTCCAGTTGTCAATCCATGTTCTAAATGGGCGGTTAGACATCCCAGCCTGGCCAATGCCACCTCGAGCAATACGTTGTTCTCTCCACACGCGTTTTCCGTGGGTCACCACAATATGAGAGACGAAAATCTGCGGGCTTAACCAACCCGACCAATCGCTATCACTGCTTGCGATTCGAAAGTAGCTCCACTGAATGCCGTACTTCTCACCGTATTGATCCGTGACATTAGCAAAGTAGTGCCACCACTCGTGCTGAAAGGCATTATGGAATGCAAAGTCACGCGGCAAAATGACGGGTTCATCAGGCAAAACAGGTTCGAATACTTGATTCGATTGTGCCAGAAAAACAGAACTGACGGCGTCGCTGCTTGAAGCCGCGGTGTTCTTGTCTTCGTCATGATTAGAATAGATGACAGCTACCAAAGACAAAACGGCGAGCACAACAAGAAGAAACGCTATTAATTTTTTGCTCATGTTATAGCGATTCCCTCAATGACTTCATGGCGGTCCCGCGGATCATTCTTAACACTGGTATTGCACCGGCAACGACCAAAGACATCATCGCTAGCAGGCCCGTTTGCAAATATGCACTTGGAATAAATTGCAGCTCTAACGTCCAACCAAACGACTGCTTGATAATAATATCGACGACTAAATTCGCTAAGGCTATCCCTAACGGCATGGCAATCAAAATAGACACTGCACCAAAAACAAAGAGCTGTAAGCTTCCCATTAGGACGAGCTCCCGTCCCGACATTCCCAAGCACCTCAACACTGAGATGTGTTTTTGACGCGAGACTTCCCCTGCAATCGTGGCAAAAAAGATACCGAACACAGCAATCACCAATGTGATGTTACCTAGTGTATCCGCGATAGAGAAAGTTCTATCAAAAACCCGCATCGCTTGCTTATGGATGTGGCTGTTATCGAAAATGCGTTCAGAGTCGATTCTAAATACAGACTCCATCCGGCGTTTCAATCCCATAGGGTTAACGCCGTCATTCAACACTGCACCAAGCGCAACGCTGCCACCGCCTGCAAAAGCGTAGAGCCAATTACGATGTGACAAAAGCACTTGATTGTATGGATTGCCGTAATCGTAGTAGACACCCACGACTTGCCAGCCTTGCCCTAGCCCTTCAGCAAGGTCAACATAATCACCTGGCCTGATATCCAACTTGAGGGCCATCGATTCACTGATCATCACGCCTTTCGAATGATGCAAATGGTACCAATAGTTTGGCACACCTAATTTTACCGTCAGCGCTTCGAGTTCGCCTTCTGATGCCCCAGTGCTAACCACTTGTAATGGCCCTTTTAGGGTGTTGACCTCTTTTTCCCAACGCCACCACACTTTGTCGACTTCAGGCTGCTTACTCAGCCAAGTACTTACACGAGCGGCAGCGTTGGTGTTTGGATAAATATAAAGATCTGCGGCTAAACGCTGGCTCAACCATTTATCCGTTGTATCGCGGAAACTGCCAACCATAGTTTCAACACCAATATTGGCAGCCATCGCAAGCATAAACGCCATGGTAGCCACACCGCGATAACTCATACTGGCAGCCGCATCTGCAAAGAACCAACGAGCTTTCACCCACCTTAATGAGTAAGAGAACCCATCAAACACTTTCCACACAAGGAAAGGAGTAAATAGAGCGACGCTAAGCAACATCAATGCAATGATGACAAAGCCAGACTCTTGCGTTTGAGGGGCTTGATAGATCGCAATCGCTGCAACACATAGCGCACATGCGAGTAGCGCTTGAATCGTAAACTCAGTGCCTGCAAAACGTACCAACGACAAGCGTGTTGTTAAACGAATTGGTTGCGATCGAAGCAAGCGAATCAGTGGCCAAGCACAAGCCACAAACGCCCCAGTCAGTGAAAGGTAGAGGCTATGAAGACTTGAACTTAAGCTCCACTTCAAAGCCAATCCAACGTTAGCATTATAAAGATCGCCTAAACTGGCTGAAACCGCAGGAACCAGTTGATTGGCTAAGAATAGCCCTAACACGTTGCCGCAAACCCAACTCACGACCACAAGGAAAATCAGTTCAAGCAACAGCGCTTGAGCGAGCTGCCATCCAGAGACACCAGTTTGACGGAGAATTCCAACCAATGGCTGACGTTGAACCAAAGACAACGACATCGCTTGATAAAAAATGAACAGGCCAACCAAAAAGGCTAACATCCCCATCGCGCTCAGATTCATATGAAACGCTTGGGTCAAGGACTCCAGTTGAGTACGAGAACTACGGCTTAGTTCCATACCATTTGGTAAAGAGGCTTTCAGTCGAGCCAGTTTAGCTTCTGGCATTTCACCGCAAGCAATAACCGATATTCCCGAACGACGCTCCAACATGCGCAGCAGCGACATATCCGCGATTATACGCGTGCCGTTCAACATACCTTCTGTGTCGACTAGGATTGGCCCCAGCTTACTGGCATCTTCTAAGCGAATAAAATCCCCATTTCGCCACTTCATATGATCCGCGAGATCTTGACTAACCAGTACTGGGTACGGTGGACGCATCAACTTGAGCGATGCGATGTCCTTCAACATCTCACTGTCTTGCATCTTAAGCATGGCAACGGGGTCAATACCCACTAGCACGAGATCGGCCCCCTGCTCAGTATGAACTCTTAAGCTTTCAAACGGTGCGCACTGGTGGAAGCCATCACGACGCAACTGGACATAAAATCCTTGAGGGATCTTGTTGGTCGTATGTTTTGGACGAATACGGTATGGAAGAGGGTTGGAAAACAGCTTTTCGCCATGCTCATAGCTTTGTTTTGCATGGTTGTTAATCGAACTCACACCAACAAGGAGTGAAACACCCAAAGTGAGGCCAAGCCAGACAAGGAGGATTTGAAAAGGATAGCGTCTGTAGTGGCCAAGTAGAGCTTTAACTACGGGCCATAACATGAAGCTGTCCTCCTTGAAGACGAATCTTACCTTCCATGTGGGCAGCGACTCGCTCACTGTGAGTCACCAGTAAAAGCGTGCATTCAAGTTGCTTAGTTAACGAGGTAAGCAATCGCATTACCGCTTCAGCGTTACGTTCATCGAGACTTCCGGTCGGTTCATCGGCTAGCAGAATTTTAGGTTCCATATACAAAGCGCGAGCAATCGCAGCGCGTTGCTGTTGCCCACCAGAGACTTCCTCTGGGTAGCGGCCAAGCAATGGCATAAGATCAAGTGCGGAAAGGATTTGACGCCACAAACCTTGATCTTCAGGTAAGCCTTTAAGTTGACGACAAAAGCGAATGTTGTCAGCGACATTGAGTGTCGGCAGAAGGTTAAACTGCTGGAAAATAAGACCAATGTTGTTTCGTCTATAAGCCGTTCGTTTGCTTTCAGAGACTTGATGCATAGTAAAATTTGGGAACAATATCTCGCCAGAGTCAACCGTGTCTAAACCTGCAATTAGGTTGAGTAACGTACTCTTGCCTGAACCACTCTCTCCCATCAAAGCGATTTGCTCACCTTGGGTTAAAGACAACTCAGCACCTTGTAAAACTGGGTGAAACTCACCACCATCCACATAGCCTTTACTTAGGTCTGTTAGTTGAAGCATCAAAACTCTCGAAAACAAAAAATTCGGACTGTGAATCTACACTAATTCGCCGTAACTAGGAAGCATTTTGGATACTAGATCACAAGATATGCATCGAAATGCAATAAGTTATCGCTCTATGTCTAATTTTCGATCAAATTACGAATCCACTTGCGCGTGGTCATTCTATAGACAGAGCCAAACCATTTGAGCAGCTCTTCCGTCAAAAACAAAAGATAAATCCACTCTGGCGACCATCCAAGACCTATTGCAGCGAATGCTGCTAACGGAATGCCAATCAACCACTGAGCGACAAGGTCTTGATACAGGCAAAATTTGACATCGCCACCAGCCCGTAAAACCCCCACTATCGTCATCATCGGCACGGAGCGTAGGACAATCCCCAAACTCAATACCAGCATGAACTTTTCAGAGAGCGCGCGCGTTTCTGGAGTCAAGGCGCTAAACGAATCTAGCACTATCCCTTGCAGCAAATAGAGTAAAAATGCCACGCAAACCCCTACTAAAAGGCTAAGAATCGTGACGCCTAGCGCTTGGTAATAGACTTGCTCATAATTCTTTGCGCCAATTTGGTTACCCACCAACACCGCCGCTGCGTTGGACATGCCAATTAACAGTGCAAGAGAAATGGATTCGACTGGTGTCATAACTGACAACGCAGCCAAGCCTTGCACCCCTGATTGCCCTAAAATAGCGTGGTAGGCAAACAACCCACCAGCCCAAGCGAGGAAGTTAAAAGTGGTCGGCAAAGAGAGCTTTAGGAATTTTACGATTCGCGGCCAATCGATGACATTTCGAAGGTCAACGAGTCCAAAAGCAAGAAGGTGCTTACGAATATAGAGGTAGCTAAATAGGGTCATCACTTCAATCGCGCCACTTAAAACCGTCGCGATAGCCGCCCCTTTAATGCCCATTGGGGGAACACCAAATTTACCGAAAATAAGTACCCAGTTAAGAAATACGTTCGACAAAATTCCGATGCCACTAAAAAAGGTACTGACGCCTGGTTTATGCATCGCGCGTAAACCCACCGCCATACTTGCCACACAAGCAACCGCAAACATACTGACCGACGTAATCACCAAGTAATCAGCACCGAGAGCAATAACGTTTTGATCGCTGGTTGCCAAGCTCATAATTTGAGTTGGGAAGAGGATAAATAAGCCAGCAGTGAATGCAGCAAACAGACTAGAGACTAGCCAAGTCAATGCGGTACTTTCGCGAACCCCTTGCTTATCCCCTGCTCCCCAATATTGAGCCGTGAGCAGCGCGCCCCCCGTTGTTACACCAACGAGCATGATGGTGGTTACAAACGTCGCCCGTGCTGCCACACCAACCGCCGCGATCTCTGCTTCACCGAGCTGACCAAGCATAAGGACATCGACCAAACCACGGCTCGAGAACATAATACTTTGTAGCGTGATGGGTAACGCGATTGCGATTAAGCGGCGAATAAAATCGCCTTTAGTGTGGTATAAAACATTTGAGAGCATAGGGCGTTACCGATTCACAACAACAGTATGATAAATGGGAAATTTTAACTGTTTATTATATGATCAGTTGAATATCTAAACCATCAATTTTAGAGAGGCAATGGATGAAAAAAGTGCTTGTCCTTGGAGCATCCGGTTATGTCGGTTCGCAACTGTTATTTCAATTGTGCGAAAAAGGTTACTATGTCACTGCTGCCGCTCGACAAATTGATTATTTGTCTGCACGAATCACCCCCCATCAAAACTTGAACATCTGCTATTTGGATCTTGCCGATCTCGATGCAACGCAAGCCTTAGTTCCTCAGTTTGATTTAGTCTATTTTCTTGTCCATGGCATGGCACACGGCCACGATTTCCTTGACTACGAACTCTCCCTGGCTGAAAACTTCAAAACGGCATTAGAGAACAGCGCTGTTAAGCATGTCATTTACCTAAGCGCAATTCAGCCACAGACGGGCAACTCTGAGCACTTGAAAGCTCGACGTATGACGGGTGACATTATTCGTCGTTCAGGTGTGCCTATTACGGAACTTCGTGCCGGCGTCATTATTGGTCCCGGTTCCGCCGCTTTTGAGATAATGCGTGATTTTGTCTATAACATGCCGATACTCGTGACGCCAAAGTGGGTAGATTCAAAAGCCAACCCTATCGCCTTGCCAAATCTCAATCACTATTTGCTCTCACTTGCTGAAGAAACACCGACTGAGAATGCGCTCTATGAAGTCGGAGGTCCCGATACCCTAACCTATCGAGACCAGTTCCACGTGATTAGTGATGTCATTAAAAAGCCGATAAAGCTGTGGTCCACGTCTCTACTTACTCCATCCATGGCGTCAAAGTGGTTAGGCGTAGTTACTTCCGTACCTTCGAGCATTGGAGCAGCGTTACTTTCAGGACTGGAGCACGATTTTATCGCTGACTCCACCGCTATTCGGCAGCGATTCCCTCAACCTCTTATTTCGTTTAGAGAAATGGTGAGCAATAGCATTACTGCTGAGGGAACCTTTGTGCGAAGTGAAGTTTGGGGATTTGACCCCGCAGCACTAAAGCGCTGGCAAGCGGGTTATGGCTATTACCCGAAACAAACCGGAGCAAGCATCGAGACCTCGCTTTCAAGTGAGCAGCTGTGGAAAGTCGTCCGCCAGATTGGTAGTAAAAAAGAAGGGTACTTCTTCGCTAACTTACTGTGGCGCACACGAGAATGGCTGGATATTTTCTTTGGCGGACAGAAACCGATTCGTCGCTCTCCTCCCGGTCCAGAGCTTCAAGTCGGTGACTTCATTGATTCTTGGAAGGTGATTCGCTGTGAACCTAATCGATTCATATCCCTGCTATTTGGTATGAAAGGACCTGGCTTAGGAAGGCTTGAATTCACCATTGAAGATCTAGGAGAAAAACGAGTCTTAAACGTGACCGCTTGGTGGCACCCACAAGGGTTGCTCGGATTGCTCTATTGGTTTGCCATGATGCCAGCGCATCTGTTTATCTTTAAAGGGATGGTTAAAGCCATTGTCCGTAAATCAAAAGAGCTCCAATAATAGGAGCTCTTTCTTAGGGGCTTACTACGCTTTGAAGCTAAGCGGAATCTCCGCTAAATGCTCGCCTCGGTTATCAGGGTAAACCAAGTATTCACCATGATATTTCACGTTAGACTTATAGTCGGTCACTTTGTGAACCATAAACCCTGCTGCCGATGCCTTTTCAATAAAGTCAGCGTGATGGCCTCTTACAAACCAATTCATCGGTTTGATCATCACTTCACCATCAAAACAGCTTTCACACTGTTCCGTACACATCGCCAGAGAGTTCGGACCTTCAGTAAAGATCTGAATCTTTCCGCAGTCGACCAAGGCTTCTGATGTTGTCACTTCCCAGCCCTGCTCTTCCATCATGTCAATGAACGCATTGATCTCATGATCTTTAATCACGCGATCTTGTTGGCCTTCAGGAAAGAATTGAGCGTAGTATTTTGAGATACGCTCAAAGGTCATCATCAAGCCTGCATCATTGCCTTTTGAGCGTCCCATCTTTTGCCAGCGGATGAGATCACCACTGACAACACGAGGAAATCGTTGAGCTTTGATCGCTCGCGTTACCCAGCGCAACAAGTACAAGTTGTTTGCTGCAGGCGCATTCACCGCTTTACCAGATTTGTGCTCGGCAGCCAGTTCAGCGAGCGCGGTGTTGACTAATTTTTGAATTTCAATCGTGTATTCAGACATTACGCCTTTCTTCCAAATATCCAATATAACGCGGCAGACAACACGGAACATGCCGTCATTGTTGTCACCATAGGCCAAGTAGCACCACCAGGCATAAACGCCACAATTGCACCAACAATGGAACCCGTACCAAATCGCAACGTGCCAGCAAGTGATGACGCCGTACCCGCCATGGTTGGGTAGCCACTGAGTAGCAGCCCCATTGAGTTACTGCCTATGGTCGAAATCGTACCAATAAACATGACCACGAAAGGTACTGTGCCCCATAAGCCTAGGTCAAGTAACCAACCGACAAAAAGCCCCAAACCGGCGATTAACTGAACAGCCAGACCAAAACGAAGCATGTTATGGGAGCCGACTTTCTTTACCAAGCGGCCATTAATGCTTGTCATGATGATCATGGCGATAATATTCAGCCCAAATAAATAGCCGAATTGGTCAGGACGCACGCCATAGATATCAATATAGACAAACGAACCCGCGGTTAAGAACGCGAACATACCAGAGAACGAAAATGCCCCAGAGAAGATGAGCCCCATCGCAGTCGGATTCGCACACAATCTGAAGTAATTGCGCATCGTCGTTCTAAAACGCAGAGGCTGCCTTTTTTCTTCACTGAGCGTTTCTGGGATTTTCCAGACCACCAGCAAAATAACAATTGCCGCAAAACCAGCCAGAATCCAAAAAATAGCGCGCCAGCCAAACCACACGGCAACGTGTCCCCCCACCATAGGGGCCACCAGTGGCGCGACTGTCATTACCAGAGTGACAAACGACATTGCGCGGGCAAAGTCTTCGCGATCAAACATGTCGCGTACCACCGCTTGGATAATCACCGCAGCGGCAGCGCCTGCAAAACCTTGAGCCGTACGTACCCAAGTGAGCGCTTCGATTCCCGTGGTGGTCGCACTGACCACAGAAGCGATACCAAAAAACAGCACACCCAGTAACAGCACTGGGCGGCGTCCATAACTGTCAGCTAGTGGGCCATGAATCAACTGGCCGATAGCAAAGCCCGCGGTATAAGCGGTTAATGTAATTTGAACAGCACCTTCCGCGACCCCAAGATCTTTTGCGATCGTTGGCATGGCAGGTAGATACATATCAATCGCGAGCGGTGTTAATGCACCAATCGCCCCAAGAATAACGAAGATAAGAAAATTGATTTGTGGGGTGCTGGTTTGCTCGACTGCAGAATTAGGCATAAGACTCCTACTCGGTTGCGTTAGATATGCAGCGTCCGTGCTGCAACCAAACAGAAACAAAAGACTCGCATCCGCGAGCCTTGAACTGATCTATATTCAATCAAATTGATAAAAATAACTAGTTCCTATTTGGAACTAAACTATTTCCTATAACGAGCATTACTTCCAAACAGAGTCTACTTCCTCTTCCGTTAGGTAGCGATATTCACCCGGTTCAAGCGAATAATCGAGCTCGATAGCACCAATACGTTCACGGTGCAGATGCTCAACTTTATTGCCCAAGGCTGCAAACATGCGTTTTACTTGGTGGTACTTGCCTTCCGTGATGGTCAGTAGCAGTTCGTTTTCATCATGATTTACCACTTCCATTTTTGCAGGCAATGTTGGCTCTTTTTCATTGCGAAGTTCTACGCCTTGGGCGAGTTTATCCGCGTAGTCGCCCCCGATGGGATCCACCAGCCAAACACGATACGTCTTTTCACACTTATGCTTAGGTGAAGTAATACGGTGTGACCATTGACCATCATCGGTAATGAGCACCAAACCTGTAGTATCAACATCCAATCGACCTGCGAAATGTAGATCTTCCATTTTCACTTCATCAAGCAACGCGAACGCCGTTTGGTTGAAACCATCTTCATGCGAGCAAACAAAACCATCCGGTTTAAACAGCATAATGTAGCGCGGGCCAGGCTTTTGAACTTCGCGTCCCTGCCACTCAACAACACACGCATCGGTAACTTTAAACGCACCACTTTTTTGCATAACGTCATTGACCGTTACGTCGCCACTTTTAATGATTTTTGTTGCTTCTTTACGTGTCGCACCCAGTGCATCACACAAATATTTATCTAAACGCATGAATACCTCATCTTTGTTAGGTGGGGTATTATAGTGCGACTGCCACAAATAGTTGAGCTATTTCACACAATTTATGTATACACTTCGCCCCTATCAAGCCGACTCCGTCAAAGCCGTTATTCATTACTTTCGTAAGCACTCGTCTCCTGCTGTTCTTGTATTGCCGACCGGTGCCGGAAAGAGCCTTGTGATCGCAGAGCTGGCGCGTTTAGCCAAAGGGCGCGTTCTTGTGCTTGCCCATGTAAAGGAACTGGTTGAACAAAACCATGCAAAGTATGAAGGCTATGGGTTAAAAGGCGCGATATATTCGGCGGGCTTGGGACGCAAAGAAACCGATCAACAGGTGGTATTTGCTTCCGTTCAATCGGTGGTGAGGAATCTTGACGAGTTCAAGAACCAGTTCTCTCTACTCGTGATTGATGAGTGCCACCGCGTCCCAGACAACAAAAACACCAGTTACCAAAAAGTGATTGGTCACCTCAAAGAGCTCAACCCTGGCATCAAAGTACTTGGACTGACCGCCACACCGTATCGCCTTGGGATGGGTTGGATATACCAATATCATACTCGCGGCTTGGTACGCACCGAAGAGCCAAGGTTCTTCCGCGACTGTATTTTCGAGCTGCCCATCCGCTATTTGCTCGATGAGAAGTTCTTAACGCCCGCGAGAATGATGGATGCGCCTGTGTTGAGTTACGATTTCTCGCAGTTGACTCCCGCCTCAACCGGACGTTACAAAGAATCCGAAATGGATATGGTAATTGATAAAGCCAAGCGCGCTACGCCTCAGATTGTTGAGCAAATCATCCACCTAGCCAAAGACAAACAAGGCGTGATGATTTTCGCCGCCACCGTTAGGCACGCACAAGAAATCTACGGATTACTTCCAGAAGGTGAAACTGCCCTCGTGATTGGCGACACGCCGACGATTGAACGCGATAGCATCATTCAAAGCTTCAAAGACCGTAAAACGAAATACCTGGTCAATGTCTCTGTGTTAACAACAGGGTTCGACGCCCCTCACGTTGATCTGATTGCTATCTTGCGACCTACCGAGTCCATCAGTTTGTACCAGCAGATCGTCGGCCGAGGGCTTCGTTTATCTCCGGGTAAAGAAGAGTGCTTGGTCCTCGACTACGCCGGAAACAGCTACGATCTGTATCAGCCTGAAGTTGGCGACGCGAAGCCAGACTCCGACAGCGAGATCATTACTATTCCTTGCCCTGCTTGCGGTTTTAACAACAATTTCTGGGGAAAATTAGACAACAATGGCTTTCTGATCGAACACTTCGGGCGCAAATGCCAAGGCTTTTTTGAAGACGAAGAAACGGGGGAACGAGAGCATTGTAACTACCGTTTTCGCGCCAAGTATTGCGGAGAATGCGGCGCTGATAACGACATTGCAGCACGTATTTGTCACGAGTGCGATGCCACGCTGGTTGACCCGGACAAGAAACTCAAAGAGGCGCTGAACTTAAAAGACGCGTTAGTATTTGAATGCCGAGACATGACATTAGCCGTCCACAAAGACGAGAAAGGCAAAAGCAGCCTAAAGGTCACGTACATTGGCGACAATCAGGCGCAAGTTCACGAGTTTTGGTCCCTGACAACCAAGAACCAAAAGCAACGCTTTAAAGACCAGTTTGTTCGTCCTCATTTGGCGGATAAACACCGTCCGTTTGATGACGCATCACCGACCAAGGTAGTCAACAACCAGCATCGATTCCGTCTACCTCAGTTTATCATCGCTCGTAAGGTGGGTAGGTTCTGGAAACTGAGAGATCGAATTTTCACCGATGAGCTTGCTGATTAGTTCACAACCCACTGTGAAGCGCATGTTGTCTCATGCGCTTGATGAGAAATGCTATCGAATCGGTATGACGCCAATTCTGGCTTATGCAGTAAATACCCTTGAGTATATTTAACGCCAAGTCGCTTCAGGATATCGAGTTCAGATTGCAGCTCTATGCGCTCGGCAACCAAACGTATATTGTCCATCGATGCTAACTCGACCATTGATTTCACCATATGCTGTTTAAAGCGTGAGAGATGAATATCTTTGATCAGTGAACCATCGATCTTAATCATATCAAACTGTACTTCTGACAAGATGGAATAGGAAGAGTACCCCGAACCGAAATAATCTAGGCTAATCGCGACACCGAGTGCCTTTAGCTTTGCCACCACACTCTTAAACTTGGCATCCGCTCGATAGAACACTTGCTCAGTCACCTCTATGGTTAATCGCCTTGCACTCGACGGTGGGAACTGCTCGATCAATCCAAGCACATGCGGTTCAAACAAGGTTTTTACCGAAAAGTTTAAGTTCAGATATAAATTGTCATGCTGCGTTAAAAACTGGCGAGCAAACGCAAGCATCTTGATATCGAGCTCTTTTTCGAGACCATGGGACGCCACAATATCCAGAACTTGACCAGCAGAATGAAACTCCCCTTCTTGGTCACTTCGTTTTAATCGGCATAGCAGCTCATAGCGCTGCTCTGAGGATGAATGAGAAACAATCTGCTGAGCAAAGCAGACCAATCGGTCCGACTCTATCAGTTTAATGGCTTCGATTCTCAAGCTTGGCAATGAGTAAAGCATTAACTCATCTTGGTCACACCAATCCTGAAAAAGACGTTTTAACTGCTTGGCTTTACGGCAGCAGTACTCCGCCTTGTAGATGCTGTCCTCTACCAATTCACCCGGCACGCTCCGGTAACGTCCGAAGCTAAACTGAAAACACTGCTCATCTCCTGTTCCATATGCCACTTCTTGTTGCGATTGAATCAGCGCATTGGATGCAGATTTGGCCGTCACAAGCACAAATTCGTCACCGCCAACACGATAGACCTCACCCAAGCACTCTTCCGCAATCGCTTTAATCCGGTTTGCCAAGCCAATCAACATACGATCGCCGACATGGTGCCCCTGTGTGTCATTGGTGAATTTGAGCTTGTCTGCATCGATATAGTAAAAGCACATCGAGTTTGGCAGCTTTGACTTGTATTTGATCGCCTTTCGATTCGGCAGCCCTGTCATAAAGTCTTGAATGGACGAAGATTTTAGCTTCTTATAATCACCGAAATTAACCACTCTCAGCTCTGACAGCTCATAAATACAGATCAAGATAAGTAGCATATGAGAAATGAAAAACAGCAACTGAATTTCATAAAAATAAAGCGTTAACCTAGACTGCGATAACGAGGTTTCCACTACCATATACGACGAGAGAAAACAGACCAGATAGCAAAACAGAATATAGCGCTTATGCTTAATATTCTTCTCGTTCAGCAACAAACACAGTGAAAGCGCCGCCAACAAAGTGTTATTGATCACTAAATATATGGGGAACAGCGAAAAATAGATAATCGCAACCTGAAGCGCCACTATCCCTATACACATCGCGAAATGACTGTGATTGGTTTGGAGACCACTTGCACTGACAATCATTAGATACAAACTTGTCAGCGCGCCGGTATACGCAACGTACCAATAAGGGCTGACAAAAAATCGGTGAATGTAGACGCCCAGTTCATCCAACCCATCCCATATAAAACCGAAGTTGTAGATGTAGAACAGAAGAAACGAAACCGAGTAAAGAAGAATATAGACGGATTGAAAGCGCTTTACTCGCCAGACATTCAACACATAAAACAGACTGACAGCAAAAATAAACAAGGTTATCGCCAGTGCAATACCATTATTGACGATGAGTTTTTTCGCCAACACAGTGTTGGGCATAAATATCGTACTGACATTGACTGATTTTCCGGTATCGAACCTTAGCAACACCCGTTCAAAGGGCCATTTACGTTCCAAGTTTAAGGTGCGGTATTGGTCAAATTGCTGTTTATGCTGGATTTTCGATTGATGGACAAAATAGACATCCCCTTCCCGAGAGGACAAACTTTTCAAAATAAGGCTGTAATCGCCAAAGCCATCATCCGCTGTAGAGAGTTCAAGCCAGCAAGACTCGTTGGCACTCGGTCGACACATGACGCCACTGCTAAAATATTCACTCGATGATTGTGCAATTACATCAGCAGGCTCACTGGACGCAAACAGACGATAGTCGACATCTGACAACGTGTATGTTGTCTTACCATCACCCGCATACACTAAGCTAGAAAACAGCGTAAACAGAACCAGTAACCTGCTAACCATTGAGTAAAACCCGCTTTAATAAATTAACACCGAATATACAAACCCAGCGATGATATCCTTATCAATATTAAGAGTAAGTAAGACTTTGTAAGCGGAGCAGTTTTGACCGCACGGCAACTATTCATTCACCATTCATCTTCGTTCATTTACACTGTGACTATTCAACCTATTGAGAGTGCGCCAAATGAAATCTCTTTCCATTCCATTGATGCTTAGCCTACTTTCTCTATCCAGTTTCAGCTGTGTAGCGGCTGACCATAACGGCCACGAGCTAGTGCAAGATGTGCACAAACCCGGAACCAGAATTGAGTTTGAAGAAGATCAAGATGAAGTGTATGACGCCGTCAAAAAAGGCGTTATTCGTCCTTTCTCTGAAATGTATGCCGCTGTTGAACGCGACTTGCGAGGACGCATCATTGAAGTTGAGTTAGAAGAGGATGACGACATTTGGGTTTACGAGCTGAAGATCAATCACCAAAACAACATCATCAAAGTTGAATACAATGCGGAAACTCTCGAAATGCTGCTGATAAAAGGCCGCCATTTTAAAAAAGCCCTTAAGAATCTAGAAGACCAATAATATGAAGATACTTGTCGTAGAAGATGAACCACGCCTAGGTGAACAGATCGTTGAAGCCCTTGAGCAAAACGGTTGGACGCCAGAACTCTCAACCGATGGCATTGACGCACTCTATCGCGCTACCTCAGAAGACTGGGAAGCGATCGTTCTTGATCTGGGCTTACCCAAGCTTGATGGGCTAACGGTACTGAAAAGCATTCGTGATGAAAACATCAACACCCCCATCATCATCCTCAGTGCGCGAGATACACTCACCCAACGCGTTGAAGGGTTGAATGCTGGCGCCGACGATTATCAAACCAAACCGTTTGAAATGGTCGAACTGATTGCTCGTATTCGTGCTCAGCTTCGCCGCGCTTCGGGCAATGCCTCTCCTGTGATTCAAAATGGTAACTTGAGCCTTGATACCCGCACGTCTAAAGTCATGTGGCAAGGGCAAGCGATCAGCCTCACCGCTCTTGAATTTAAGGTTGTCGCTTACTTCATGCACCACCCTGAAAAGGTCATCTCACGTACCGAGCTGGTGGAACATATCTATAAGCAAGATTTTGACCGTGACTCCAATACCATCGAAGTGTTTATTGGTCGTATTCGAAAGAAAATTGCGCCTAAAGTGATCAAAACAGTGAGAGGATTGGGATATCAATTGAATGCTGAATAAGATACGTTACCCGCTTAAACGCCTCAGCTTAAGACGCCGCCTCGTACTGGCAGCCGTTGTTTGGTTGACCGCCATGGTCATCGCTGCGGGCGTAACGGTACCCAAACAGGTGCTCAGCTATATGTTGGACTCGACCAACGAACAGCTCTCTCTCTATCTTGATGAGTTATCCGCCTCTATCGAAGTCGATGAAAGTGGCAAACTGACCTTAGCGACTCCCCTTTCCGACCCAAGATTCAATCGCCCATACAGTGGCCTCTACTGGTCTATTGACAACGCGGCAGATCAACTTCGCTCACGCTCGCTTTGGGACAAAAAAATCACCTTTGATAAAGGGGAAAAACACGCACTAGGCGCACGCGATGAGCGTCTCATCTATATTGAAACGTCACTTTACTTCCCCGAATATGACGGTCCAATTGATGTGTTAATCGGCATTGATGAACAACCGCTAGAAGACACCGTTGCCGAACTTATGGGCCAACTTTGGGTTATCCTCGCCCTGCTCTATTTTGGCGTTCTCATGATCATCGTGATTCAGGTCCAATGGTCTCTTAGCCCCCTTACCAAAATGCATAAAGAGCTATCGCAAGTACGCTCTGGAGACAAAGCAAGCCTAGATGGAGAATACCCACGCGAAGTTGCCCCTATCGTGCTCGACTTGAATGCGTTGCTGTTCCACTATCAAGAGCTGCTTGAACGCGCCCGTCACCACGCAGGCAACCTTTCACATGCGCTCAAAACACCGCTATCGGTACTAAGAAACGAGATCAGTACGTCTGAGAAAGACATTCGTGATCGACTGCAAGACCCAGTAAGCCAAATCCAGCACCAAATTGATTACCATCTTGGTCGCGCTCGAATGGCCGGCTCAAAAAACATTTTGTCGGTGAAAACCAACCCGTCAGAGAGAATTGACGCCATTTCACTCGCGTTTGATAAAGTCTACGCGCATCGAGACGTGACACTGATTAATGAAATCGACTCTGAACTTGTCGTTGCCGTCGAAGACACCGACTTTGATGAGATGGTTGGTAACTTATTGGAAAACGCCTACAAGTGGTCAAGCTCCATCATTCGAGTTCATTCAGCGACACACTCGAATCAAGAAATCGACATCATTATCGAAGACGATGGTTGTGGCATCCCTGAAGAAAAACTCGAACAGGTCATCAAACGTGGTGTGCGATTAGATGAGACAACCCCAGGAACCGGGCTCGGATTGAATATTGTTAGCGAAATGGCCCACAGCTATCGCGGCAATTTCACGCTAGAGAGAAGCTCGATGGGTGGACTAAAAGCAGTACTGCACCTTAAACTCTCTAGCTAACTCGGTCACTTTCCCTCTTCGTGTAAGTTATGCTCCTTCCTAAAAACAAAAAGCGATGCTCAGCATCGCTTTTTTAGTGGTTTCAGCTTTAATAATTGAGCAGTAACACCACTTTATGGCCTATCAAGGCTGCTTTGTTATCTTCTAATTTGGCTACTTTTCTGTGTCCTTCAAATGCGTTTCGACGCAAGAACAGCTGCTCTATTGGGCCATAATGGCTACCCTCAGCCCTTAGCGGGCTGTGAGTTTGAATATTAAAAAACACGCCATCACTGTCCAATGTATAGTCACCTGAAGTCATGTAACCGACTTTACTGTTAGGAATGGCCGCATAGACGTCATAGCCACTGTTCTCTTTTAACGTCAACTCAAACCTCAGTGGAATCATCTTTGCGAACGAATCATCTGGATTGGATGCTTCTACGTACGCAATAGTACTGCTGTTAAAGTGGCGGTTGAGCTTATTACTATCTAAGTAAGAAGCGGCTCCACCAAGGACAGCGCCCAATGCAACCGCGCCTATGATTATCTTATTGTTCACAATGCACCCCATTACTCTCGCTTGCAAAACTCAAGGAACGCCCATCAGCACTCACCAGCAATGATAGGTCGTCAAATCTATACACAGTCACCTCTTGATAATGGATGTTTGCCAGCTCTGTTTTAGGTGAAAACGTACACTGGCTGTAGTGCAGTTGCTCGAAGCTGGTCGTTTGTATCGGCGAATGAAGCTTCTCGACGAGTGCATAGCTCAGCCCTGCACTGGCTAAGACCACCCCAGCGACAAGCGCCCATTGCTTCATTGACGTGCTTTGTGAAGCTGGCTCAATCGCCAGCTCCTCAATCTGCTCGACGGTCGATTCTACCTGCTCCTCTTGAGTCACCTCAGCAGTATTCAACTCTTGGAAAGGTTCAATGCAAGCGTCAAACTCATAGCCAATTCCTCGCACCGTGCGTATCACCATGGCCGCTTTATCTTCCAGCGCTCGGCGGCAGTTTGAAATACAATGCAACAAACTGCTGCTCTCAACCACAATGCCACGCTTTAGCCAGACTTCATGCATGATTTCATCTTTCGTTAGCGTTTCACCTTTGCGCTCAATCATGTAATTGAGCAGAGTGATTTCGTTAATCCCAATCGGATGACGAACATGAGTGTTCAGGCTCTGAATGAAACCCTGATCTGGATTGAGTAAGTGGGTGCCATTAATCACCAACATAAATTACACCTCCACCAGCTGAGATTTGTTTTGCATTTTTTCACGTACTTTGGCGATAGCCACATACGCCATTGGTACGATGAACAGGGAGAAGAAAGTACCCACTGTTAACCCGCCAACCAGTACTAAACCGATGTTCACTCGACCTAACGAGCCCGGGCCTTCGGCTAGTGCCAGTGGCAAAGAGCCGACTATCATGGTCAACGACGTCATCAAGATAGGACGCAGTCGAGAACGTGCACTCTCTACCGCCGCGTCGTAAACGCCTAAGCCTTCTTTACGCTTCAAGTTAGCAAACTCAACCATCAAAATGCCGTGTTTGGTCACCAACCCAACCAGAGTTAGCAAGCCAATCTTCGAGTACATGTTAATGCTTTGGCCAAACACACTCAGCGTTAGCACCGCGCCAACCAGACATAACGGTACGGTCATCATGATCACTAGAGGATCAATGAAGCTTTCAAATTGAGCCGCCAGGATTAGGAAGATGAAAATCAACGCTAAACCAAACAACATTTGCATCCCCGCCGACGACTCATTGAGCTCTTTCACCACGCCGTCATATTGGTAGCTTTGCCCCGCTTTCAGTAGCGCCGGTAGTTCAGTGTCAATAAAGGTCTGAATATCCGTTGCGCTGTAACCCGGAGCAAGGTCCGCGGTAATTTCTGCCGCATCTTTGCCCGCATACGTTTTGATGTTCGACTCTGCAGTCACAGGCTTGATCGAAACAAACTGAGACAACGGCAGTCGCTGGCCTGATTCAGAGCTGACGTACAGCTTATCGAGTACTTTAAAGTCACCTAATGCTTTGCGGTTAACCTGAACCTGAATGGGATAAGTGAAACCATCATCCGCTTGTAGATCAGCGGCTTTCACTGAACCTAGGAAAGTAGAAATCGCATTGGTCACATTGCCATAATCAACACCTGATAACACAATCGCGTTACGGTCAATCGACAAGTCAAAGCGCATTTGATCTCGGTGAGTTGAGTTATCTACATTGGTTAACCCTTCATAGCCTTCAAGCAACTCCACCACTTTCGCTGCCGTGTCTAACAATTCATCTAAGTCACGGTTGACCGTCGTAACTTGCAAAATCAAATTGTCCGCCACATCAAGGTTGTCGGCAGAGCGCACAGAGAAGGAAGTCGTGTAGGCTGAGATACTTTCTTTAGCCTTAGCGCTCATCTCATCAATGACCTCATCGGCACTTTGGTTACGCTCTTCCCAAGGTTTTAGTAGCACATGGTTTGTTGGCGCACTTTCGATGTAGGCCAAGTTTGCATCAATTTGTTGGTTACCTTTAAATACCGCGTTGATCTGATCAGCGTTTTCAAGGTCGTACAGTCGCCCTGCCCCCGCCGGGCCATGAGACGTGACTTCGATGAAACCAGTATCTTCTGTTGGCAATAAAACTTTTGGCATGGTCCAGACTGCGACAATAGACAGCGCCGTTAACAACGTTGTACCTGCGATAACCAGCATTGGGCGTTTAAACCAAGCACTGAGGAATGTCATGTACTTGTCTGTCATGGCATTTAGCTTTGTCTCAACCCATTGAAACCACTTTGGTGACGTTGTCACTGATTTCAACATATAAGCACTCACCATTGGTGACAACGTTAATGCAACAAAGCCAGAAATAATCACAGACGCCGCTAAGGTAAACGCAAATTGTTGGAACAGATCCGCCGTTAAGCCAGACATTAAACCGATAGGTAAATAGACCACTGCCAGAGTTAATGTCATCGCGATAACTGGGAAGACGATCTCTTTACAGCTCTTAAGTGCTGCTTCAAAGGGTGATAGCCCCTCTTCGATGTGACGATAACAGTTTTCTACTACCACAATCGCGTCGTCCACCACCAAGCCAATGGCTAGGATGATCGCCAATATGGTCAATACGTTGATACTAAATCCAAGCATTGCCATAACCGCAAATACGCCAATGACACACACAGGAATAGTGATCAATGGAATGGCCGCGACACGCAGTGAGCCTAAGAACAACACCACAATCACAGAAACCAACACAATCGCTTCGACTAGCGTCATAAAACCTTGATCGATCGCTTCTTCAATAAAGTCCGCCTGGTTGTAGACCATCTTCATTTCAATGCCTTCAGGCACCTGCATGGTCTCCATGGTTGCTTTCACTCGGTTAGCAACCGTCACTGGGTTTTCAGATTTAAGCGGTAGCACCTGAAGAGACATCGCCATGTTGCCATCGACGCTAAGCATACTCGGCTCTAGGCTCTCCTCTCCCATTTGAATATCTGCTACGTCATTGACGCGGATGATGTTGCCATTGTCGACACGAATAACAAGGTCGCGCACGTCTTCAATTGAAGTGACTTGGTTAACCGGGTTGATTGAGAAATCACGGACTTCACCTTTGATCGTACCTGCAGTAAATGTCGCGTTGTAAGTACTTAACGTGCCTACCACATCAGAAGCACTGACGTTTAGTGCCGCCATACGCTCAGGCTGTAACCAAACGCGAATAGCTCGGTTTGAGCCACCATATGGCCCCCATACACCGCCGACACCCAGTACATTCTTAAACTGAGGAGCCAATTGCTGGCTAATGAAATCAAACATTTCCTGCTTGTCCATCTCGCCGCGATTCACAAAGGTGATGATGTTACTTGGCATAGACGTTTCAGATGAGTCATCCGTAACGGTTGGCTTATCTGTCATTGCCGGTGGAAAATCGGAAATACCGTCTACTTTGCTACGCAAGTTGTTCATAAGACTCGCGTATTCAACGTCACTGACCCCATCTTCGAACTGAATTTTCAGAGAGCAACTGCCCTCCTGACAATCCGTCGTCATGGTTTTAATCTTATCTAGCCCCGTCACCGCGGTGATCAGCTCATCAGCCACGTTCTGCGACATAAACTCTGCACTCGCACCGGTAATCGAAGCGCTCACTGTTGCTGATGCGGTTTGACGCTCAGGGAAATACTGAATCGCCAACTTTTGATAAGAGACAATACCCAGTAGGACAATTGCAATGCTCAGCACGGATGCGAGCACTGGATGTTTAATGCATATCTCAGGCAGCTTCATTCGTTACCTCCTCAGATTGCTCATTGGTTGGTTTTACTTCTTTACTCGCGTCTTTGTTAACCGCCTGCTTCACTTCCTCGCTTGGTGCGGGTTTAGGTGTAGCAGGTAAAGTTCGCGAAGGTAGCGTCACTTTTGACACAGAGTTTTGCACCGCTACAGAAGAGTGCTCATTTAGATTTTGACGGCCCGTGACCACCACAATCTCACCCAATTTCAAGCCCGACTTAATCGTGACATAGCCATTATTTGTATTATCGCCCAGCTCAACCGAGCGCTTAACTGCTTTGTCATTTTCAATCACCCAGACAAAACGCTGGTCACCATTAGTATCAACAGCGGTCTGTGACACCACCAACTCCGCACTGTCTTTACCAACGGTTTGTGACACTTTGGCAAACATACCTGGCACCAGTTGGTTGTTTTGATTCTCTAAATGGGCGTGAATTTCAACGCGGCCAGAGCTTTCATCGACCAAAGGCGCAATGTAGTTCACTTTGCCAACAAAAGATTGGTTAGGATACGCGTCAACCGAAATCGATACTGGTTGGCCAAGCTGCGCTTTACCGACTTCGTTTTGGCTGATTGAGTAGTGAACTTCTACAGGATCGAGCTTGATTAAGCTGACCAACGCCGTCGCAGCCTCAACTCGGCTGCCTACTGAGTGGGTAAAATTAGTCAGTTGGCCGTTAAACGGAGCCACCAATTGGTAGTTTTGCAGATCGGTTTTCTTTTGACGGAAGTCGGCGCGAGCCAGATTGGCTTGTTGCTTAAGCTCTTCGACATCTTGTGCAGACATGGAATCAGGTTGCTTTTTCAATAATGCGAGCACGCGATCCAGCTTGGATTCTGCCAGCGCTAATGAGCTTTTGGCTTTATCCAATTCTGCTCGCGCTTGTGCATCATCTAGCTGTGCGATCAAATCGCCTTTGTTAACTTGGTCGCCATCTTCAAAGTTCAGGGCTTTAAGTTTTTCACCCGCGCTGAACGTTAACGCCGCTGAATCTGTTGCTTTTACTTTCCCTACTTCCTCAATCGAAGATTGATGGACTTGTTTCGCCACCACTTCTACCGTTACAGGGATAGCAGGTTGAGTCTCTTCGGCAGAAACGTGTGTTGCAAAAAGTGCACTTACTGCGCAGAAAACCGACAGTGGAGAATTTAGGTACTGAGTCATAGCTTGTCTCTAATTGATGAAACTTGCGGTTGTTATACCTAAGACTTCTCCTACAAAGTTAACGCTTTGTCAGCGAAAGGATTTTTAATAATTAGCGATTATAAAAAAATATCAAACCTTTGATTTTATTGAATTTAAATCAATAAAAAAGCCAGTAAAAATGGCTCTTAAAATCTCCTATGATTAAGGGGTAACTTCGCTAAACAGATAGGAGTATCGAGGCGCGACCATTATCATCTGCTTATCAGAGAGTGGAATGATGGTTAACCCTTCCATAGAGTGCATACCTTGCTGCGAGAACATCATCTCAATCAGACTTAGCTTTTTACCTTCTGGAATCACCTTCTCCGATGAGGTCGGCGTTAACGACAAACCGTGGTAATCAAACGCATAATTGCCCGATGCGTTATAGCCCACTTTTTCGTCGGTAAAGAAATACGCTTCATACTGCCCCGAACGTTTAAGTGTGATGGTCGCGTGCATGTTTAACTGTTCAGTCTTCTGTTTAGTCGGGACTAAAATCGAGGTTTTGCTGACGACATTAAGGCTAACCGTCGGCGAAAAAATGTATGCCGCCATTGCGCCAACGGCCGCACCCGAGGCTAAACTCAACCCAATAAGAAGCTTATTCACATTGCACCTCCACTTCATCAACAAGGTAGCTGATTGAATGGCCATCTGCGTCAACCAATATCACCTGATTATTGGTCGTGAACATACGCACGTTGGTCATCACAATGGGTTTGTCTTGCGTATTGGCTTGGATAGTACAACCAATAAATCGTTGTTCTTGATAGTCAGCTTGCACCCAAGGAGAGCGAGTAAAGGAAAAAAGGGCAAAACTGACAACGGTGGCAAGCGTGAACAGTGAAATACAGATCAGGTTACGCTTCTTGATCTGAGACTCTTCAGCTTCAACAATCTGAGGTTGGAGGATTTCCGGCTGGGGTGCCGGCTCTGGTACTTCTTCACGTTCTTCTTCGCTTGAAACTTGACCATTAAATTGATAACCAACTCCGCGAACCGTGGTGATGATTTCTCCGCTGTCACCTATCGCCTTACGACAGTTAGAGACACAGTGAAGCAGACTACTCTCTTCAACGATCACTCCTTTTTGGTGCCATACGTATTCCAATAGTTCTAATTTAGACAAAGGTCTGTGAGGATTATCCACCATGTACTGCAGCAAAGCGGTTTCATTGGTGCCAAGGGACGCCTTATGCCCCGTGGAAAGGTTCTCAATGAATCCCGCCAACAAATTAAGACGATAAATTTGATTAATTATTAGCATGATGATCGATTGGGTAAGCGATTTAGTGTGCCTCTTACCCTAGCGCAATTTGCTAAAAAATAAAGACCGTATTTGGCAAGTATTCTGTTAACGTTCGGCTATCTGAAGTTCGTTGTCTCGAATGAACAAAACTTTACCATCTGAGTAGTAATCGTGCTCTTCATCAAGGCTAGTCGGCAACGCGGTCGCATTAAGTGACACTTGGCGTAAACCCGGCAACTGCATAACTTGCAGTGCCAGTTTATCTCGTTCGACATCAACATTGGGGTCAATGCTGTGCAAAACAGTGACAATACCTGAGTAAGGCGTAAGTTGCAGGCCATTGTCATAGCTCAGCGCACCAACCCAAAACAGCGTCTCTGATTGAGGATCAACCCCTCCCTTCCACCAACGAATATGGCTACGTTTTAGCAAGTTTCCCGGCAGTTGAAACGCCATTTCTTGTGGCACCCCGTTCCAAAATAGATCCGAGACTGGCGGCGTATTCTGCTTGAGCAAAGATAGATAATCCTCCAACTCTAGATCATTACGTGAGAAGGTTTGGTTCTCAATCCAACCCAAATCAAGCATTATTTGCCTTGGGTTCTCGCCATAGTAGATAACATTGACCGCTTGGGCATCGAACACCGATGACCGCCCGGGGTACGCTTTTAGTTCCAACTCACTAGGCTCAACATACGCAATATGATTCGATTTTTCTGCTGTTTTCTCAACCTGCAAAAAGTCGTCTGAG
This sequence comes from Vibrio sp. MarTm2, assembly GCF_027587055.1. Classification (NCBI taxonomy): domain Bacteria; kingdom Pseudomonadati; phylum Pseudomonadota; class Gammaproteobacteria; order Vibrionales; family Vibrionaceae; genus Vibrio; species Vibrio sp. MarTm2. The sequence continues at coordinate 4,744 of NZ_JAPPTK010000006.1, read as the reverse complement.
TAGAGAAAAAAGTGCAGGTAATTGGCAAGCAGGGCTGACCCCATGAGAACAGCAACAGACGCACTCACTTTATAGCGCCAGTTGAACGCCCTCGCGACGAGATAAAACAGCCCTGTTGCAGCCAAAGCATATAGAGACAGTTTGTGCTCTATCAGAAACGTCTTTGCTTCATTTAACATTGGAAACTTCTCGACGCCGTACGCCAGCAAGTAGCCCCAGAATACAAACTGACCAACACCCAATAGCAACCCAATAGATGAATAAAACGAAAAGCGTCTCCAGCCTATCTGCTGCGTCCCTGCCATAAACGGAACAACCCAAGCGACAGGTCCAAGCAGGCGAGCAAACACCAAAATCGCATTCCCTTTTGTCGCCATTAAATGACGACAGCGCGCAATTGGCCTTCTCGTTTTGGGTTGCCAGTTGAGTAGTTTTCTCTGAGCGGGTTTACCTAATCGACGACCAATAAAGTAACTGGCTTGATCTCCAATCAACCCGCCCAACAATACTGCCAACACACCAGTAACGATGCCTTGATGCAATTGGTACCCAGCGGCCAATAGAAATGGCTCACCGGGTACAAACAAATTGGGGCCAATTAACGCATCCATTAACGCCCCAAAAAATAGACTAACTACGCCTTCCATTTCGTCACCACTAACGCTTATTGCTCTTTGTAGTGACCGAACTGGTAATTCATCTCGTTTTTACGCATTTCCCCAAAGATGAATCGACGAACATTGGCAGATAAATAGGTGTAACCCATTTTAAAGACGCCGTCTTGATCCAGCCTGCGTGGGTCAAAGCTGAAGGTAAGATTTAAAAAGCGGTATCGCCAAGTTTGACTGGCTCGTTTGACGTAATCACAGTCTTCACATAAGACGATTTCTTCATCAAACCCTCCGATTTCTTTATGCACACGCTTAGTCGAGAAGATACAAGCGCCCACTGCCGTCGGGAAAAAGAACTGAGTCAGGTATAAGCCGACATTAAACAAACCGTAACCCAGCTTGTGAATCAGTGGTAAGCCATTAGCCCCCATGAACACACCTGCTACTTCAAGTTTCTTCTCTTCCAATTGCATCATCGCTTCTTGAAGGAAATTGGCTCTTAACTGGACATCCGCATCTAAAAACAGGACACGCTCATACTGCGCCAACTCCGCCCCTGTATTGCGACCTAAACTGGTACCGCGCCCCGCCATTTTATGTACGGTTAGCTTCGGCAAAGCGTTGCTGTAAGCTTTAGCCACATCGCATGTGGCGTCATCACTGTTTGAATCAACGACAATGACTTCAAAATTCTTATACGTTTGCTGGCTTAGATTTTCGAGTAAACGACCAATGCGCTTCTCTTCATTGAATGTGATAATGACAATACTTAACTGTTCCATAGCGATACCCTTTCATTAAACTGTTGTGCTGTTGATAAACAATTTAACCAAGGTAGACTTAACCGCCCGTGAGAAAGCCATTCAGATTCGATTCACTTGTGAGGGCAACGTCCACTATCAAAATGACGCGGTTTGGCTGACTTTGCGCTCATAAATTCAGCACGACGAACAATAACCACAACCTTTTGCTAACTAATTGAATAGATTTACTCAAAAGATGTTCCGTTAGCATGATTATCTATTGCTAGAACCCCCGCACAGTGTTAGTATCCGCGCTCGCTTATAGAGTTACTACCAATTACTCTTAAGCGATTAGCACATTCGAGCGAGGTCGCATCGCTGAATGTGAATTTAAATTTTTTCATATTTGAGAGTAAATACTATGAAATTTGAAGCAGTAGTACGTACTGAACTAGGTAAAGGTGCGAGCCGCCGCCTACGTCACGCTGGTAAATTCCCTGCAGTTGTATACGGCGGTGAAGAAGCAGCAGTTTCTATCGTTCTTAACCACGATGACGTTGTTAACCAAATGGACAAGCCTGAGTTCTACGAAGGTATCGTTCTAGTAATCGACGGCGCTGAAGTTAAAGTTAAGCCACAAGACGTTCAACGTCACGCGTTCAAGCCAAAAGTTGAGCACATGGACTTCATCCGCATCTAATTCCCTACCAAGGAATTAATCCGGATTTAATCCAACCTTTTGCATAAAGATTATCGGACTTACCAACCGAGACATCTAAAAATTCGAAACCCCGATGCTACCAACATCGGGGTTTCACCGTTTTTGAGCCCTCAAAAACGCTCTCAACTCTCTTCAACTTACTGAAACTTCGCCACTTTACCCAACCCCACAATAACCACATCATTTATGGGTGGATTAAGTGTGGACGAAAGGTGGACTTATACAGTAGTTTCTCTCTCAACTATCTTAGACCCATTTTCACCACGACTCAAATCACTGCCCTACTCCCCTACTTTATTCTTTAACTCTAGAACATATCTGAAAGCACCTCTAAACGGCTTCCGAGTAAATCCTACATCAGTGTTATACTTTCGGTTAAATTGCTTTCTAGTGAGGCTACAGAAATGGATAAGAAGACTTTTACCAAGCAAGAGCTACTCGAAGGATTAGATGCTTATACTGCGCATGCTGATGAATTGGCAGAGCTGATTGAAACAGAGGTAGATTTGGATGAAGCCTAGGAAGGTGGCAGCCACGAATAAAGAAATTAATCGCAACTGCTTGTCTTTTTAAACTCACCTGAGTGGTTAGCTCATTTTTGAGCAGAAATAGTTTAAAGCCATTTAGTAAATTAGCATAAATGATTAACTTCAAGTTTGGACGTTAGCTTAGCGTAGTGTCCAGTATTGATGATGCGTTACAACCCGCCATGATGGTGTCAGGCCGGGTTGTATGCATTATGAAGTTTTTGATATCAACTTTTGTTGTTGATTACTTTGCATTGGAATGTAATTTATTTGGAGCGCAGCACAAACAGCTTTCCTATTACGCTCTGAGTCTTCAAACATGTATAGATAGTCAGCAATTAGATCTCTTAAAATATTTCCTGACACCGTATTGATTTTAAAATCTCTACTCATTTTTTTTATTTTGTCAATAGACCCGAAATTACCCAAGTCTAACTGAACTGAAAGTTCAATTAATCTTATAGCATTAGATTTATCTTTACCACTGTAAGCCTTTTCTATAAGAGGAATAAGATCTCGACTTCCAATCGCAGAAGATATTTTTTTAATAATTGAATATGATACAACCCTAACCATATTAAATAAAAGCTGCCTAGCTATTAAATCAATATCATCTTTAGACTTATCAGGCACTTCAAATTCTTCCTGAATCCTCTTCTTGAGCATATCTATAAGTGTTTCATGATCTTCACGCATTATCTTTAAGATTGCTTCTAATGCTCGCAGTGGCGCTTCTATAGCTTCCGTTATAAGGTTTACTTTTGGTTCAGTTTTTAGAGACTCGTGATAATTTCTGGTCAGTTGCCCAATTAAATCAACTGACTTGAAAGCGAGATTAAAATCTCGCAATAGGTTGTTTAATGATGAATTTGGCTTATCACTATCTTCCTCATTAACGCCATTATCAAACTCTTCCTCATGGTTACCTTGAATGTCTTCATATTCTTCTTGCTCCTTGGCAGCCTTAATCCTATTTTCTTGAACATCACCTTCAACAAATACAAATTCTTCTAAGTTTAACTCATCAATTATATTGTTAATAAAAAGTACGTCTTCGTCTAGCCGAGAGGTATTGCAATCGGATAGTATAGTCTTTGAGTGGTTAATTATACCATCAAGTATACGACTATCCTTTGAATGATGAGTTAAAAACATTAATGTATTCATGTTTTTTCTCTTATCCAAACCTGATATAAGGTCTGAAACAATGTTTTGAATACCATCATTAGATAGATTGTCAGATAAGTATTTAGATAAGAAATAGTAATATACGTAAGGGTATCTAAATGAATAAAACCCGTTATTTTCCTTAATTATTTTTGCAGAAACAAGTTGATTTATTCTACTGTCACAATCTATCTTAAGTGTATACTCCTCATTGATCTTAGAGTTAAATTCCCACAGTTCGTCTCTTGATAATTCTTTATGTTCTGAGTTATAGAAAAAATAAGACATTTCAGTAATATAGGTAAATATCCCATCTAACTTATCTTTTTTTACACCAGCAAGCCCCAGACTACATGTAATTAAGTAGTGATAATAATGGCCATAAGAACTAGTATTTAATTCTGCTGCTATGCTCGTATCCATAGACTGCAACATTGTCAATAGAAAGAAAGGAGTTGACGGAATATAATTTTTTCCTATTACGCGACTAATCTCTTTATTAGCATGATCTGTTCTAACTATTAATTCTTGAGTTGATTCTCTACACTCATTTTTTAAGTTGTTCCACTTAGTTATAAGCTCCCAACGAGAAGCGTGGCCTAGCTTCAATATTTCTAGCTTAGTGAATGATTCATTTAATATTCCGTCTCCTTTTATCTTATCGTGATTCAATGTATATGAATCGGAAACCGTCAATATTAACTTAGTAAAATATTTCTTCAGGGTTTTAATTAGCTTTAATAACGAATTCTCATCCCCTCTGACCAAGTTAAAGTTATCTATAAATATGTACCTATCTTGATCTGTTGATAACAATTTATCGAAGCTAAAGTCTTCATATTGTTTTTTTATATGCTCTTCTATTTTACTATCTTTGAATCTATCCGCTCTCTTTATTTCTGAACCATCTAAGAATACAGAAAACTTACCATCACTTAATGTATCAAGACAAAGCTTTTTTAAAAGTGAGGTTTT
>NZ_JAPPTK010000059.1:0-437 GCF_027587055.1 Vibrio sp. MarTm2 | reverse complement strand
AGCCAAATTTCCAACGACCACGAAATACGAATTTGCAGCGACTAAGCAGTTTTTGAACCCGAGAAACTAACAGCTACGGGCTAACAGCAAAAACGAAAGCTACGATTAACTTGCCCTTTCCACACTTTGAGCCAGTGAAACTCACAACCAAGCGACTGTGAAAACAAATGAGGCAACCCGCGAAACTCGGCATGTTTTACGGCCAAAGAGATTCAAGAATTTGAGCCGACAATACTGAGTTGCCGACTTAGAAAAACGAATACTCAAAGAGAACTAAGAAGATGAGAATATAGAACTTTCCTGCCCGTCGCCTAACGCCCAATTAACGTGTGAGCAGCGCAGACACTGAACTAAACCACTGCGCTGTAAACACTAAACTCAACCCGAAGTGAGAGCGCCAAGCGTTGCGAATCACTGTTGAATTGTTTGTTAAGTGC
>NZ_JAPPTK010000058.1:0-439 GCF_027587055.1 Vibrio sp. MarTm2 | reverse complement strand
GGGAACTCCAGGGAGACTGCCGGTGATAAACCGGAGGAAGGTGGGGACGACGTCAAGTCATCATGGCCCTTACGAGTAGGGCTACACACGTGCTACAATGGCGCATACAGAGGGCGGCCAACTTGCGAGAGTGAGCGAATCCCAAAAAGTGCGTCGTAGTCCGGATTGGAGTCTGCAACTCGACTCCATGAAGTCGGAATCGCTAGTAATCGTGGATCAGAATGCCACGGTGAATACGTTCCCGGGCCTTGTACACACCGCCCGTCACACCATGGGAGTGGGCTGCAAAAGAAGTGGGTAGTTTAACCTTCGGGGGGACGCTCACCACTTTGTGGTTCATGACTGGGGTGAAGTCGTAACAAGGTAGCGCTAGGGGAACCTGGCGCTGGATCACCTCCTTATACGATGATTATTGCGATGAGTGTTCACACAGATTGAT
>NZ_JAPPTK010000057.1:0-468 GCF_027587055.1 Vibrio sp. MarTm2 | reverse complement strand
ACTAAACTCAACTTGAACTGAGATCGCCAAGCGTTGTGAATCCGTCTTAAACGCCTTGTTATGTGCGTACCAAAGACATTGGCACAAACCGAATTCCGTTGAACTCTGCTTCTTCACCTGTTGCTACGAAACCATTACGATTGTAAAAGCCAACAGCATTCACCGATGAACGTAGGCTAACTTCACAAGCGTCTGTCTGGTTAAGCAAATGATTCAATAAAGTACGACCTAAACCTGAACCCTGCTGTGAATTTGCAACAAACAAATGGGTTAGATAATTTCCACCACGCAAAGCGGCAAAACCTAAAACTTCCCCACCCGATACCGCCTTAATTGAAAAAAACTTCTCATCATCAAAAGTCGACGCTAAGTCAGGTAATACTCTGTCCTTATACTCTTGCTTTCCTTGTTCATTAAGCAATGGAAGCACATCCTTTGCAGAGACCTCTGAAACAAGCCTTGTTACTG
>NZ_JAPPTK010000056.1:0-533 GCF_027587055.1 Vibrio sp. MarTm2 | reverse complement strand
GAAGTAAAACAGGCAGTTATGATGTTTTTCTAGTTGTGCATAACCATGAAACTCAGTGCCGTTATCCGCAGTTATCGTTTTAAAAGGTAAGTTAGAGCGGGTCATGATTTTGCTCATTCTTACGTTGAGCGAGTCGCTTGTTCTATCGTCCATTTGCCCAATAAAAGTGTAGCCAGTCATTCTGTCGACTAAAGTCACGATACAGTGTTTGGTTCCGCGGCCAACGACGGTATCAATTTCCCAGTGACCAGGCTCTTTTCGATGCTCAGCTTTTGCAGGTCTTTCGGTAATATGACGCTTTGCTGCAAGCCGACCTCGGCTGTCTTTTGAGTTATACCTTTTACGCCTTTTCTTGTTCGATTGGCGTAAGTGTTTCCATAGTGTTCCACCGAGAGTTTTGTCGTTCCAAATATGCTGATAAATGAGCTCGTGGCTCATTGTTGGATAGCCTCTTACCCTTAGGTATCCAACGATTTGGTCAGGACTCCAATCCAGTCTCAGCAAGGCCTCAGGCAACCTAAAGTCGATTTCGC
>NZ_JAPPTK010000055.1:0-541 GCF_027587055.1 Vibrio sp. MarTm2 | reverse complement strand
GCGAAAGGCCACCTTCAATCGGGCAAGCGCTTCGGGGCTCTCAGTGACACAGACAATCATTTCTTACGCAGCACCAGAAAAGCCAAAATCACCACAACCGCGCCAATCAACCAAGGGCTTACCCCTTGAGGGCTTCCCATGTTGATAGAGCCAATGCTTTGGCCGCTGTTATTGGTACTCGTAGCCGTAGAGGGGCCAGCTTGACCGCCACTAATAGGCATGGTGCCGCTATTGGTAAGGCCACCACCTAGCATCGGAATCATAAGCCCCCCTTAAGAAGCGCATAGCCCACAACCAAGAGCACCAACATCATTACGAGCTTGCTTGAGCCCTCAGAGAGCTGAAAGCCCACAATGCCGCCACCCAAAAACACGACAGGGAGTAGAAAAGGCATTACTTACCCCCTTTCATCAGCATCACGACCAGCAAGAGAACAATAAGAGCGCCCACACCCATGACGATGTAAGTCGTGTTCATGCCCCCTTGATGGCTGACCAGAGGGCGACCATCGGCGGTCTGGCCCTCTACTTGATGCGGTCGC
>NZ_JAPPTK010000054.1:0-541 GCF_027587055.1 Vibrio sp. MarTm2 | reverse complement strand
TCGAAAGGCCACCTTCAACCGGGCAAGCGCTTCGGGGCTCTCAGTGACACAGACAATCATTTCTTGCGCAGCACCAGAAAAGCCAAAATCACCACAACCGCGCCAATCAACCAAGGGCTCACCCCTTGAGGACTGCCCATGTTGATGGAGCCAATGCTTTGGCCGCTGTTATTGGTACTCGTAGCCGTAGAGGGGCCAGCTTGACCGCCACTAATTGGCATGGTGCCGCTATTGGTGAGGCCACCGCCTAGCATCGGGATCATAAGCCCCCCTTAAGAAGCGCGTAGCCCACAACCAAGAGCACCAACATCATCACAAGCTTGCTTGAGCCCTCAGAGAGCTGAAAGCCCACAATGCCGCCACCCAAAAACACCACAGGGAGTAGAAAAGGCATTACTTACCCCCTTTCATCAGCATCACGACCAGCAAGAGAACAATAAGAGCGCCCACACCCATGACGATGTAAGTCGTATTCATGCCCCCTTGATGGCTAACCAGAGGGCGGCCATCGGCGGTCTGCCCCTCTACTTGATGCGGTCGT
>NZ_JAPPTK010000053.1:0-559 GCF_027587055.1 Vibrio sp. MarTm2 | reverse complement strand
CCTCATAACAAGGCGTTTAAGGCAGATTCCCAACGCTTGGCGTTCTGTATTCTAAGTTGGGTTTAGTGTCTACGGTGTATAGGTTTATGTTAGGTAGTTTAGCGTTGCTCACTACTTAACGCGGCGTTAGGCGACGGGCAGGAAAGTTCTTTGTTCTCATCTTCTTAGGTCTCTTTGAGTATTCGTTTTTCTAAGTCGGCAATTCTCCATTGTCGGCTCAAATTCTTGAACCTCTCTAACCGTAAAACATGCCAATGTTTGTGGGTTGCCTCATTGGTTTTCAGCGTTGGTTGGTGCTGAATTTCATTGGCTCAAAGTGTGGCAAGGGCAAGTCAATTGAGGCTTTCGATTTCGCTGCTAGTTTGTGGCTTTGGCATTTTCGGGTTCAAAACCTGCTTTGTTGCTAAAGGCCAGCATTTCGTGGTTGTTAAAACCTTGGCTGAAACATAGTGGTTTTTATGGTTCTTGAATCACAAAACGTCAGTGGGTGTTTGGTTGCTTATTGGGCTTCAGGTAATCTGCTTTAAAAATAACTTAAACACTGGTGGGAAATTTCGCC
>NZ_JAPPTK010000052.1:0-563 GCF_027587055.1 Vibrio sp. MarTm2 | reverse complement strand
TGAAGGGCAACCTATAGGTTAAGTGGTTAACCTATAGGTTGGAGTGTGAAGGGCATCACCGATAATTTAGGGAGGTTTTCGCCCCTGTTTGGCAGTTAAACGCGCGTTTTTCAACGTTACCAATCCCATCACGCACGAGCATGTATTCCGCAATCGGCTTGTTGATTTTCTGCTTGTTGACCTTGGCCGAAACCAGCGAGGCAATCTCGCTAATCTCTAAGCCTTTTTTGTCAGCCAACCATTTGGCATCCGACATCGAGTTAACCGCGCCAATCCACCAAGTCGAGGATTGTTCGGTCACGGTTTTGGGGACTTCCTGACCACGCTGAAACACAGTGTGGATCACTAAGCCATACTGACGACCGCCGCGAAGCAGCTCCCCCGCTTTGCCCTTGAGTTTGCCGGAGGTCTCAACGCAGCTCGCCAACTCTTCGATAACAGCATGCAGCTTGGGCGCATGACCGTTCCCCACCGCCCACACTACGGCGCTAAAGAACTCTAATTCGTCAGCAATTGCACCTTGTTTAGGGATGTAAGCCAATTTAAATGGTTTCCCGTGGCGG
>NZ_JAPPTK010000051.1:0-563 GCF_027587055.1 Vibrio sp. MarTm2 | reverse complement strand
CGGAAGGCAACCTATAGGTTAAGTGGTTAACCTATAGGTTGGAGTGTGAAGGACATCACCGATAATTTAGGGAGGTTTTCGCCCCTGTTTGGCAGTTAAACGCGCGTTTTTCAACGTTACCAATCCCGTCACGCACGAGCATGTATTCCGCAATCGGCTTGTTGATTTTCTGCTTGTTGACCTTGGCCGAAACCAGCGAGGCAATCTCGCTAATCTCTAAGCCTTTTTTGTCAGCCAACCATTTGGCATCGGACATCGAGTTAACCGCGCCAATCCACCAAGTCGAGGATTGTTCGGTCACGGTTTTGGGCACTTCCTGACCACGCTGAAACACGGTGTGAATCACTAAACCATACTGACGACCACCGCGAAGCAGCTCCCCCGCTTTGCCCTTGAGCTTGCCGGAGGTCTCAACGCAGCTCGCCAACTCTTCGATAACGGCATGCAGCTTGGGCGCATGGCCGTTCCCCACCGCCCACACTACGGCGCTAAAGAACTCCAATTCATCAGCCGTTGCCCCGCCCTTGGGGATGTATGCGAGCTTAAACGACTGACCGGAGCGA
>NZ_JAPPTK010000050.1:0-583 GCF_027587055.1 Vibrio sp. MarTm2 | reverse complement strand
GCTTCGTCTGGGTTGCTTGCGGTCTGCTTGTTGTCGATGTCGTTTTGAGCCACACCTTTGATCCAAGTGCTGCCCGCATCAGAGACCGCATCGACGAGCTCGCCGCCTGCCTCACTGATTGCATCTAACCAACTCATAGCCACTCCTATTGCGCATTAACCACAGCCACTTGCTCGATGGCTTCCACGATAAGCGGCACACTGCCGGACGAGGATTTCTCAAGCTCAAATTGCAGTGAGCGCACCGCTTGGGTTTTCAGCTTGCCTTCCGTACCAAAACCAGTACGAATGAAGTCGAGCGAGAACCAACCATCGTTTTGCTCAAGGCCCATTGCCGCCAAATCGAAAGCGTTGTCCGCTTTGTTGACGTTCATTTCTTCACGGTCGTCACGAATGACGCGAACACGCTCAATCGTGTCGTCTTTGAAGTGAACACGGTTAATGTTCAGATACGGCGAGCGCTCAGCCCAATCAAACGGCGTACGACCAGAGGCAGACGCGAACCACGTCAGCGAGAAGATGCGCGGCATAAAGATGCGCTGCGTTTGCGCTTCCGTAATATGAGCGCGGGCGCGAATGCTTGG
>NZ_JAPPTK010000005.1:0-254903 GCF_027587055.1 Vibrio sp. MarTm2 | reverse complement strand
TTACATTCCCTATTCTTTCGAATAGAAGACTGTGAATTGACTGTGCCAAGCCTTTCGACTTGATTGGTCACTCAGTTCATTGAAACCTAATTTGAAACCCCTCTTTATTTAGAGAAATTTCTAATTGGATTATCATCAACGAGTGCCCACACAGATTGATAGGTTTATATTGTTAAAGAGCGTTGCTTTGAGCTTTCTCTCAAAGCGGAGGTGCATTCTAGCGAGATAACTTGAAGAGTCAAACTCTTTTTCAAATTTATTTTCTCGAGAAGTTTTTACCTCTCTAACACTACTGAAGCCTTGTGGCGTCTGCCGTGTCAGTGGAAGCGCATTATAGGCAGTTCCTTTTCGATGGCAAGAGAAAATATGCGTTTTTTCATAAAAAAATGCCCAACTGAACAGCTATTGTTCAGGGGCATTTTTACACTCAAGCTACCCTCAACTTAAACAAAGCTTATACACACTTTCTTGTGGATAACTAATCATCACTATCGAAAAAGTAGGAAATACGAGAACGTGGGTTTAGATACTCGCGAACTTTGTCCGGCAGTTTGGTTGGCAAAATAGCATTAACTATCTTTATTTCTTTTTCTGCCAAGTCAATGATCGGGGCTTGAGTCCGAGGAACGGATGGATCGTAGATCAATACATTGGGGAACAGTATGTTTCGCGCATTTACCGAGATAACCAATCCGACCATATCATTCGAAAGCTGGACCACCGTACCCGGAGGATAGATGCCCATAAACTTAATCAATAAGCTTAAGTTGTCATTGTTATAAAGGTGCTTGCAGTTCTTATATAGATGAGAGAGGGCAACATAAGGAATTTTTTGCTCTGAGGGCACGTTATGGTGACAAAGGTTGTCGTACGCATTCGCAACTGAGATGACTTGCGTAATTTCATCTATCTCATCTTCTTTAAGGCCTGCCGGATACCCCGAGCCATCATTTAGCTCATGGTGTTGCTCAATCACTATCTTTGCAGATTCAGGGAACGCCTCTATATTATTGGCCAACTCCAAGCCATATTTTGTATGAAGTTTAAGGTAATTTTTCTCTGGCTCAGATAAGGGGGTTTGTTTACGCACTATTGCACTCGGCACCTTCACCTTCCCCATGTCATGAAAAAGCGCGGCAAATGCCACTTGCTTGAGTTGGTCCGAATCCCACTTCTTCGCTTTCGCAATCATCATTGATACAACAGAAACGTTGAGCGAGTGGAAATAGATATCTTCAAACTCACTTTTACCATTCATGAGGTGTAAGGTGACATTGTCGTCACTCAAGAGTTTATCAACAATATCATTCACCAAGCTTGTGGCTTCATCAACTGCTTGGTCAGGACGATTGCGAATTTTGTTCATCACAGCACGCATCCGGGATAACGAGCGCTCGAACTCTTTTTCACAATTGATGACGCGGCGCCTGTAAGCACTTAATCGCTCAATTCGGTCTTGCTTCTCTTTCCAGAGCTTTTCTGCCTCTTTATCTATGGCAGCACTCATATCCTCATCATGTTGGGATGAATCCTGAGTCTTAGGAGGAAGAGGTTGCGTATCACTCTGGTTGGGATTCATGAAGACATGTTTAATCCCCAGATGTCGTATCAACCGAATCTGCTCTTCATCTTTTACCTTGAAGCTATTAAACAGGAATGGGTGTTCGTTCCATTTAACAGGCAACCGAATGTACAATCCAGGCTGGATTCTGTCGACGGTTATCTTAATACTTGCCACTTTTTATAGATTTCTTTACGTTACTGACTCGTTTATAAGTTTAGATGATTCCATTTCTGAAATCATCATGTTGAGTCACTAATGAGAAGGTGGTAGGTGACTCAGACGGTTCACACCAAGTTACAATGCAGCATCCAGCGCACACCAAACTGATCTTCAACCTTGCCAAAGCGAGCGCCCCAAAAGGTGTCTGCCAACGGCATCATGATATGACCACCGTGAGAGAGTTTATCAAACAATCGAGCCTGCTCATCTAAATCATCCAAAACTAACGATAACGCAACATTATTCCCCGACAGCTCTTTGGCCACCATACCGTCAGACAGCATCAGTTTCATACCAAATGCTTCGAACTCGGCATGCATTATCCAATCTGGGTCTGCACCTTCGATCACTTGCGGCGCCTCTTTAAAATATTGCTTGCTCACCACAACACCTCCAAAACACTTGTGGTAGAACTCAAGCGCTTCTTCGCAGCGGCCAGCAAAAAACAGGTATGGGGTTAAGTTATACATTGCGTTCCTCCTTGGTACCTTTAAAAGATAGACAACTTTTTGAAACAACGAGGAAATTTTAACCGCTTACTCAATTCTCTGGTGTGAATTGCGCAAAATTAACTTAGGTTCGAAGGTTTCTGGCAGCTTTGATTCATGCTTATGAATAAGATTGTTGAGCTGTAAAGCAGCGGCTCGAGCCATGTCGCAGATGGGAAAGTGAACCGAGGTCACCGTCGGATAAAGGTCCTCGCAGCGATCAATACTGTCAAAGCTGACAATTGATATTTGCTCTGGCACTTTGATACCCACTTCATGGAGGTACTGCAACGCCCCAACTGTCATTTCTTCACTGCAAGAATAAATCGCTGTCACTTGTGGCGCGGCTTGGAGAATTGTCTTTGCCGCTTGATACCCACTTTGGCGGCCGTAGTCCCCTTCCGCGCACCAACTCTCTGGCACTGTCACTCCCGCTTTCATCATGGCGTCCAGATAACCTTGCTTACGAAGAACACTATTTTCTCGCTGGGCAGGACCTGCTATGCACGCCACCTTGGTATGGCCGATATCAATCAGATGCTGAACCGCAATGAAACTGGCTTTGTGGTGATCAAAGGTGATACAACGCGACTCTAGCCCAGGGACGTAGCGATCTAACAATACGAATGGGGTCGGCGCTTCTGATAAAGTGATCAACTCTTGAACGGACAAGTATCGACTGTGCAGCACATAACCTTCACAGCGAAGATCATTAAAACGTTGTATCGCTTCCTTTTCCCCATTGGCGGAGTGGTGCCCTTGTGCAGTGATCAGAAACTTTTTGTGTTGATCGAGCTCGCTTTGAACCTGATCCATCATCGCACCGAAGAAACCACCCGTATAATAAGTCACGAGCAAGCCAACCATGTTGGTGGAAGAGGTTGCCAGCGAACGCGCGATAGCACTCGGACGGTAGTTCAGCGCTTTCATTGCTTCTTCGACTTTCCGCCTTGTTTCCGCTTTAAACTTGCCCTCACCATTAATAATTCGCGAAACCGTTGAACGATTTACACCCGCCAACTCAGCGACATCTTTTATTCTAGCCATAACATCCTGTACTTCATCACTTTATAAAGAGGCTGCCAGAACATAAGGACATGACTTTAGGGGGTATTCTAGCAGCCGTAAAACATCCTACACGCGGTTAGGAATGCTGGATAGATAAAGCCGAGTAATCCGTGACTTCGATTGAATGCCTTTCAAGCAAGGTGGCAAGTTTGTCATCGGTCAACACATTAAGCTCTTTCTTTCGTTGTTCTGAGTAGCCACTGCTATGGGCAAGCGCTTGGTCAACAATGGCAGGGTGGCACATGACTTCCACCAACTCGTAACGTTTTTCTAGCTCTAATAGATGATTCACTAAGCCCATTAAGTCGACGCCTTGGTCATAGAATTGATCGGTAAAGAAGTAATTTAAATTAGGGACGCTTTGCCCTCTGAGTGGGACGCGGTATTTAGCCGCAACTTCCGTTACAACGGGCAAGAAATCTGGGTGGGTATGTGCGTGATGATGACTGTCGATATGACTGAGCGTCAATCCTGTCGCGAGAAAAGCTTCAACTTGTGCGATACATTCGTCATAGATGGCTTGAGCACTAAACCCGCGATGTGACCAGAACTCTGCGTATTTATAAAACGCTCCGTTTTTATCACTCAAGTTGGCAGAACGTGTTAAAGGCGCTCCCAGCGTAAAACGCAAATGGATGCCTACTTTTAAGGTCGGGATTTTTTTAGCCAAAGCGACAGCGTGCTCCTCCTCCGGTAACCCGACGAGCAGTGTTGTAGAACGAACGACGCCCTCTAAATGGGAGCGTACAATTCCCTCGTTGACCCCTTTCGTTAAGCCGAAATCATCGGCATTGAAGATCACTTTCATCGCTTTGGCCACTCCTTATAAGTGAGTTAAGGTAAATTGAGGTAGATAATGGCGATTTTGCTGTAATATCTCATCAAAGATCGATTTAGCGCGACCAATATCTGGGACCAACGGATTGTTCGCAAGCGCCATTAAACCCTGCTCATAACTGCCATGTACCGCGGCTTCAATAGTCAGTTGCTCGTAAGCTTTCACTTGATGAAGTAAGCCTTTCACATTTGGCGATAACTCCCCAACCGCGAGAGGCTTTGCTCCCCATGCCCCAACCACAGCCGTGCACTCAATCACGGCATCATCAGGCAAGCCATTTATTGCGCCATTATTGGGCACATTCACAACGTGCAATGAATTTCGATTGTTGTAGATCGCATCGACTAAATTGAGTGACGCATCCGAGTAATAAGCACCGCCTCGCTCTTCCAACTGCGAAGGTTTATGGTCGAGACTTGGCTGCTGATATAGCTCAAACAGTTCCGATTCGGTCTGCATTACTTGCTCCGCTCGAGTTCCTTTCTCCGCAGCGCTTAGCTTCTCTTCCGCTAACATCGCATCCGTTTGGTAGAAGTATCGATGGTAAGGGCATGGGATCGCATTCAACGCTTTCAAAAAAGTTGAGTCCCACGGTTCTTCCCAAATATTTTTCATGCTGAAGTTGGCTCCATCCCCGACTTTCTCAAGTACGGTGTGAGTAATATCTTCACCATTGAGCCACGCTTTATGCACCCAAACTAGATGATTCAAGCCAGCGAACTCAAGCTGCACTTCATTGGGCTGGCAGTCCATCATATCGGCAATCATCATTTGCATAGAGACCGGCACATTACATAAACCAATACTTTTTACCTTGGTGTATTTGTTGACAGCCTCACTCACCAATCCTGCCGGATTGGTAAAATTGAGCATCCACGCATTTGGTGAGAGCTCCTCAATATCACGGCAAATATCCAGTATCACAGGAATGGTTCGTAGCGCTTTTGCAAACCCGCCAGGCCCCGTTGTTTCTTGACCAATTACGTCATATTTGAGGGGGATTTTTTCATCGTTTGCTCTGGCAGCGAGACCGCCAACGCGAAACTGAGTCATAACGAAATCTGCCCCTTTAATGGCCGCTCGGCGATCAAAGTCTGCGGTTACCTCAATATCCGCACCGACTTTTGCAATCATACGTTTCGCTAATCCGCAAATAATGTCTAGCTTTTCTTTGCCTTCTTCAATATCAACGAAATGGATCTGTTTTACCGGAAGCGACGTCAACCTTTTGAGTACGCCTTCCACAAGCTCAGGGGTGTAACTGCTGCCCCCACCTATAATGGCAAGCTTTAAGCTATCTCTAGACATTCGTGTTTACCCCGCAATCTGCTTATGTAGTGCGACCATTTCTGTTGCCATTTCTTGCGCCAAAATGGTGGTCATCAAGTGATCTTGTGCGTGAACCATCACTAAAGTCATTGCGACTTTGCCCTCCCCCTGATCTTCTTCAATAAGCTGCGTCTGAATCAGGTGCGCTTTGTTTAAACACTCCTTAGCAAGAGCGAGTTTTTCTTCCGCGGCGAGAAACTCTTTTTCGCGAGATAACCTAAGGGCTTCATAACACAAGCTACGTGCTTCACCTGCATTGCAGATTATTTCCATAACAACAATTTCTTGTTCCATAACGACTTCCTTTATTCAGAGCTGCCTAACGCGGCAGCTCAATGATTCACTTAGGCGATGGCACCTTTACCTAATACGGCTTGCTCGGGTTCAGACTCGCTTGAAGGCTGCTCTTGAGCGATCACTTGCTTTTCAAACATCTTGAAGAAAGGCAGGTAAATAAACAGATCCAGAATCAACAATCCGATCACCAACAACACAGGCGACAGCGTCCAACCACTGCCCCATGACGCGCCAATAATGGCCGGCGTCGTCCATGGTGTTGTGGCAACGCCCATACCAACCAAGCCTACCTGAACCGCAAAATAGGCAATGGTGGCATTGATAACTGGCGCGAAGACAAAAGGAATAAACAAGATTGGGTTCATTACAATTGGACTGCCAAAAATGACAGGCTCATTGATCTGGAAGAAGCCAGGCACCGCACTCATGCGTCCAATACTCTTTAGATGCGCAGAGCGACTGAACGACATCAGTAAAACAAGTGCGAGCGTTGCGCCTGAACCACCAATGAAGATGTAGAAATCCCAGAAGGGTTGCGTAAAGACATTGGGAATGGGCTGACCCGCAACAAACGCATCAATATTGGCACTGATATTGGTAAGGAAAATCGGTGAAAGAAGTCCAACAACAATCGCAGCTCCATGTATTCCTGCAAACCAAAGTAACTGACATAAGAGCAACGCACCAATAATCGCTGGCAGGGTGTTTGAGGCACTGATTAACGGCTTGAACATCGCCATTACTGCATCTGGAATAAGCATTCCGTACTGAGCTTGAACAAATAAGCTCAAAGGATACAAGGTGATGAAAATCGCCAACACGGGCAGTAGCACTTCAAAAGAGCGTGCAATCGCAGGTGGTACTTGCTCTGGCATACGAATGGTAATGTTGTGCTTTTTCATAAATCGATACAGCTCGACCGAAAAGAACGCACACATAACCGCAGTAAAGATGCCAGTTCCCCCCATGTGAGACATCGCCAATGCCCCATCCTTTGCGGGAGCCGCGACCAACAAGAAGCTCATCAAAGATAAAACAGCGCTCGTGATGCCATCCATCTTATAGGCTTTCGCCAAACTATAGGCGACCCCCAAGGAGACAAAAATCGTCATAATGCCCATCGACATATTGAATGGCATCATAATGGTGTCAAAGTGAGTAGTAGCGAAATCTAACCAAGCGCGACCAAACGCATTTGTGGTATCTTCGCCAAACGGGGGGAAAGCAAAGATCAAAATAAAACTACCGACAATAATAAATGGCATTGCGACAATAAATCCGTCACGCATTGCTCGTACATGAGGTTGATTGCCAACTTTTGCGGCAAGCGGTGCTATATGTTTTTCGACGATTCCTATAATCGCATGATAAAGCTTCATAGATTCCATCCTTATTTTTGGATAAAAGAATCCCTACGCATATAAATATGCGCATATTCTTTTACTGATAAATTGAGTTTATTTAATTAGATGAGTTCGAGCGCTTGTTGAAGCACTTCATCACCTTTCATCATTCCATAGGCTTGTGGCGAAATTGCCGCAATGTTCTTACCATGCTCTTCTGCCGTCTTACGTAGTTCTTCCAACTGAAAGCGAACTTGAGGACCAAGCAAGCAAACATCATACTCTTTGATTGCCTCGTCAAATGCGTTGACTGACATTGCATCAATCTTACACTCTATTCCTTTTAATTCAGCAACTTGCTCCATCTTCTTAACAAGCATACTGGTCGACATACCAGCGCTACAGCACAAAAGAATCTTTTTCATAATCTTGCTCCATGTGT
Organism: Vibrio sp. MarTm2; assembly: GCF_027587055.1. NCBI lineage: Bacteria > Pseudomonadati > Pseudomonadota > Gammaproteobacteria > Vibrionales > Vibrionaceae > Vibrio > Vibrio sp. MarTm2. The sequence goes on along the minus strand of NZ_JAPPTK010000005.1, from coordinate 247,315 downwards.
TCAATCTTTAACCTACAAACACTGTAGCAAAAACGTACAACACAAAAAAGCGCAACCGGTTGCACTGTGCGTGAACAAACTCTCATTTTATAAAGAAACATCGCTGTTTTAACTGGTGATATTTTTATTATTTATTTTAGCTTTAAATCTAAACTAGAATAAAAATGGGCGCGTATATCTAGCAAAAATAGTATTTATATATTGCCACTTTGTTTATTTTTACTGAGGCTTATCTAATAATCTTAAAGAATACAAAAGCTAAGGTAAGAATATAGAATCTATAAAAACAAAGCCCAGTGAAGACACTGGGCTTTATTCGTTTCAGAATTACTTGGTATGGAAAATTTGTTCCGTTTCCAAGGAAGTCATTGCGCGGATTTGACGCCAAACATAGTAGAAGATACCAAACATCATCAACATACTTGGTATGGCGATAATTGGGTAGCTATACAATGTTAGCTTTCCGAGCTCTTCATTAAACTCAGCGGTTCCCGCTGGGCTTGTCACAATCCAGGTCGCGAGAAAATAATTCATCACCGATGAAAAGGCAAAGGTACTGGCAAATAGGTAGTTGGACGTCATGAGGCAGCGTTCAAATGCTTGAGACTTACCGCTTTCTTCTAGTCGTTCCTTGATGAGAGGCAGATTCAAAATGGTGTCATTGAGGATCATCTTCTGCATAAATGGGTAACGTGTAAACGTTGAGCCCAGAACCGCTAAACCAATCAAGCCAGGGATCAACGCTTCTTTCAGCGCCAACCAACGAGTATCTAGTTCAAGTAGACCGATTCCTCCAGTGAGCAACACACTGACAAAGCCCAGTGCCGCAATAAAGTTAAACTTCTTGTTGCGAATCAGCTCCATGCCACCATAAGCCACAGGGAATGCAAGCGCGACGACTAACGCCATAACCGTTCCTAGATGCTCTTCGCCACTAAACTTCATTAAAATGAATGACGGGACAAAAACGTTAAAGAGGATCTCGAACAAGGGGTTCGATTTTTTGTTCTCTGTGTTACTCATAATTTCTAAAGGCTGCGTTTAAAATAAATCTATGGGAAGGGATTGTTCCTCGCATAGCGAGAGAAGTAAAGCGTTAACGCGCCAAGCTGTGTAACGACATATGAAATGGCGGAGAATAATACTAGATGAGGCGCCCATTCCAGCAACCACGCAGAGGCTGCGTTTCTACATGAGCGCCATGGTACTGGTGCGGACTGATTGGACAGGCATTCCTGCCGCTACCGCGAGGGCAACGCCTGCCAAACATGAATCTATTTTCAAACACCTAAAACGACGAAAGGTCGCTATAAAAGCGACCTTTCTATGTATGGTACCGGTGCGGACTGATTGGACAGGCATTCCTGCCGCCACCGCGAAGGCAACGCCTGTCAAACATGAATCTATTTTCAAGCATCTAAAACGACGAAAGGCCGCTATAAAGCGACCTTTCTATGTATGGTACCGGTGGGCGGACTTGAACCGCCACGCCCGAAGGCAACGGATTTTGAATCCGTCGTGTATACCAATTTCACCACACCGGCATCTAGGACATCTCGTCCTCTGATGTTTGGCATTATACGTAAGCCGAGCGTTCGTGCAAGTGCAAAAGACTGAATTACTTGCCGTTTGCTGATAAATTCGCCACAAGTTGCTAAGCTGTGCGCAAGGTCTCTTTTCAGATCAAAATTGAAGCTTTATTCTTTCGCCTAATTTTTATTTTGGTAAGCAGGTTTTATGTCAGCAACTGACTCTTTGCCACCAGCGGGGTTGTTTCGTCGCTTAGGGGCTCTTTTTTACGATGGTCTGATTATAATGGCGGTTGAAATGATGGCTGCGGGTATTGTGATTGCCATTCTTCACGCGCTGATGGCGATGGGAGTATTCAGTGTCGGCGGCTATGCTGATGTGAGTGACTTCCTGACCAATCACCCAGTTTGGAGCCCAGTATATACCGCTTACCTCGCGGCGGTCTGGATATACTTCTTTGTCTTCTTTTGGACTCGAGCAGGACAAACTTTGGGAATGAGAGCTTGGAAGCTTCACCTTAGAAGCAATGACGGTTCGCCAATATCGACCACTCAGGCTTTGATCCGTATCGGTACATCGGGATTTGGTTTAGCAAACTTAACTGTCCCAATTGATCCGAAAAAGCGTGGTTTCCACGATATTTGGGCGAAGACTGAAGTTGTAGTACTGCCAAAGGCAAACTAGGTAATCAGTCAAAAGACAAAAAAGGAAGGCATCTCGCCTTCCTTTTGTTTTTTCAGCGCCGTTAGTCGACTTTTAACTCTTTGAGCATCGCCTCAGGTAGCGCTAGGTCATCGTTCTTGTTGACGGAGATGCCCGCATCAATGATGGCCTGAGCAATCTGCTTCGCTTCATCTAATGAGTGCATTGCTGCTGTCCCGCACTGATACTCGTTGAGCTCTGGGATTTTATTTTGGCTCTCTACTTTCAGTACGTCTTGCATTGCTGATAACCACGCCTCAGCCACCTGCTGCTCTTGAGGAGTACCAATCAAGCTCATGTAGAAACCGGTACGACAGCCCATAGGTGAAATATCGATGATTTCCACGCTATCACCATTCAGGTGGTTACGCATGAACCCTGCATATAGGTGCTCTAGAGTATGAATCCCTTTCTCTGACAGGATATCTTTGTTTGGCGCAGTAAATCGCAAATCGAACACGGTAATCGTATCGCCCTTAGGGGTGGTCATGGTTTTCGCCACTCGAACGGCAGGTGCGTTCATACGAGTGTGATCGACGGTAAAGCTATCTAATAACGGCATTGTCCTTCTCCTCTCAAGCTAGTATTAGAAAAACCAGCTTCGGTTATTTTCCAGTTCTTGTCGGCACTGTTTAAGTTGCCAACCGTAATCCTTTGCTTGCTGTTCAACTTTTCGAGCCACTCTGATTAATGATGGCTTCGATTGATATGTTTTACGTTTATAGCCACCACGGCCTTCGTGGTACGCCAAATATTGGTTGTAGGGATCCCATTTTGAGATACCTAACTGCTTTTGAGTTTCGCTGGTATACCAGCCAATAAACATCAATGAGTCACCAAAATTGGTTCTTGAGCCACCATGATTCGTGGCTTTTTGAAAATCTTCCCATGCAGGGTCTTGCGCTTGTGCATATCCATAAGCGCTACTGACACGTCCCCATGGAATAAAGCCCAATACATAGTCTTTCGGTGGACGCGCATCATGGCGATAACTGCTCTCTTGTTTAACAAAAGCCATCGCAATTTGAATCGGCGTCCCCCACTTCTCTTGCATATCGACAGCATCGTCATACCAAGCGGGCTTCTCGCGGAAAATCTCGCATAAATTAGAGTGGTTTTTAGGTGGCGCCGTTGCACATCCACCTAACACTAACAGAGCAAAAACCGCCGCTAACCTTTTTACCACCAGCGTTCCTTACGCGTTTAAATACGCAAAGTAGTCGGTCAAAAAGTCATCGAAACTGAGCTTATCCGCAGCCTCAACGTCCACTTGAGCTTTAACCGAGCGCTCCACTTCTTGTTCCATCTCAGCTTCGCTGTAGGTGCGGTAGCGGTGTTCTAGGTGCTGTTGGCGATACTGTTTACCAAATTCACAGCCTACTTTGCCTAACCCGCCAAAGCGTTTGGTATCTTCGAGTAACTGGCCAGAGATGGTGAGCTCCGGATTATCAATCCACTCCAGCAGCTTATAGCAAACCGCTTGATACTCATTGCCACCGTTTGCTGCGTCCATCTGCTCTGCGATTTGAGCCAACTCAACAAACACTCGTTTCGCCCAATCTTGAAGACTCAGAATTTCACCTTTACAGCCGATCTGGAGTTCAAGTCCTGGCTTGCGACCTTCAACAATCACTTTATTCCAGTTCTCGCGCCAACATGCCTGTTCACAGTAATCCATCGGCTCAGAGTCCGACAACGCAGCCCACGCTAAGAATAAATCCAAGAAGCGCACTTGTTCGGCCGTAACGCCGACAGAGCTATATGGATTCACGTCTAGCGAACGAACTTCAATGTACTCAACCCCACCACGTGCGAGCGCTTCAGACGGTTTTTCACCGGATTTAGCAACACGTTTTGGTCGAATTGGCGCATACAGCTCATTTTCGATTTGTAAGACGTTGCTGTTTAGCTGACGATACTCACCGTCAACTTTAACGCCGATCGCGGCGAACTCTTCCGAAGGAGTGCGAATCGCGGTATTTAACCCATCGAGATACTCTTCGAGGCTGTTAAAGCCAATTTTCAACGCGCTCTGAGCACTGTTGGTGTAGCCCAAATCACTCATTCGTAATGAAGTCGCATTTTGTAGGTAAAGCGTGCCACCAATTTTTTCAAACGGCAGCTTTGTTTCTCTCCCTTGAATAAACGACGAACAAAGCGCAGGTGAAGCACCAAAGAAGTAAGGAATTAACCAGCCAAAACGATAGTAGTTTCGGATCAGGCCGAAATACGCCTGCGACTTAGTCTGTTGGCGCTCTTGCTCATTTTGCTCTCCATATAACTGATCCCAGAAAGATTCAGGAAACGAGAAGTTAAAATGCACACCGGAAATAATCTGCATCAAACTACCGTAACGGTGTTTTAAGCCTTGACGGTAAAGCGTTTTCATTTTGCCTGAGTTTGAAGAGCCGTATTGCGCAAGGTTAATGTCATCTTCACTCCCCACGAAGCAAGGCATCGACAGTGGCCACATTTTCTCTTCGCCCAGTTTAGTTTGGGTAAAGTGATGAATGTCTTCTAACTGGGCTGTGAGCGTGTCAATGTCTTTAGACACAGGCGTGATAAACTCAAGCAAAGACTCTGAGAAATCGGTCGTAATCCAATTGTTCGCGTATGCAGAACCTAGTGATTTAGGGTGCGGCGTCGTTGCAAGGTAACCATCTTGTTGATAACGAAGTGTCTCTCGCTCAACACCTCGGCCGAAAGATTTGAATACTTCTGGGTTTCGTGCAACTCGCTCAAGTCGCGCAGCAAATTCAGTCAAAATGAGGTTCGCTTATGTCGAGGGCCCAGTTCATACTGAGCCAATCCTATAATTAATAAAGAGTGACTGACGTCACTCTTTTTCTTTGCTCTAAGTTATGTGTACTCTAGCGGATGATTTCAAGCTCTTCTATCGGGATTTGCAAACTTTCTAGTTGTGGCCTCAAGGTATTTGCATCACCGACCACAATGATTTGATAATCTTTGGGAGTAAACCACTTCGCCGACAACTGATCAAGCGTCGATTTTTCAACCGTTTCAACAATCTCATTACGCTGCTTGAGGTAGTCTTCATCCAAGCTGTAAGCAAGGATACTACTTAACAACTGAGCTTTCTGTGAAGGCGTTTCATACTTCAGAGCATCTTGTTGACCGACCGCCAAGCGTAAAAATTTCATCTCGGCGTCGCTCATGCCTTCCAAACTGTATTCATTGAGCTCATTTTCAAACTCACGAATCGAGGCTAACGTCGAATCAGCACGGACTTGCGCAGAGAAGACAATCGCCCCCACCTCTCGGTTTGCCGCTAAATAACCGCTTGCGCCATAGGTATAACCTTTGTCTTCGCGTAAGTTTTGGTTTAAGCGACTATTAAAGTTACCCGCAAGATTAAAGTTGGCCAGTTGCGTCAAATACGTTTCGCCTGTGGCATCAAAGGGTAAACCTTGTCGAACAAAACGAACAATGCTTTGAGGCGCGCCGGGCTTATCTACGAGGTAAATTTTTTGCTCGCCCGGATCACTCACCAACTGAGGACGCAACAACGGCGCCGCTTTACCCTGCCAGTTTTCGATGAACGCCAATGATTTTTTAATCTGGCGTTTTGAGATGTCACCCACTACGACAATTTGAGTGCCTTGCGGTGTGTAGTGCGTTCGATAAAACGCTTTCACATCATCAAGCGTTAACGCTTCAACAGACTTAGCCGTGCCATCGCTTGGCCTTTGGTAAATAGAGCCTGAGAACAACACTTGACGCGTCGCTTGTGAAGCGAGCCAACTTGGTTTTTGGTGCTGATAAACTATGCTTTCGAGCATCTGACGTTTATTGCGTTCAAAATCTAGCTGCTTGAAGGCTGGCTCGAAAAGAATTTCTTTCACCAAAGCCAATGTCTGAGGTAGGTTCTTTTCTAAACTCGATATCGCAATGTTGGTTGTATAGTTGGCAGCATCGATAGAGACCGAACTGCCAAGCTTATCCAATTGCGCTTGCAGTTCTTCAACACTGGATTTCAACGTCCCTTCTTGCATCATGGCAGCGGTTAGATTGGCTAAACCTTCCTGACCTTTAGCGACATACCTCTCACCTGCAGGGAGTCGAATATTGAGTTGAACCGTCGGCGTTTCATCACTGACTGTTCCAAGCAGCTCAACACCATTGTCAAAGTAGACACTGTACAACTTCGGCATCTGAGCTTTGACACCTTCAGCCACTTGCGGCATGACTGAGCGATCAAACTCATCTACAGGGCGGCGGTACTCGAGATCCGATTCTGTGACTTTTGCGTACTCAGGCAATGTTCGAGCCGGTGTCACAAAATTTGCCGGCGCTACTGCAAAGTCAGACTTACCTTTTGGTACGACACTTAAGGTCACTTTTTTATGACCATTCACATAGTCTTTATAGGCTTTCATGACCGATTCAGGTGACACAGCTCGGATCCGCTCAAGCTGGCTCTGAAGACGATCAGGTTGATCGAAGAAGGTTTGATTCGAAGCCAATTGCGAAACTTTACCTCGAACACTTTGCAGAGCAAACACCGCATCTGCTTCCGCCATACCTGTGATTTGATCTAGACGACTTTGGTCAACGCCTTGCGCTTCAAACTCATTTAAAGTCTGCATTAACTCTTCATAGAGAGGCTTTAACTGACCTTTCTCTCCCGATGGTGCCATTGCGTAAACATAGAAATTACACGCCAACTCAGCACAATCTTGGAACGCACCTGCATCTACCGCTTTTTGCGTTTTGACCAGCTTTTGATACAGCAGGCTGTTTGCCCCACTTCCCAGCACATTAGCCAGCGCATCTAGAGAGACCTGAGTTTCTTCACCACGATAAGTAGTAGGCCACCCAACCACAACCATCGGCTGCTGAATACGATCTTGCAAAGTAATATAACGATCTTCTGTCAAGACAGCTGGTTGCTTTGGAGCCTTGCCTACCTCAGGACCAGTAGGAATTGAGCCAAAGTATTTGTTCACCCATTCCAGCGTTTGATCAACATCGAGATCACCGCCAATGGTGAGTACCGCATTATTTGGGCCATACCAACGCAAGAAAAAGGCTTTAAGATCGTTAACGTCAACACGATCTAAATCTTCCACATAGCCAATGGTTTGCCACGAGTATGGATGACCTTCCGGATACATGGCTTCACCAATCTTTTCCCACATTAAACCATAGGGTCTATTGTCATAATTCTGTGCCCGTTCATTCTTAACGGTATCGCGCTGAATTTCGAATTTGCGTTGCGAAACAGCATCAAGCAAGAAGCCCATGCGATCGGATTCCAACCACAACATCTTCTCGAGTTGATTGGAGGGAACCGTTTCAAAGTAGTTGGTTCTGTCGCGATTCGTGGTTCCGTTTAGTGTGCCACCCGCTTCGGTAATTATTTTAAAGTGCTCTTGGTCACCGACATGCTCGCTGCCTTGAAACATCATATGCTCAAAGAAATGCGCAAAGCCTGACTTACCAATTTCTTCACGTGCAGAACCAACGTGATAAGTCACATCCACATGAACGAGAGGATCAGAGTCATCAGGAGATAGGATAACCGTCAACCCGTTGTCGAGTTTGTATTTGGAATAGGGAATCATCGCTTTGCCAGGCTGAGGATCAACCTCTTCAATCAAGGTGACCCCTTCCGGTAGCGATGAGAATAGAGAGACAGAAGGAAGGTTGCTAGTTGAACAACCGTAAAGAGCGACGAGAGAAAACGCACCAAGCCAGATTTTTCTCATAACTTCCCCTTAGAAAAAACCAAAATAAATGGCGGCAAGTAGACTGTACCGGAAAGCTTTACCTATTAAGACAAGCCAGAAACAAGGCCAGAAACGCATACGTAGCCAACCCGCAGCCAAACAAAGAGGGTCGCCAATGATTGGCAACCAACTGAAAAATAGAGACCAGTAGCCATATTTACTCAGCCACTGTAATGCTTTATGACCATGCTTTTCGTTTTGAGTTCGATTAGGCAACCACCAACCAAGCCAATAGTTGGTCAAACCACCCAATGTATTACCCAAGGTAGCGACAAGAATGATGGAAAACGTAGAAAATTGATTCAGACTAAGCGCAGCGAGCAGCCCCGCTTCAGAGCCCCCTGGAAGCAAAGTGGCACTGAGAAACCCCGTAATGAACAAGACCCAAAGTGCCGAATCGGAAAACCATAGTGCGATAGATTGGAAGGAGGCATTAAATGCCTCTAGCATTGCATATCAAGCAAAACCTTGCCCCGCGTGTGTCCAGTTTCTATTTGCTTGTGAGCCTCAGCGACTTGATCCATAGGATAAATCTTGAAGATCTCTGTTTTTAATAAGCCAACACTGACCATATAGAGCAACGCATCAAGCTGCTCCGGATTAGGATCAACCAACATGCCGGTCGCTTCAAAGCCCAGTAGCTTCGCTTTCTCACAAATAAGTTCTGCGCTTAAGGTCGGCACTGTGACAACTTTAGCGCCATCTTTCAAGCATTTAAGCGCATCTAAAGCCGCATCACCTCCAACCAAGTCAATCAGAGCATCCGCTTCTTCAACACGTTCTGACACAGGCGCAAATTGGTAATTAACCGCGTGAGCACCAAGCGTCGCCATGTAGTCTAAATTGGACTCGCTGCACGTCGTAAACACTTCTGCTTTCGCGGCAACCGCAACTTGTATTGCTATATGGCCAACACCACCTGCGCCCGCGAGTACAAGCACTCGGTCTCCCTCTTTAACACCCGCCTTATCCAGCGCTTGAATCGCAGTTTGACCGGCAAGAGGCAGTGCTGCCGCAGCTTCTAGTGTAATGGAATCGGGCACAAGGCTCAGTTCTGTTTCAGGAACAGCAATGTATTGGCTGTAACCGCCACCTTGCAAAGGGAAACCCACAAAACCGGCAACTTTATCTCCTTGGCTAAATCGTTCCGTTTGCTCACCACATTGGACAATTTCACCCGCTATGTCGTAGCCCGGAACCCAAGGTAAATTATCTTTGTTTTCGGACGCAGCCCAACCAAGACCAGCGCGTGTTTTCACATCGATAGGGTTAACGCCAGCAAAAGCGACTCTGACAAGTACTTCACCCGCTTTAGGCTGAGGAACCGCAGATGACTGGATGACCAATACTTCTGGCCCACCGAATTGAGATATTGCGATTTGTTTGTTTTCCATTTCATGATTTCCCTGTCGATAGCAAAAAGGGATGCTAAAGCATCCCTTTGAATATATACCATTTATTGCTATCAAGTTAACCGATCGATTTCAAATTAACCAACAACTAACAAGCATTAGCCGACAAGCGCCAACAAGATACCCGCAGCAACGGCAGAACCCAGAACCCCAGCCACGTTAGGACCCATCGCATGCATGAGCAAGAAGTTTTGTGGATTGGCTTCAAGACCAACCTTATTGACCACACGTGCCGCCATTGGTACCGCCGATACACCCGCAGCGCCAATAAGTGGGTTTATATCCTCTTTAGAGAACTTGTTAAGCAGCTTAGCCATCAAAACACCGCCAGCGGTACCGATACTAAAGGCAACCGCACCCAGAGCAAGAATACCGAGCGTCTCAACGTTTAAGAACTCTTCCGCTTGTAGCTTCGAACCCACCCCCAGACCAAGGAAGATCGTGACGATGTTAATCAACTCATTCTGAGCAGTTTTCGATAGGCGATCAACGACACCCGCTTCGCGCATCAAGTTACCCAGACAGAACATGCCCACCAGTGGTGTTGCGGAAGGTAAGAACAAAATCGTCATCAACAACACCGCGAGTGGGAATAAGATCTTCTCAACTTTCCCCACATGACGAAGCTGAGCCATCTGGATCTTACGCTCTTCTGGTGATGTTAGCGCCTTCATAATAGGTGGCTGAATAATCGGAACCAACGCCATGTAGCTGTATGCTGCAACCGCGATGGCACCCAATAGATCAGGAGACAATTGGCTTGCCAAGAAGATCGCCGTTGGTCCATCTGCACCACCAATGATCGCAATTGACGCTGCATCTGGCATACTAAATTCCATGCCAGGTACATAGTTGAGTAGAATCGCCCCAAATAGAGTGGCAAAGATCCCAAACTGAGCCGCCGCGCCCAACCATAGCGTTTTCGGGTTTGCAATCAAGGCACCAAAGTCCGTCATTGCCCCTACACCCATGAAGATCAACAGCGGGAATATACCTGATTCAATACCAACGTAGTATACATAGTAAAGTAGCCCACCTTCTTCGGTGAATCCTGCGTTGGGAATGTTCGCTAAAATCGCGCCAAAGCCAATCGGCAGCAGAAGTAAAGGCTCGAAGCCCTTACGTATCGCCAAGAATAGCAAAGCACAGCCAACCAAGATCATACAGATCTGGCCAAACTCAAAGTTAGCGATCCCTGTTTCTGACCAAAGGGTCATTAATCCTTCCATGGTACTCCCTTACGCTAGGCTGATCAGCGGCGCGCCTACAGTGACGGAATCGCCTTCTTTGACGTGAAGATCTTGCACAATACCACCGCGGGCAGCACGTACTTCTGTTTCCATCTTCATCGCTTCAAGGATCAACAGCACATCGCCTTCAGCGACTTGAGATCCACTTTGGACGTTTACTTTGAATATATTACCCGCTAGTGGAGCTGGAACGACTTCAGAGTTGCCGGCTGGTGCAGAAGGCGCTGGCGCAGCTTGTGGTGCCGATGCTTGAGCTGGAGCGACTGACGTCAACTGCCCCTGAGGACCAACTTCCACATCGTATACTTGACCGTCCACCTTAACGCTGTAAGTCTCAATTCCGCCCTGTGCAGATTGAGCAACTGGAGCAGATGAAGGTGTTTCCTCTAGCCATGGTGCCGGCTCAAAGGCTTCAGGATTACGACGATTTTTGAGGAACTTGAGCCCTACTTGAGGGAACAACGCGTACGTGAGGACATCATCAACCGTATCTTCAGCCAGAGAAATACCCTCTTCTTTCGCTTTGCTTAGGAGTTCATCCGTTAAGGTATTAAGCTCTGCGTCCAGCAAATCAGCAGGGCGGCATGTGATCGCTTCACCACCGTCAAGCACTTTTGCTTGAAGCGCCGCGTTTACCTCAGCCGGTGCTGCGCCATATTCGCCTTTAAGAACACCTGCGGTTTCTTTAGTAATACTCTTATAGCGCTCGCCAGTTAGAACATTGATTACTGCTTGAGTACCAACAATTTGCGAAGTTGGCGTCACTAGTGGGATGTAACCTAGATCTTGGCGTACGCGAGGGATCTCTTCCAATACTTCATCAAGCTTATCCGCCGCACCTTGCTCTTTAAGCTGACCTTCCATATTCGTCAGCATACCACCCGGAACTTGGGCGATTAAGATACGTGAGTCGACACCTTTTAACTGACCTTCAAACTTAGCGTACTTCTTACGAACTTCGCGGAAGTAAGCGGCAATAGGCTCAATTTGGTCAAGCTTAAGATTGGTATCTCGCTCAGTACCTTGTAGCATTGCAACTACTGTTTCTGTTGGCGTGTGACCATAGGTGCAGCTCATCGATGAGATTGCTGTATCCAGAATATCCACGCCTGCTTCTACGGCTTTGACAGCCGTCGCAGTAGATAAACCTGTTGTTGCATGACAATGAAGCGCTAAAGGGATGTCAGTAGAAGATTTGATTCGAGTAATTAACTCTTCCGCTTCATAAGGTTTAAGCAGGCCAGACATGTCTTTGATACACAAAGAGTGACAGCCCAAGTCTTCAAGACGTTTGGCAAGATCAACCCAAGTATCAGTATTGTGCACTGGGCTTGTGGTGTAAGAGAGCGTACCTTGAGCGTGTGCACCGACATCAACGGCAGCTTTGACTGCCTTTTCAAAGTTACGGACATCATTCATCGCATCAAAGATACGGAATACATCCATACCATTGGCGTGAGCGCGTTCAACAAACTTCTCTACCACATCGTCAGCGTAGTGACGGTAACCCAATAGATTTTGACCACGCAATAGCATTTGCATTGGGGTATTCGGCATCGCTTTTTTAAGCTCGCGTAGGCGCTCCCATGGGTCCTCTCCCAAGAAACGAATACACGCATCAAACGTTGCTCCGCCCCAAGTTTCAAGAGACCAATAGCCTACTTTGTCCAGCTCTGCTGCAATCGGTAACATATCTTCAAGACGCATACGTGTCGCAAACAGCGATTGATGGGCGTCACGAAGAACCACGTCGGTTAAAGCTAGTGGTTTTGACATGCTCATTAACTCCTTTTAATCCATTTCAAATGCTATTTAGCTGTAGAGGTACGATACTGGTGTACTGCAGCAGAGATTGCCGCCACGACCTTCGGGCTAACAGCAGAAGAGGTTGGTTGAACTTTGTTATTTTGATTTGGGGTGGCGATCGGCTCTGGTACTTCTTCAGGCACCAGTTTCGACATTAGCCGAACGAGATAAACAAGAATAGTGAGGAATAGAAACACCACAACCATGCCCGTAAGCATCATGGTCGCAGCATCTACTAGCAGGCTTCCAATATTATCCATTTTTGCATCCTTTCTTTGTCATCCTGACAAGGGATTAGGCAAACCATGCGGACTTCTTGTCCAATTTACCTAAACATGCCCAACTTTTCGTTGGACGTCTTCAATCAGGACGAGCTTTGTGATCCCGACAAGAGGTCTAGGATTATCTCGATTGGTTAAACTTTGTCAATTTTGTTTAAAGCAGTCTTGATGATAATGCACATATCTAAGGGTTAATACGTCATACAAGTCACATAAATCTGCAATATCAGTTTAATCAAGGATAAATAACTGCTGTTTTTCAGACGTTATTTCAAATACGAGGAGAATACTGCGATAGGGTTAATATTTCCCAAAAAAGCCCTTAAGAAACACTAACTTGTAAATTGAGAGTTAAACATTTGATAATAAAATGTTAATAAAAAAGCCCTGCTATTTCTAGCAGGGCTTTCTCAAAGAGTGGCGCGTCCTGGAGGATTCGAACCTCCGACCGCCTGGTTCGTAGCCAGGTACTCTATCCAGCTGAGCTAAGGACGCGCAGTTTTCGATATCAACGTCTGTTAATACCAGGATTCCAATCTATACAAAGGAAACCTAAAGAGTGGCGCGTCCTGGAGGATTCGAACCTCCGACCGCCTGGTTCGTAGCCAGGTACTCTATCCAGCTGAGCTAAGGACGCGCAGTTTTCGATATCGACTTCTGTCAATATCAGGATTCCAATTTATGCAAAGGAAACCTAAAAAGTGGCGCGTCCTGGAGGATTCGAACCTCCGACCGCCTGGTTCGTAGCCAGGTACTCTATCCAGCTGAGCTAAGGACGCGCAGTTTTCGATATCAACCTCTGTCAATATCAGGATTCCAATCTATACAAAGGAAACCTAAAGAGTGGCGCGTCCTGGAGGATTCGAACCTCCGACCGCCTGGTTCGTAGCCAGGTACTCTATCCAGCTGAGCTAAGGACGCGCAGTTTTTGATATCGACTTCTATCAATATCAGGATTCCAATCTATACAAAGGAAACCTAAAGAGTGGCGCGTCCTGGAGGATTCGAACCTCCGACCGCCTGGTTCGTAGCCAGGTACTCTATCCAGCTGAGCTAAGGACGCGCAATGTTCTCTAAAACGAGAGGTGTGAAGTATATCACACTAGTTCTTTGAAACAACAGGGCTTTAAAACAAAAAAATTGGCCATAAGCCAATTAATGGCGGTGAGGGAGGGATTCGAACCCTCGATACGGTATCAAGCCGTATACTCCCTTAGCAGGGGAGCGCCTTCAGCCTCTCGGCCACCTCACCGTTTTATTCCCTGGTAAGGAAATTATGGCGCGTCCTGGAGGATTCGAACCTCCGACCGCCTGGTTCGTAGCCAGGTACTCTATCCAGCTGAGCTAAGGACGCGCTATACTTTCTTGCTACAGAAAGTTGTTTTAAAGCTGTTCCGAAGAACTGTTCTTCTATAAGAAGAAGCAAGAATGGCGGTGAGGGAGGGATTCGAACCCTCGATACGGTATCAAGCCGTATACTCCCTTAGCAGGGGAGCGCCTTCAGCCTCTCGGCCACCTCACCGTCTTGCGGAGGCACATATTACGATTTACCAAAAATATGTCAAACATTTTCTTGGCAAAAACGGCAAAAACTTTTCCAAGCGTTTGCTATTTAATCAAAGCGGTGTTAATTCGCTCTTTTTGCTAAAAATATGCCCTTTTCAGCAACAAAAAAGGCTGACAATATTTGCCAGCCTCTCTGTGTAATTAGTAGTTGCCAGATGCAACGTTACCATTACCTTTTTCTGCCTGAATGCGCATGTAAATTTCTTCACGGTGAACAGACACTTCTTTCGGAGCATTAACACCGATACGTACTTGGTTACCTTTTACACCCAGTACCGTTACTGTTACTTCATCACCGATCATTAGAGTTTCGCCAACGCGGCGAGTTAAAATTAGCATTCTGTGCTCCTTGAGTAATCTCTGAATTATCTTGCTACAAGGCTATTATCCAATAAAAGTTATATTTTCGTAAACTCTATTGTGGCTCGAATCTAGCCTAAAAAGGCATGTTTTTGCAGGTAGTCGATCGCCTCTGCAGAAGTTATGTACGCATCATGCAGTATGTTAGCTGCTTTGTCGACACATTCTGGCGACAGCACAAGCATCAACGACTGTGGGTTAACAGCATAATGTTCGACCGAAATGCCTTGTTCTGTAAGCAAAGCGTAAGACTTTTCCACCAGTCCTTCTACGTGTAAGCCGACGGCAGTCAGCAAACTTACTGAATCACTATTACGGATTTTGTCACCGAAAACCAGTTCCAGTTTTGCATAAGCGTCCAGTTTTAGTACCACACCTGTCCATTCTGTATGCTCGATCACATTCCAGATGACAATACCTAGCATTTGACACTGAGTCTTAAGTGCAGAGAGCATCTCTTTTTCAATTCTGATCAAGCACATATCTCGCTGAATGGCGACTCCGCAAACTGCATTTTGACACTCTTCCCCTTTGACCAAACTGCCGGGATTGCGATCAAATGTAGAAAGCACTCGTAGGGGAACATTATGTTTCCATGCGTACTGCACTGACGGTAGGTGAAGAACCTTGGCACCTTTGCGCGCCATTTCCTCCATCGAAGGAAAGTCGATCACGTCCAGTTTTTGCGCGGTCGCGACCACTCGAGGATCACATGTGTATATGCCATCTACATCAGTAAAGATTTGACATTCCGTAGCATTGAGCGCGCCTGCTAAGGCCACCGCACTTGTATCCGATCCACCTCGACCTAGCGTGGTGATATCCCCATTTTCATTGACCCCTTGAAATCCAGCCACGATGACTATGTGATCTTGTGCTAACAAATCTCTGATAACTTGGGTATCAATATGTTTAATCGTTGCGTCATTGTGTTGATTGTCCGTCACAATGTTCGCTTGTGCTCCGGTAAGTGAACGGGCTGCAAACCCCAGTTTATTGAGAGTCATTGCAAGTAGTGCCATCGACACTTGTTCACCAGCAGAGAGCAAAACATCAAGTTCTCGCGCCGTAGGTACACTATCGACCTGTTTCGCCAAGTCCATCAGCCTGTTTGTTTCACCAGACATTGCGGATACGACTACGACAACTTGATTACCATCATTTTTCGCCTTTATGATGTGTTCGGCTACCGTATGGATCCTTTCAATAGAACCAACAGACGTTCCGCCAAACTTTTGCACGATAAGGGGCTTTTTCACCAGTCTTCACCTTCCCAAGACCAAAGTCTCATTCGGACTGCATTCAATGTGTTGAATATTGTTTGCAGTAGTTATAACAAAAACCAAGCGGCCTATTCGACTATCACTAGGACAATCAATTAAACCACTTGGTTAGGACAAAAAAATTACGCTCAATCAAACAAATGATTGAGCGCAGTTTATACAGTATTTTTTACAAGCGTTCTTCTAGCCAAGGCTGAACAGTCTTGATCGCTTCAGGCAGAGCTTCAACATCAGTACCACCCGCTTGCGCCATATCAGGACGACCACCACCTTTACCGCCAACTTGCTCAGCTACCATCTTAACAAGATCGCCCGCTTTCACTTTGCCGATAAGGTCTTTAGTCACACCAGCGATGAGACCAATCTTATCGCCGTTAATGTTCGCCAATAGGATAACGCCACTACCCACTTGGTTTTTAATGTCATCAACCATAGTGCGTAGGTTTTTGTTATCGGCGCCTTCTAGAGCAGCAATCAACACTTTTGTGCCGTTGATTTCCTGAACTTTACCCATGATGTTTGCGCTTTCTGCGGCAGCCATCTTGTCTTTCAGTTTCTGAATTTCTTTCTCTAGAGATTTTGCTTTTTGTGCCGACTCAACAAGTTTCTCTTCGTACTTAGCTTGCTGCTCTTCGATTGCATCTAGTGCTGCTTCACCAGTTACCGCTTCGATACGACGGATACCTGCTGCGATACCACCTTCAGAAGTGATCTTGAATAGGCCAATATCACCCGTGTTAGAAGCGTGGATGCCACCACAAAGCTCAGTTGAGAACTCGCCCATAGATAGCACGCGAACTTCATCATCGTACTTCTCACCGAACAGGGCCATTGCACCTTTCTGCTTCGCTGATTCGATGTCCATTACGTTAGTTTCAATCACGTGGTTACGACGAACTTGTGCATTTACTAAGCGCTCAACTTCTTTTAGTTCAGCAGGCGTTACCGCTTCGAGATGAGAGAAGTCAAAACGTAGGTTGTCTGGCTTAACAAGTGAGCCTTTCTGCGTTACGTGCTCGCCCAGAACTTGGCGTAGTGCAGCATGAAGCAGGTGCGTTGCTGAGTGATTTAGTGAGATAGAAGCGCGACGCTCTGCATCAACAATAGCTTCCACTTCATCACCTTTCGCGAGAACGCCTTCGGCTAGAACGCCGTGGTGCGCAATTGCATTGCCTAACTTCTGCGTGTCTTCTACTTTGAATAGACCAGATTCAGTTTTTATGACACCAGCGTCACCACACTGACCGCCTGATTCTGCGTAGAATGGCGTTTCACTAAGAATGATGATCGCTTTATCGCCCGCCGATAGAGATTCAGCCACTTCACCTTCAACGAAGATTTCAGCCACATTGCTCTTACCTTGAGTGCCGGTGTAACCGCAAAATTCGGTTTCAGCTTCTGTTTTAATTGTTGCGTTGTAGTCCGTACCAAACTGGCCTGCTTCACGTGCACGCTGACGCTGTTCTTCCATCGCTTTCTCGAAGCCCGCTTCGTCGATAGTGAAATCACGCTCGCGAGCCACGTCGTTAGTTAGGTCAGCAGGGAAACCGTAAGTATCGTAAAGCTTGAATACTGTTTCACCATCAAGCTCTTTACCTTCAAGTGCATCCAGTGCTTCATTGAGGATAACCATGCCACGCTCTAGTGTGCGACCAAAGTTTTCTTCTTCAATGCGTAGTACTTTCTCAACAACGGCTTGTTGCTTCTTAAGCTCGTCAGCTGCGCTGCCCATCACTTCAGCCAGTACACCGACAAGCTTGTGGAAGAATACGCCTTTTGCACCTAGCTTGTTACCGTGACGCACGGCACGACGGATAATACGACGCAACACGTAGCCACGACCTTCGTTTGAAGGCATCACACCATCTGCGATTAGGAATGAACAAGAGCGGATGTGGTCCGCAATCACGCGTAGCGATTGATTTGAAAGGTCTTCGCAACCGACAACCTCTGCAGCAGCTTTGATTAGCTTTTGGAATACGTCGATTTCGTAGTTTGAATGAACGCCCTGCATGATTGCAGAAATACGCTCAATACCCATACCCGTATCAACTGCAGGTTTAGGTAGCGGTTCCATCGTGCCATCAGCATGACGGTTGAACTGCATAAATACGTTGTTCCAGATCTCGATGAAACGGTCACCGTCTTCTTCTGGAGTACCAGGACGGCCTCCCCAGATATGCTCACCATGATCGTAGAATATTTCAGTACAAGGACCACAAGGACCTGTGTCACCCATTGTCCAGAAGTTATCTGATTCGAACTGCTTGCCGCCTTCTTTGTCACCGATACGAACGATACGGTCAGCAGGTACGCCTACTTTCTTGTTCCAGATATCGAAGGCTTCGTCATCTGTCTCGTATACCGTTACCAGTAGACGCTCTTTTGGCAGTTGTAGCGTTTCAGTTAGGAATTCCCAAGCAAACGCGATCGCGTCTTCTTTGAAGTAATCACCAAAGCTAAAGTTACCTAGCATTTCGAAGAAAGTATGGTGACGAGCTGTAAAACCAACGTTCTCAAGGTCGTTATGTTTACCACCCGCACGTACACAACGCTGAGCCGTAGTTGCTCGAGTGTAGGCACGCTTTTCGGCGCCTAAGAAGCAATCTTTAAATTGGTTCATACCTGCGTTTGTGAATAGCAGGGTTGGATCGTTATGTGGAACCAACGATGAACTGTCTACGATTTGGTGTCCTTTGCTTTCAAAGAACTTAAGGAACGCGTTACGAACCTCATCAGTGCTCATGTACATGCAGCTCTTCCTGAAAATAGTCGAGTTAGAATTTTGCGCTATTGTAGATCATGGTTTGCGCTACGACTAGTTTTCTCGCAGAAAAGAGTATTTGGATTGTGGAAACGAAACTAAATCATCAAATTAACGACTCATTTAGCTGTTAATCCTCAGTTTCCGAGTTGAGCGCATAGCTGATTTGTTCAAAGCTATAACCTCGATATTGAAGAAAACGCACCTGTTTGGCGTACTCTTTTTGGTCTTTCGCTTTCATTCCTTTGAATTTCTTCTCGGCAGCACTTTTTGCCAATTCGAACCAATCTTGCGGCTCTTCTTCCATCGCTTTTTCTATGACTGACTCGGCCACTCGCTTTTGATTCAGCTCTTGGCGAATGCGGCGCTCTCCATGGCCTTTATAAACATGCTGCCTCACTTGGCTTTTGGCATAACGAAGATCATCTAAGTAATTATGATCTAAACAAAAATTAATCGCTTCTTGAATCGCATCCTCTTCATAACCTTTCAAGCTAAGTTTCTGATACATTTCATACTCACCATGATCACGACGACTGAGCAGTTGAATAGCGGCTTCTTTGCTCGACAGTGTTGGGGGTTTTCGTTGGAACATGTCGGATTAAATTCTCATATTCTAAATACAACAAAGCCCCGCATAAGCAGGGCTTTAAATTCATAAGGCTATGTTATAGCTCTTCTTGCTCAGGCATTTGGCCTAGTTCTGCGTCATCTGGCTGAATTTCTGCTGGCGACAGAAGCATTTCACGCAGCTTAGCGTCGATAGCTTGTGCTGCCTCTACGTTTTCTCGTAGGAACTTGCCTGCGTTTGCTTTACCTTGACCAATCTTGTCGCCATTATAGCTGTACCATGCGCCCGCTTTTTCGATTAGCTTATGCTTAACGCCTAGGTCAATCAGTTCACCTTCACGGTTGAAACCTTGGCCATACATGATTTGCGTTTCAGCTTGCTTAAATGGTGCTGCAATCTTGTTCTTAACTACTTTGATGCGAGTCTCGTTACCCACAACCTCATCGCCTTCTTTGATAGACCCCGTACGGCGAATGTCTAGGCGAACCGATGCGTAAAACTTAAGTGCGTTACCACCCGTTGTGGTTTCTGGGTTACCGAACATCACACCAATTTTCATACGGATTTGGTTGATGAAGATACACATACAGTTAGACTGCTTAAGGTTACCGGTTAGCTTACGCATAGCTTGAGAAAGCATACGCGCTTGAAGACCCATGTGGCTGTCGCCCATTTCGCCTTCGATTTCCGCTTTAGGTGTTAGGGCAGCAACCGAGTCAACAACCATTACGTCAATAGCACCTGAACGAGCTAGCGCGTCACAGATTTCAAGAGCTTGCTCACCAGTGTCTGGCTGAGAAACCAATAGTGCATCAATATCAACACCAAGCTTCTTCGCGTAAACAGGATCAAGTGCGTGCTCTGCATCGATAAATGCACAAGTTTTACCTTGTTTTTGCGCCGCAGCGATACACTCAAGAGTTAGCGTTGTTTTACCCGATGATTCAGGACCGTAGATTTCTACGATACGACCCATCGGAAGGCCACCAGCACCCAGTGCGATATCAAGAGAAAGTGAACCAGTAGAGATTGTTTCTACATCCATTGCGCGGTTATCACCCAGGCGCATGATTGAACCTTTACCGAATTGCTTTTCAATCTGACCTAGCGCAGCGGCGAGCGCTTTCTGTTTGTTCTCGTCCATCACTTTCTCCAAAAGACTCATCTTGTGCTGATGAATATCAATCAAATTCTTTTATCCAGTGCCAAGCACTGAACCATCAATGAAAGTCATTATACTGTTGATTCATACAGTGTCTACACCTGTATGGATTTTTTTTGAATTTTGATGATATCTATCTAATTTATCGAAACTTTTAATTCATTACTTATTCATTGCTCTGCGACACTTAGCTTCTCATACAGTACTTGCTGCGCTTTGATAACAGCTTGTCGACGTACTGATCGTCTATCCCCCTCAAAGCAATAAGTGGCCACTTTTAACCAACCTTTGTCGTCTGCCCAAGCAAAATACACTGTTCCAACAGGTTTCTCATCCGAGCCACCACCAGGACCTGCGATACCACTTATAGAAACCGAGATCGTTGCACGCGAATGTCGAATTGCACCTTGCGCCATTTCAACCACGGTTGCTTCACTCACCGCCCCGTGAGCGTCAAGCGTTTCTTCCTTTACACCTAGCATTTCCATCTTAGCTTCATTGCTGTAAGTGATGAACGCACGATCAAACCATGCGGAGCTGCCTGCTATATCGGTAATCGCAGCGGACACCCCGCCACCTGTGCAAGATTCTGCGGTTGCGAGTACCTGTTGGTGACGTAATAGTGCTTCACCCAATCGCGCTGACAGGTTTTGTTGTGATTCCATATCTAAATACCCTCTTGCATCTTTTCGCCCAATGTCGATTCACGTATCCTAAGCCGCAATAGACATAAACGAAAGAAGTTACCCGTGAAAGCGTTACCTGAAAAAGATAAGCAAAAACATACCCCAATGATGCAGCAGTATCTCAAGTTAAAAGCCGAGAACCCTGACATCTTGCTGTTCTATCGAATGGGCGATTTTTACGAACTTTTCTATGATGATGCCAAACGCGCGTCACAACTACTCGATATTTCTCTGACTAAACGCGGCGCATCTGCTGGCGAGCCGATTCCAATGGCGGGCGTCCCCTTCCATGCCGTAGAGGGCTATTTAGCCAAATTGGTGCAGCTTGGCGAGTCCGTCGCGATTTGTGAACAAATTGGCGATCCTGCGACGAGTAAGGGTCCAGTAGAGCGTGCAGTGGTTCGTATTGTCACCCCTGGCACCGTTACTGATGAAGCCCTGCTTTCCGAGCGTATCGATAACCTTATCGCCGCTATCTATCACCACGATGGTAAATTCGGCTACGCGACTCTCGATGTCACTTCCGGTCGATTCCAGCTCATGGAACCGGAAACAGAAGAAGCAATGGCAGCCGAGTTGCAACGTACCGCGCCACGCGAGCTGCTGTTCCCAGAAGACTTCGAACCCGTGCATTTGATGTCTTCTCGCAATGGCAACCGCCGCCGCCCGGTATGGGAGTTTGAGCTAGAGACAGCGAAGCAACAACTCAACCAACAGTTTGGTACACGCGATTTAGTTGGGTTTGGAGTCGAACACGCCAAACTCGGATTATGCGCAGCGGGTTGTCTGATTCAATATGTGAAAGATACCCAACGAACAGCACTGCCGCACATTCGCTCTTTGACCTTCGATCGCCAAGATCATTCGGTGATTCTTGACGCGGCAACACGCAGAAATTTAGAGATCACCCAAAACCTTGCCGGTGGTACAGACAACACCCTTGCTGAAGTTTTGGATCATACAGCGACCGCCATGGGTAGCCGTATGCTCAAACGCTGGTTGCATCAGCCGATGCGCGACATTGATACGCTAAACCACCGTCTAGATGCTATTGCTGAGCTAAAAGGTGAAGCCTTATTTAGTGACTTACATCCAGTACTTAAGCAGATTGGCGATATCGAACGTATTCTGGCCCGTTTGGCGCTGCGCAGTGCTCGCCCACGTGATATGGCTCGTCTACGCTATGCGATGCAGCAGTTGCCGGAACTATCTGAGTTAATGAGCTCACTTCACCACCCTTACCTCGCTAAGTTAGCGCAATACGCGGCGCCAATGGATGAGGTGTGCGAACTGCTAGAGCGTGCTATTAAAGAGAACCCGCCTGTGGTTATTCGTGATGGCGGTGTGATCGCAGAAGGGTACAACGCTGAACTCGATGAATGGCGTAAATTGGCAGATGGTGCGACCGAATATCTTGAGCAAATGGAGCAAGACGAGCGTGAGCGTCACGGCATTGATTCACTCAAGGTGGGCTACAATAATGTCCACGGTTTCTTTATTCAGGTCAGCAGAGGGCAAAGCCATTTAGTGCCGCCACACTACGTACGTCGCCAGACGCTTAAGAACGCAGAACGCTACATCATCCCTGAGTTAAAAGAACATGAAGATAAAGTCCTCAACTCAAAGTCAAAAGCGCTAGCGCTGGAGAAACAACTTTGGGAAGAGCTGTTTGATTTGCTTCTTCCACATTTAGAGCAAATGCAAAATGTCGCCTCTGCAGTCTCTCAAATTGACGTTTTGCAAAACCTAGCAGAACGTGCAGACAGCTTAGATTACTGTCGCCCGAACTTAACCAAAGAGGCTGGTATTCATATCCAAGCTGGCCGCCATCCAGTTGTTGAGCAAGTGATGGACGAGCCGTTTATTGCCAATCCAATCGAGCTCAATGCCCAACGTAAGATGTTAATCATTACTGGTCCGAACATGGGCGGTAAATCGACTTACATGCGCCAAACCGCGTTGATTGCACTGATGGCTCACATTGGTTCTTACGTGCCTGCTGAGTCAGCAACCATTGGTTCGGTGGATCGTATCTTTACTCGTATTGGTGCTTCGGATGACCTGGCATCAGGCCGTTCTACCTTTATGGTTGAGATGACGGAAACCGCTAACATCTTGCACAACGCAACACAAAATAGCCTAGTACTAATGGATGAGATTGGGCGCGGTACCAGTACTTATGACGGCCTATCTTTGGCTTGGGCGAGCGCGGAATGGTTGGCAAAACAGCTCGGTTCAATGACATTGTTTGCGACCCACTACTTTGAGCTCACTGAGTTGCCAAGCCAAATACCGACCTTAACCAATGTTCACCTTGATGCGGTTGAACATGGCGATAGCATTGCCTTTATGCACGCCGTTCAAGAAGGCGCTGCGAGCAAATCATACGGTCTTGCTGTCGCGGGACTTGCTGGCGTACCAAAGAGCGTAATCAAAAATGCACGCGCTAAGCTGACCCAACTCGAACAAATCGGTCAAATAGAAGCATCATCAACGCCAAGTAGCGGTGTGGACATCGCGAATCAATTAAGCCTTATTCCAGAACCGAGTGAAGTTGAAGAAGCGCTTTCCAATATTGACCCTGACGATCTCACTCCGCGTCAGGCTTTGGAAGAGCTATATCGACTTAAAAAGTTGCTTTAGTCTTCAATGAAAAATGGCTGCCAAAGGGCAGCCATTTTTTTACAATTTTCTTCGCAGCAGCATCAGTGCCAAGGTTAAAAATACCAAACTCGGCATTACCGCCCCCACTGCGGGAGGAATTCCATAGACTAAAGTCAGTGGACCAAAAAACTCACTCGAAATATAGAAAGTAAAGCCAGCAACCACACCGGATAAAACCCTCGCCCCCATACTTACGCTACGCAAAGGGCCGAAGACAAACGACAGCGCGAGCAACATCATAACCGCAATGGATACTGGCTGAGTGACTTTACGCCAAAGGGCCAGTTCATAGCGAGAGGCGTCTTGCTCTGAGGCTTTAAGGTAAGTGACGTAGTCATACAAACCGCTCATCGCCAACTCTTCCGGCTCTACTTTTACCACAGCCAACTTGTCAGGAACTAACGTCGTTTTCCACGCGTATTCCTTCACCTTAGACTTAGCGAGTTCAACCTTGTCGGCCATGTCGGTAATTTCCGCATTTTTCATGAGCCACTGGTTATCACCTAAGTAGTCCGCTTCAGGGGCAAACATCACTTGATAGAGTTTCTTCTCATCATCGAATCGCCAAACCTTCACACCATAGAGCGTGTCGTCTTCCACCTTGCCGATGAAGATAAAGTCATCCACATCTCGCGCCCAGACCCCGGCACGAACGGAAACAATTTGCCCGCCAGAAATCGAGAATGAACGCAGCTCGCGTGCCATTTTTTGCGCTTGAGGCGCCCCCCACTCCCCTAGAAGCATGATAATCAGCATTAATGGAATTGCGGTTTTCAGTACCGACAAACCAATATCGAGTTTGGAGTAGCCAGAAGCCTGCATGACCACGAGCTCAGAACTTGATGCCAAAATACCTAAGCCGATTAAGGCACCCAGTAAAGCAGACATGGCAAAGAACAATTCAATATCGCGTGGAATTCCCAACAGGACAAAATAGAACGCGTTGAGCAAGTCGTAACTTCCCTTACCTACACTGCGTAATTGCTCTACAAAACGGATGATGCTCGATAAGCCGATAAGAGTCGCTAACACCATAGAGGTCGTCGCGATAATGGTTCGGCCGATATAGAGGTCTAGAATTTTAAACACGAGTTACGACACCTTACGTTGTCTAAATTTGTCTTTCATGCGTCGCACAGGAACGCTGTCGATAAAGTTGACGCCAATCGCCGCCACTAACAGAGCAAAGTTGATTGGCCACATACCAATCACTGCTGGAATATTGCCATCCTCAATTGCTGATTTCGTCGTCGACATTGAGATAAAGTAAACAAAATAAGCCAGAATCGCTGGCCCCATTTTGGCAAAGCGACCTTGGCGCGGGTTAACGGCAGAAAGAGGCACCACAAGCATGGTCAACAGTGGGATACAAACAAAGAGCGATATACGCCATTGAAGCTCGGCTTTTGCAGACAAATCGGTACTCTCAATCAAGTCTAGTGTTGGCACCGCGCCCCAACTGCGGCGCTTAGCTTGGACTTCACGTTGACCAATCAAACCGCTGTAATGCTCAAACTCTGTCACCATGTAATCCAAGCGAGTAGGTATGCCTTCGTATCGCGTACCATCATGCATCACAATCATTTGGCGACCATCATCGTGCTCACGCACTTCACCCGAGTTAGAGAACATTACACTCGGTAAAATCGCATCGCGCGGGCGCACTTGAGCCACAAACACGTTGTTGAGCTTGTTGTCTCGGATTTCATCAATGAAGACGACAGAAGAGCCGTCTGGTGTACGCTGAAACTGACCCGCTTTTAACAAGTCGACACTGTTTTCAGCCGCAACTTGCTCTATCAACTGAGCCTCTTTTTCTTGACTCCATGGCGCTAAATAAAGCGTGTTGAATGCAGCCAGTGCTGTGGTGATAAACGCAAGTGACATCGCCGCACGGATCAAAAACTTACTGCCCATGCCTGTCGCATTCATGACGGTAATTTCACTTTCGCTGTATAAACGGCCAAAAGTGAGCAAGATACCGATGTATAAGCTCATCGGCAGCATCAGAAGCCCCATTTGGGGAATATTTAATCCAACGATAGCTAAGATCAGTCGAGCAGGGATATCACCGTCCGTCGCATCGCCTAAAACTTTGATAAAAGTCTGACTAATAAAGACGAGTAAAAGCACAAAAAATATCGCTAATTGGCTTTTGAGTGTCTCGCGGATCAAATATCTAACAATAATCACGCTGAAATTACCTATACAAAACTTGTTTTTTTAATTGAATCACTATAATTTCCCGTTGAACCTTTTATTTTTAAATTTTTTGGCTAACTGTTAACGCGCTTATTTAAGGATAGTTCCGAGTAAGGAATCAACAAGTAAGACGGCATTATCTAACATTTAGTTCTATTTGTCTTCAGGATGTAGGAGTACGCATGGAGTTCAGTGTAAAGAGTGGCAGCCCTGAGAAACAGCGCAGCGCATGTATCGTTGTAGGTGTGTTTGAACCACGCCGTCTTTCTCCGGTCGCTGAACAGCTCGACAAAATCAGCGATGGCTATATCAGTTCTCTACTTCGCCGTGGCGATCTGGAAGGTAAACCAGGGCAGATGCTACTGCTTCATCAAGTACCTGGAGTACTGTCTGAACGCGTTTTACTTGTCGGTTGTGGTAAAGAGCGTGAGCTTGGCGAGCGCCAATACAAAGAAATCATTCAAAAAACCATCAATACGCTCAACGAAACAGGTTCAATGGAAGCAGTATGTTTCCTAACAGAACTGCACGTTAAAGGTCGTGACACTTACTGGAAAGTACGCCAAGCGGTTGAAGCAACAAAAGATGGCCTTTACACGTTCGACCAATTTAAGAGCGTTAAACCAGAAACTCGCCGCCCACTTCGTAAGCTGGTATTCAACGTACCAACACGTCGTGAGCTAAACCTTGGCGAAAAAGCAATCGCACACGGTCTTGCTATCGCGTCTGGTGTGAAAGCATCGAAAGACCTAGGCAACATGCCACCAAACATCGCCAACCCAGCTTACCTTGCTTCTCAAGCTCGTCGCCTCGCGGATGATTATGAGACAGTAACGACTAAGATCATTGGCGAGCAAGAGATGGAAAAACTGGGTATGACTTCATACCTAGCCGTTGGCCGTGGTTCTAAAAACGAATCGATGATGTCTATCATGGAGTACAAGGGCAACCCAGATCCAGAAGCAAAACCAATCGTTCTTGTGGGTAAAGGTCTAACCTTCGATTCAGGCGGTATCTCTATCAAACCAAGTGAAGGTATGGATGAGATGAAGTACGACATGTGTGGTGCTGCCTCTGTCTTCGGCACAATGAAAGCACTGGCAAAACTTAACCTGCCAATCAATGTCGTCGCGGTTCTTGCTGGTTGTGAGAACATGCCAGGCAGCAATGCCTACCGTCCAGGTGACATTTTGACGACAATGTCTGGTCAAACGGTTGAAGTACTTAATACTGACGCTGAGGGTCGTCTAGTCCTGTGTGATGCACTAACTTACGTTGAACGTTACGAGCCAGAGTGTGTGGTTGACGTAGCGACTCTAACTGGCGCATGTATCATGGCTCTAGGCCACCACATCAGTGCGGTTATCTCTAACCATAACCCGCTGTCACACGAACTGATCAACGCATCTGAGCAATCTAGTGACCGTGCATGGCGTCTCCCTATGGCTGACGAGTACCACGAGCAGTTGAAGAGCCCATTTGCTGATATGGCAAACATCGGTGGCCGCCCTGCTGGCACGATCACAGCGGGTTGTTTCCTGTCTAAATTTGCCAAGAAATACCACTGGGCACACGTCGACATCGCGGGTACAGCTTGGAAGTCGGGCGCAGCAAAAGGCTCTACGGGCCGCCCTGTCTCAATGCTTGTCCAATTCCTGCTTAACCGCAGTGGCCAAGACACAGAGGAATAAACCTCAACTTCGTCAAAAGGGCCGCAAGGCCCTTTTTTGTATCTAAAGCAATAGTGAGCTAAAACAAAATGGCAAACGCAACGTTTTACATTATCAAACCAGACTCCCCGCAATCGAATGCCGTGGGTTTTGGCGACTATGTACTGTTTCTTGCCAGACATTTTGCCTCACAGGGTGCCAAGGTGTATCTGAATTGCCACGACAAATCGCACGCAGAACAGATTGCTGAGACTTTTTGGCAAGCCGAGCCCCATCACTTTATTGCCCACAACTTGGTTGGCGAAGGACCAAAATATGGCACCAAGGTGGAAATAGGCTATCAAGCTGTTAAGCCCTCATGGAATCGGCAAATAGTAATAAATTTGGCGGAAAATGAGACAACCTTTGCGAACAAGTTTGCTGAGGTGGTAGACTTCGTCCCTTGCGAAGAAAAAGCCAAGCAACTGGCGCGAGAAAGATATAAAATCTACCGTCAAGCGGGCTATCAGCTACAAACGATCGAGATCGAACACAGCTAGCACCACCGCACCAATAACCGGTCAATCCTTATAGCTAAGGCGATCTTGTCAGAGATCCCTCACTTATAAAGATTGACTTAGAATTAAACCAGACCTATCAGCAGAATATCTATAGCTATGGAAAAGACATATAACCCAACTTCAATTGAACAGGCTTTATATCAAGCTTGGGAAGAGAAAGGCTACTTCAAGCCACACGGTGACACGACCAAAGAATCATACTCAATCATGATCCCACCACCGAACGTCACTGGTAGCCTACACATGGGCCACGCGTTCCAAGATACGATCATGGATACTCTGATCCGCGCAGAGCGTATGAAAGGTAAAAACACCCTTTGGCAAGTCGGTACAGACCACGCAGGTATCGCAACCCAAATGGTTGTTGAGCGTAAAATCGCTGCTGAAGAAGGCAAAACAAAGCACGACTACGGCCGTGATGCTTTCATCGACAAAATCTGGGAATGGAAAGGCGAGTCTGGTGGCACCATCACTAAACAGCTTCGTCGTCTAGGTGCATCGGTAGACTGGGACCGTGAGCGCTTCACAATGGATGACGGTCTATCTAACGCGGTTCAAGAAGTTTTCGTTCGCCTATACGAAGATGACCTAATCTACCGCGGTAAGCGTCTAGTAAACTGGGATCCTAAACTGCACACGGCAATCTCTGATCTAGAAGTTGAAAACAAAGACAAAAAAGGCCACATGTGGCACTTCCGCTACCCGCTAGCAGACGGTGTGAAAACAGCAGAAGGCAAAGACTACATCGTAGTTGCAACCACGCGTCCTGAAACCATGCTCGGTGATACGGGTGTTGCGGTTAACCCAGAAGATCCTCGCTACAAAGATCTTATCGGCAAAGAAATTCTACTTCCTATCGTTGATCGTCGCATCCCAATCGTGGGTGACGAACACGCTGATATGGAGAAAGGAACTGGCTGTGTGAAAATCACACCTGCGCACGACTTCAACGACTACGAAGTTGGCAAACGTCACCAGCTACCAATGATCAACATCCTGACTTTCAACGCAGACATCCGTGATGCGGCTGAAGTATTCACCACTAACGGTGAAGCAAGCGATGCATACTCAACTGAGCTACCTGCTAAGTACCACGGTATGGAGCGTTTTGCTGCACGTAAAGCGATCGTAGCTGAGTTTGATGAGCTAGGCCTGCTTGATGAAATCAAAGACCACGACCTAACGGTTCCTTACGGTGACCGTGGCGGCGTGGTGATTGAACCTATGCTGACTGACCAATGGTACGTTCGCACCGCCCCTCTTGCTGAAACGGCAACTAAAGCGGTTGAAGATGGTGAAATCCAATTCGTTCCTAAGCAATACGAAAACATGTACTTCTCTTGGATGCGCGACATTCAAGACTGGTGTATCTCTCGTCAGCTTTGGTGGGGTCACCGCATCCCTGCATGGTACGACAACGACGGCAATGTATACGTAGGTCGCACTGAAGAAGAAGTTCGTGCAAACCACAACCTAGCGCCAGTTGTGGTTCTACGCCAAGACGACGACGTACTGGATACTTGGTTCTCTTCTGCACTTTGGACCTTCGGT
This sequence comes from Vibrio sp. MarTm2, assembly GCF_027587055.1. NCBI lineage: Bacteria > Pseudomonadati > Pseudomonadota > Gammaproteobacteria > Vibrionales > Vibrionaceae > Vibrio > Vibrio sp. MarTm2. Next base: position 217,545 of record NZ_JAPPTK010000005.1, on the reverse strand, counting down.
ACGCAAGGTTGGCCTGAGAACACAGATGATCTGAAGACATTCCACCCTTCAGACGTACTCGTAACGGGTTTCGATATCATCTTCTTCTGGGTTGCTCGTATGATCATGATGACGATGCACTTCTGTAAAGATGAGAACGGTAAGCCACAAGTACCATTTAAGACGGTATACGTTACTGGTCTAATCCGTGACGAAAACGGCGACAAGATGTCTAAGTCTAAGGGTAACGTTCTTGACCCAATCGACATGATTGATGGCATCGACCTTGAGTCTCTTGTTGAGAAGCGCACGGGTAACATGATGCAGCCTCAACTTGCAGCGAAGATCGAGAAAAATACGCGCAAGACGTTTGAAAACGGTATCGAACCTTACGGTACTGACGCACTACGCTTCACTCTTGCTGCTATGGCTTCTACTGGCCGTGACATCAACTGGGATATGAAGCGTCTGGAAGGTTACCGTAACTTCTGTAACAAGCTATGGAACGCAAGCCGTTACGTACTGATGAATACAGAAGAGCAAGATTGTGGCTTCCATTCATCTAACGAACAGGCAGGTGAGATTGAATACTCACTCGCAGACAAGTGGATCGAGTCTCAGTTTGAGCTAGCAGCGCAAGAGTTCAATGGTCACATTGATAACTTCCGTCTGGATATGGCAGCAAACACGATTTATGAGTTCATCTGGAACCAATTCTGTGACTGGTACCTAGAGCTAACCAAACCAGTTCTTTGGAAAGGCAGTGAAGCTCAGCAACGTGGTACTCGTCGCACGCTAATCACCGTTCTAGAGAAGACACTTCGTCTAGCGCACCCTGTGATCCCATACATCACAGAAACTATCTGGCAGAGCGTTAAGCCGCTGGTTGACGGTGTTGAAGGTGACACAATCATGCTTCAAGCACTGCCTCAGTTCGACGAAGCGAACTTCAACCAAGCAGCTCTTGATGACATCGAGTGGGTGAAGTCATTCATCACTAGCATCCGCAACCTACGTGCTGAATACGACATCAACCCAGGTAAGCCGCTTGAAGTGATGCTAAAAGCTGCGAGCGAAGAAGATGCAGCACGCCTAGAAGCGAACAAGCAAGTTCTGGTTTCTCTAGCGAAACTTGAGTCCGTACGCGTACTGGAAGTAGGTGAAGAAACACCAGCTTGCGCAACGGCGCTGGTTGCTAAGTCTGAACTGATGATCCCAATGGCGGGTCTTATCGACAAAGACGCTGAGCTTGCTCGTCTAGACGGCGAAATCAAGAAGACTCACGGTGAAATCAAGCGTATCGAAGGCAAGCTAGGTAACGAAGGCTTTGTTGCTAAAGCACCGGAAGCGGTAGTTGCTAAAGAGCGTGAAAAGCTAGAAGGCTACAAAGAGACTCTAGTGAAACTAGAAGAGCAAAAAGCAACGATTGCAGCGCTGTAATCTTTGCCTCTAGTAAAAAAATAAGCTGGTCACTCGACCAGCTTTTTTTATTCTTGCTAGTGGCTAATTTCTCGCAGCTTCAATTCTCTCATCGAAGTCAGGGTGTGAGCTTAGCCACTCCGGTATAGCAAACTCTTCTTGCTGACTAAATTGCTCAAACATTTCTGCCATTGCTTCACTGCTGCCATAAATCACACGCATATTGTGTTTCGCATACTCATCCGCTTCCATCTCGGCTTCCCGTGAATGGCCATTTGACAAGAAAAAGACGCCAACACCAGCCATGTTGTCGATCACGCCTGAGCTCTCACCTGTCAGCAAAGAGACACCAACAGAAAGAATACTTGAGTGAACAAGACGCTTTAACATATGACGATGATGAACGTGGCCAAGTTCATGCAAAATAATGCTATCGAGCTGCTGCTCATTGGCCGCTAACTTGACCATTTGATCAAGAACGACAATTTTCCCACCAGGCAAAGCGAACGCATTCGCTCCCATCTCTGAAGAGCGAAATACAATATCGACTGAGTAAGGTAATGGCTCGATCTGCGATAAATAATGGGACACTCTAGTGCGAATTTGCTCCTGCTCCAAAATACTCAGTTCACTGGGGGCCCAATGCTCGTCCAAGCTCGCCAACACCTTATCCCCTAGCGCGACAGCAACCGTATTTGGAACGGCATGAGCTACTTTTTCACTAAGCCAAGGCAGAAGATAAACATAACTGCCGACAATAACACCGATACAACACACTACCGACAACAGCCAAGCAAACCGTTTAGTTTCCATCTTCTCGACAAAACTAGAACGCTTGTTTCGCTTTAGCCACTCGTTGATTTGTGGCGTCCTATCTGCGACAAACATCCAGCCATCGGCAAACTTAAAACGGATGGGCAAGTTGCCAACAGGGGCGCTGACTTCAACCCATGCCACTTCGCAGTAAACCGTTTCTTCTTCGGTCACGATACAAAGTGATGTTGAACTGGACGCATCTAGCTCAGCTGCGAGTCGAACTGAGCTATTCGGCGGAAATGCACTGCCTTGAAAACGCATTAGTTGATGCCGATACCGAGGTCAAATGCCTGAGCAACTTCATCCGTGACCGCTGATTTCACATCGGAATCTTGGTCAACCGCCACTAATAAAGTCATGTTACCCACCACAGCTGTTCTTTCAGATAGATAGCGGCTGGTTCTCACCATCACCCATGGACGCGCAAGACCTAACGTGATCACTTGCAGCAAGAAGTTAGAAATCACTAAGCCCATGTAGCTACTGACACTCATGGTTGAAGCGAATCTAAAGGCCGTTTCTGATTGATCTTCTTGTTGAGCGACCAGTTGAGAGAAAACATAGTTACGCACACGAGTCGTTGTATATGCCGTCAACGCGATAGTTAAAACAATCATCGCCGCGTACACAATGACAACACCCGCAAACGCCCCCGCACTCTGGCCAACTTGAGAAAGATCAGAAAGATGCAGCTGACTAAATTCAACACCACCAAACACAACGAGCATAGCAACGACAGCAAATGCCAGCGCAGACAACACACCGATGATCATCGCCTTGCAGTAGGTCTTCAAAAAGAAACCTGTTGTAATTTCTGCGCTAAACTTCCAATCACCGTATTGATAGCCATTAGCAAAAAAGCGGTGAGCACCAGCAACAACCCACGCGTAAACCACTGCCATAACAGCAAAAAGACCGAACCACATCGCGATTCCTGCTGCGGTAGAAACGGAACCAACTGCGATTGAAATACCTATATAGACCGCAAGAATGAGCAATGCACCTACGCCACGTCCAAGTAGCGTAACGTATGCGCTCTTAAGCGGAGCCGTGAAGGAGAAGTGAACGTTTCGGTAGCTCGTCATCGCGGAATCGAAACGAGCATTGCTCCAAAGTAGCCAAGGCAGTGCTGCATAAAATGCTAACAGTAGCGCCATACTTGCAACAGGGAAAAATTGGCTACTAACAGACCAAATAAGAACCACGACGAGTGCCACAATACGACCTTTAAGGATCTGTATTGGTTTGGCGTGATACTCAAAGTTATCGCCACTAATATGAGTGTTACCGTAGAAGTAGCGCTTTGTTCTTACTTTGGCCCATGCCGAGTAAATACCTAATGTAACAATAGAAAGGAGGATATTAACTATCCATATGCCGAAAAATTCGCCGCCTCTACCGTGAAATGAAACGGGATTGGTTAACTGGTTTTGGTCCATGCCTAAAATTCCTGACGTGATTTATAAATTATTTTGATGTCGTAATTTCTTACATTTTATTTATCCCGTCTATAAATAGAGTCAGAATAATAATCAAGCATAGACATAGCTCACAGTTGATTATTTACTTTAAAGTCAATAAGTTAAAATCACCGTACTGCAATTCAATTACACAATGCGGTTCTGTTTCTTGCCTTTGATAAATGCCGCAATGTTATCCATCAAAATGTTGGCCAGATTCTGAATCGATGAGTCACTTCCCCAAGCGACATGTGGAGTAAGCAGCAAATTAGGTAGCGACATGTTCGCCAGTAATGGGTTAGAGCTATCTGCAGGTTCTTGAGTAAAGACATCGACCCCAGCTCCGGCAATGATTCCTTGCTTCAACGCGTTAACCAAGGCAGCTTCATCAACGAGCCCCCCTCGCCCCGTATTGATCAGCAGGCAGCTAGACTTCATCATTGCCAGCTCGCGCTCTCCAATCAGATTCAGCGTTTGTTCATTTAAAGGGCAGTGCAAAGAGATGATATCCGCTTGTTGCAAGCACTCCTCAAACGGCACAAAGCCATCTCGGCAATTAGGGGCACCTTTGCGCTCAGCAAACAAGACTTTCATGCCGACCGCTTTAGCCAGAGTTGCGGTTGCTTGACCTAGCGCGCCAGAGCCAATGATGGCCAGCGTCGAGCCTGCAACATCACCGATAGGGTGCGTGAAGAAACAAAACTGTTTATTACGCTGCCATTCACCGGCGGCGATATCATTATGGTAGGCAAATAGATTGCGCTTAAGGGCAAAGATCATCGCGATAACGTGCTCTGGTACCGACTGAGTCGCATAGCCTTGTACATTGGTCACGACAATGCCATTGTCGGCACAATAGTCGATATCGATATTGTTAAACCCCGTCGCCGATACCGCAATCAACTTGAGTTCAGGCAACTGACGTAAACACTCGCGGTCTAAAATGACTTTGTTGGTAATGGCGACCTGAACACCTTGAAGTCTCTCAACAACTTGCTCTGGCGAGGTAAAGTCGTAGTCGATCCGCTTATGCTCTAGAGCCAGTTCGGGCAATTCGATTTGAGTGGGGATCGTGGCACGATCAAGAAAAACAACGGTTGGAATAGCAGAAGTTGGCAGCGACATAGGATCTCCTTTCACTGCCAAGTTATTGGTAAGTCAGTTATGGGCGTGGCAGCGTTTTATAATCCGGTAATTCTCGCATAGGCGAAAAATAGTTAAAGATCATTGCCTCGGCTTCAAGATAGAAGTCACAGGGAACAAACGCACATTGCAACGCTTCACAGTGTGGGTGATAAAAGCTGAGCTCTGCGGCATGCAGTTCTAACCTATCAGAAAACTCAAACGTTTCCCCTTCTGAGTAAAACTCATCACCGACGATTGGATGCCCTAACGCCTGCATATGCACGCGCAGTTGATGCGAGCGCCCTGTAATCGGCAATAGGCGCACAATCGATGTTCGTTCCTCTCGCTTAACGACCTGATACAAGGTTTTTGACGGCTTACCGTCATCGAAACATACTTTCTGTCTCGGTCTATTTGGCCAGTCGCAAATTAGAGGTAAATCTACTTCTCCGTGCTCATTGGTTGGGTGACCCCAAACGCGAGCGTAATAGACTTTGTGAGTAAGACGATATTGAAACTGCTTTTTGAGCGAACGCTCGGCTTCTTTGTGCTTAGCGAGCAACATCAGCCCTGAGGTATCCATATCTAAGCGGTGCACCACTTGGATATCTGGGTACATTGCGACTAAGCGTGACCACAAGCTGTCATAGTGCTCTTCCAACCTGCCTGGCACCGACAATAATCCAGACGGCTTGTTTGCCACCAAGATGTGTTCGTCTTCAAATACAATATCAACCCAAGGTTCGCACGGCGGGTTGTACTCAATCATTGCCATTGTGTTCATCCAATAAAAACCCAGCGTTACGCTGGGTTTAATTTATAGAGTTCTAAGAGCGCATCAATTGTGTGATACGACGATCATTCGTAACGAATCGAGTTGATACTGAGCTTGGCCAATGTAGCCCGTTAGCTCTTTGATTTGCTCATCAATGGCATCAATCTCTTCATCACGGATGTTCGGGTTGACCGCTTTCAATGCCTGCAAGCGCTCTAGTTCACTGTTAAGGCTAGCTTGCATCTCTTGCTGAGCTTGATTACGAATCGCTTCCACTTTCTCAACGATAAGCGTCTCACCCGCTGCAACTAACTGGTGCACTTGAGCTTGTACAGAAGAAACTAACTTAGTCGCGATATGACGCCCCACTGGGCTCAGTTGGCGGTTAAAGCTTTCAAACTCAACTTGAGCAGACAGGTCATTACCTTTACCGTCCAACATCATACGAATTGGTGTCGTCGGCAAGAAACGACTGATACCACTACGCTTCGGTGCTTGTGCATCTACTTTGTAGATAAGTTCAAGCAGCATGGTACCGACTGGCAGCGCTTTGTTCTTCAGTAGCGAAACCGCAGCCGTTCCCACACCTTCACTCATAAGCAGATCAATACCGCCTTGAATCATTGGGTGTTCCCAGCTGATAAAGTGCATGTCTTCGCGAGACAGCGCCGTATCACGGTCAAACGTGATGGTTGCCCCTTCGTAAGGCAAACCTGGATAGCTTGGTACCAACATGTGCTCAGATGGCGTTACCACTAGAGCATTTTCACCTTTGTCATCTTGATCGAGGCCAATGGTATCAAACAGGCTCAACGCAAACGTGACTAGGTTGGTATCGCCATCTGTTGAGGCGATCTTATCGACAATCGCTTGCGCTTTTTCTCCGCCATTTGAGTGCATCTCAAGTAAGCGGTCACGGCCTTGTTCAAGCTGCGCTTTCAGCTCTTTGTTCATGGCTGCAGATTCAGCGATCACATCATCAAGCTCTGTTGTATCGCCTGAAGCGAGCATTTCAATCAAACGGTCAGCGTATTTGTCGTAAACTGTGCGACCTGTCGGGCACGTTTCGGCAAACGCATTGAGACCTTCATCGAACCAACGCGCAAGAATCGCCTGAGAAGTGCCTTGCAGATAAGGAACATGAATATCGATATCGCGATTTTGGCCAATACGATCCAAACGACCAATACGCTGCTCTAGCAGGTCTGGGTTAAACGGCAGATCGAACATCACAAGTTGATTGGCAAACTGGAAGTTACGACCTTCAGAGCCAATCTCACTACAGATCAGCACCTGTGCACCACCCTCTTCTTGCGCAAAGTAAGCCGCCGCTTTATCACGCTCAAGAATCGACATACCTTCATGGAATACCGTTGCACGAATACCTTCACGCTCACGCAGCGCTTGCTCAAGCTGCAAAGCGGTACTTGCGCGAGAAGCAATCACCAAAATCTTTTCGCTACGCTTTTCGGTAATTTTCTCAAGTAACCAGTTCACTCGGCAATCAAACTGCCACCAGCTTGAATCTTCACCTTCAAACTCTTGGAAGATTTCTTCTGGATATAAGTTTTTCACAGCGCGTGCTTCAGCACTCATTTTGCCGCCAATCATGCCAGATACACGCATTGATGTGGTGTACTGCTGAGGAATGGGCATCGGTAGTAAGTTTACATTACGTTTAGGGAAGCCCTTGATTGCCGCACGTGTGTTACGGAATAAGACGCGCCCAGTACCGTGGCGGTCCATTAGGTTATCGATCAGCTCTTGGCGCGCCGCCGCTTTCTCTTCTTCACCTGAATCACTCTCGATGATTCTAAACAACGGCTCAACATCTTGTTCAGAAAGCAGTTCTGTAATCTGGTTTTTCGCATCGTTCTCTAGCTTTTGACCTGAGAATAGTGCGCTAACTGAATCGGCAACGGGCGCATATTGCTCTTCTTCTTTGACGAACTCTTGGTAATCAAAGAAGCGGTCTGAATCAAGCAGACGTAGACGCGCAAAGTGACTCTCACGACCAAGCTGTTCTGGCGTTGCCGTTAGCAGTAGAACGCCTGGCGTACGCTCCGCTAAGCCTTCAACCACTTGGTATTCGCGGCTTGGCTTTTCAGGGCTCCACTCTAAGTGGTGCGCTTCATCGACAACCAATAGATCCCATTCACCTTCTAACGCTTGCTCAAAACGTTTGCGGCTCTTGCGTAAGAAATCGAGAGAACACAGTACATATTGCTGAGTATCAAATGGGTTATCAGAGTCAGCAAACGCTTCGATGCAGCGTTCTTCATCGAAGATAGAGAAATGCAGGTTGAAGCGACGCATCATTTCCACCAACCACTGATGTTGCAGCGTCTCAGGTACCACGATCAGAATACGCTCAGCACGACCTGCCAACACTTGTTGGTGAATGATCATGCCCGCTTCGATGGTTTTACCTAGACCTACCTCATCAGCCAGCAAAACGCGAGGCGCATGACGACGACCCACTTCGTGCGCAATATACAACTGATGAGGAATCAAGCCTGCACGCATACCACATAAGCCACGCATTGGGCTCTTGTGCTGCTCATATTGGTTCATCAATGCACGGTAACGCAGCACAAAGTTGTCCATGCGGTCGATTTGACCTGCGTATAACTTGTCTTGAGGCTTATTGAATCGAATTTGGTTGCTTAGCATGATTTCACGAAGCATCACGCCTTCTTCACCCGTATCTTCACGTGTACCGATGTAAGTAAACAGATCTTGTTCTTCGACAACTTGCTCGACTTTCAGTGACCAACCCTGCTGGCATTCAATAACGTCACCACTGTTAAAGGTTACTCGGGTTACGGGCGCATCATTACGAGCGTACACTCGATTTTCTTCAGAAGCTGCAAACATTAATGTCACAGTACGAGCATCCAATGCTACAACGGTTCCTAAACCTAGATCGCTTTCCGTATCGCTAATCCAGCGCTGGCCCAAAGCAAATGTCATGAATCGACTACCTCATCTGTTTAATTCAAAAATGGGTCTATAAATCTTAGCTGTTCTTGCGCAACTTGAAAGGCAGCTGACGAGGAAAAAGAGTGGCCAGCTACAGCGCAGAAAAAGGTCGCTAATCTTACTCGAAGCTGTGACATTGGTCACGTACAAAGGCCTCAAAAACCAACAATTTTTTATCAAAGCTGTACATGACATCAAAGTGTAAGAAATCAGTGGCACTTCTAATTAGGAGTGTTGAAAAACAGGCTTATACTTAATGGTGAACATGCACTTGCCCCGTCAACAATTTGGCTGGCACAAGAGATGCATTTCATTAGGGTGACGATCAACACGGGTTTGCAGTTTTTGTAGTCAAACCATCAGCGATCTCTGATTACCGGGCTACATCTCTGCAAGCATCCGCAGTAGACCACTTCATACAAGAGTATGAGGGGTAAGCAAGCCGCATGTCGGCAAGGAGACGCTTATGGGTGACACAGACCGGAAACTTTTTGTTCTAGACACCAACATCCTTCTTCACGAACCTTTAGCCATCTATTCCTTCAAAGAACACGATGTCGTCATCCCGATGACTGTATTAGAAGAGCTCGATCGAATTAAAGACAGCAAACGCGATGTCGCACGTGATGCCCGAGTCGCCATTCGAGCGCTCGAAGCCATGTTTAAAGACGCCACCCCCGATGAAATTTCTGAAGGGATCCCGATTAACAAAGACTCAGAACATACTGGCCATATCGCGATTCTGGCTGATTTCGAATTGCAAGAAACCGTAAAAGCTTTCGCCGATAAAGCTGGCGATAACCGAATCTTAAACGGGGTGCTCTACCTGCAAAATAAACGAGCCCCCCGTGAAGTCATCTTGGTGACGAAAGACATTAACATGCGTTTACGTGCCAAAGGTGCGGGAGTTCGATTTGTCGAAGACTACCGAACAGACCAATTGATTGATGACGTTCAATACCTCACCAAAGGCTTTCAGCAGATAGAGGGGGATTTTTGGAGTAACGTCGAACAAGTCGAAAGTAAGAATCTTGCCGGCCGTACTTACCACACTCTCGATCGCGCGCCCTTTGAACCCACCTACATTAATCAATACGTAATTGATGAAGAGAGTGATTTTGCTGGCCGAGTAGAGGAAATCGAACAAGACAAGATCACCATCAAGGATCTCAGCCGAGAGCGCATGATGCACCGAAGAGCTTGGGACATCACACCGAAAAATATTTACCAAGGTATGGCGCTAGATGCACTACTCGATCCTGATATCGATCTAGTGATCTTAACCGGTGCCGCTGGTAGTGGTAAAACCTTGCTCGCTTTGGCTTCAGCACTGGAGCAGACCATTGAGAAAGGCATATTTGATAAGATCATTGTTACACGAAATACGCCCGATATTGGCGAGGCTATTGGCTTCTTACCCGGCAGTGAAGAAGAGAAAATGATGCCTTGGCTTGCCGCTGTCACCGATACCCTCGAAGCGTTGCATAAGAATGATCACTGCACCGAAGGATCGCTCAAATACATCTGTGATAAAGCCAATATTCAATTCAAATCGATCAACTTTATGCGCGGTCGTTCGATCCAAAACGCTTTCGTTCTGCTTGATGAATGTCAGAACCTCACAGCCTCTCAGATCAAAACCATCATTACCCGCTGTGGTGAAGGCACTAAGATTGTTTGTTCCGGTAACTTGGCTCAAATTGACTCCCACTATCTAACCCCTGTGACGTCAGGTTTGACCTACATGGTCGAACGCTTCAAGAACTTCGAAGGCAGCGCCAACATTCACCTAAATGGTGTGGTCCGCAGTCGCCTTGCAGAATATGCCGAAGAGAATTTATAGTCACTTCTGCCGAGATATAATTCATATCTCGGCATTTATTTAAAATAATTATTCACAAACATTGGTTAAATATGTTTAACTAACTCCATTGAACGAATGAACATTCAAGGACTGGAGCATGGCCTTTAATCTACGTAACCGAAACTTCCTAAAGCTACTCGATTTCACTCCCAAAGAGATCCAATTCTTACTTGATCTCTCTGCTGATCTGAAAAAAGCCAAATATGCTGGGACCGAGCAAAAAAAGCTGGTTGGTAAAAACATTGCTCTGATCTTTGAAAAAGCATCAACGCGCACACGCTGTGCGTTTGAAGTCGCAGCGTTTGATCAAGGCGCACAAGTCTCTTACATCGGTCCATCTGGCTCTCAAATTGGTCACAAAGAGTCGATGAAAGATACAGCGCGTGTCTTGGGGCGTATGTACGACGGCATTGAGTATCGAGGTTTCGGTCAAGAGATCGTAGAAGAGCTTGGCGCTTACGCGGGTGTGCCTGTCTGGAACGGCCTAACCGATGAGTTTCACCCAACACAGATCTTGGCAGATTTTCTCACCATGCTTGAACATGGCCGCGGTAAGCAGCTGCACGAAATCAAGTTTGCTTACCTGGGTGATGCGCGTAACAACATGGGCAACTCATTGTTAGTGGGCGCAGCGAAAATGGGCATGGACATCCGCCTCGTCGCGCCAAAAGCCTACTGGCCGGAAGAAGAACTGGTCAGCGCTTGCCAAGCTATCGCCAACAGCACTGGTGCTAAAATCACCCTAACAGAAAATGTTGATGAAGGCGTACAAGGTTGTGATTACCTCTACACCGACGTTTGGGTCTCTATGGGAGAAGCACCAGAAGCGTGGGATCAACGCGTCGCCATGATGAAACCATATCAAGTCAATATGGACGTCATTGCTAAAACGGGCAATCCGCAAGTTAAGTTCATGCACTGCTTACCGGCATTCCATAACGATGAAACCACCATAGGTAAAGAAGTCGCAGAAAAGTACGGCATGAATGGCTTAGAAGTCACGGACGAAGTGTTTGAATCCGAGCATTCCATTGTGTTTGATGAAGCAGAAAACCGAATGCACACAATTAAAGCTGTGATGGTGGCCACACTCGGTAGCTAAACAAGGTAGAATATCGACAGGAAAACCCTCGATGTAATCGCTTGCGTTAACAAATCTTCAGCGTATAATGCTCGGCAATTTGTCTGGAGGTAGTAAAAATATGCCACGTAATTCGTGCTCTACAAAGCGTATTACACTGGGTAAGCCAATGAGCTTATCGGCGCTCTATTTTACTATTTCCACCGATTTCTAAAGCCTCCCGTAATGGGGGGCTTTTTTGTGCCTAAAATTCATGACTGGGAAGATGATTATGACAAACACGCTTTACAACAAGCACATTATCTCAATTCCTGAGCTTTCTCGTGAAGAGCTAGAATTGATTGTCAAAACAGCGGGTGAGCTTAAAGCTGAGCCTAGACCTGAGCTGATCAAAAACAAAGTGGTTGCGAGCTGCTTCTTTGAACCATCAACCCGTACTCGTTTGTCATTTGAAACGGCAATCCAACGCATCGGTGGTGATGTGATTGGTTTCGATAACGGCGGTAACACATCCCTTGCTAAAAAAGGCGAAACACTGGCTGACTCTGTGCAAGTGATCTCTTCTTACGTCGATGCTTTCGTTATGCGCCACCCTCAAGAAGGTGCAGCGCGCCTAGCGTCTGAATTTTCCAATGGCGTTCCAATCATCAATGGCGGTGACGGTGCCAACCAACACCCAACCCAAACCTTACTCGATCTCTTCTCGATTGCGGAAACTCAAGGTCGTTTAGACAACCTCAACGTCGCGTTTGTCGGCGACCTTAAATATGGTCGTACCGTTCACTCACTGACTCAGGCACTCGCAAAATTCAACAACATTCGCTTCTTCTTTATCGCACCGGAAGCGTTAGCGATGCCAGATTACATCTGTGAAGAGTTAGACGAAGCAGGCATAGAATTTAGCCTACACACCGACATGGAAAGCGTCATCCCAGAACTCGACGTGCTCTACATGACACGTGTACAAAAAGAGCGTTTCGATGAATCAGAATACGCACACATTAAGTCAGCTTACATCCTAACGGCCGCTTTGCTGGAAGGTGCGCGCGACAACCTAAAGGTACTTCACCCTCTACCACGTGTGGATGAAATCACCGTCGACGTTGATAAAACACCTTACGCTTATTACTTCGAACAAGCGGAAAATGGCGTCTATGCACGTCAAGCACTGCTTGCGCTTGTTCTTAACGAAACACTGTAATCGAGAGGAAAATTACCATGTCTAAAGAAACTCAATTGCAGGTTGAAGCAATTAAAAATGGTACCGTTATCGACCATATTCCAGCGCAAATTGGTATTAAAGTGCTTAAGCTTTTCTCGATGCACAAATCAGAGCAGCGTGTCACAGTCGGTCTGAACTTGCCGTCCTCGGCACTTGGTCATAAAGATCTACTCAAAATTGAAAATATCTTTATTACTGAAGAGCAAGCGAGCAAACTTGCCTTGTATGCGCCACACGCCACGGTCAACCAGATTGAAAACTACCAAGTGGTAAAGAAACTAGCGCTAGAATTACCAGAACAAGTGAACAACGTATTTGAATGTCCAAATACCAACTGTATTACTCATGGTGAACCTGTTGAGAGCAGCTTTAAAGTATTCGAAAAGAAAGACGATATTCGTTTGAAATGCAAATACTGCGAAAAAGTCTTCTCTCGTGAAATTGTGACTGAGCGTTAATGCATAAGCTGCGGTAATAGCTCACGTTTTCACCCATCCTCGCCTATTCCAGCGGGGATTTTTGCTTTACCCAGCACGTAAATCACGGCAAACTGAGTTTCCTGTCCACTAACCCTAAACAGATGGAACATAACAATGACTAAAGTACTTCACACTGAATCAGCACCAGCAGCAATCGGCCCTTACGTACAAGGTGTAGACCTAGGCAACATGGTTCTGACTTCTGGCCAAATCCCTGTTAACCCAGCAACAGGTGAAGTATCAGCTGACATCGCAGAGCAAGCTCGTCAGTCTCTTGAAAACGTAAAAGCTGTCGTTGAAGCGTCTGGCCTATCTGTCACTGATATCGTTAAGATGACAGTATTTGTTAAAGACCTAAACGATTTCGGTACGGTAAACGAGGTGTACGGTGCATTCTTCGATGAGCACAAAGTGGCTAACTACCCTGCACGCTCATGTGTCGAAGTAGCGCGCCTACCAAAAGATGTGGGTATTGAAATCGAAGCGATTGCCGTTCGTAAGTAATTGTCTTAGCAAAACGAAAAAAGCGAGCCGTGGCTCGCTTTTTTTCTATTTATCGGTCTCGCTACTAGTAGTACTTATCACACCCTTGGTGTAGTTGCGGATTATCCAATAATTCATCAATATGAGCAGCAAATTGTTGCTGAGATTCGCGCCCTTCAAGTAGAACGGCTTGGGTCGTTTCATCTACCACCAACACACGTCCTACTCCATACTTGCTCTCAACCAACATGCCTTTTTTGATGCGACCAATATCCATGACGACTCTCCTCTTTTTATTGAGTTACGAGTCAGCCATTAAAACGATCAAAAAAGCCGACTCGAAAGCCGGCTTAAATTCATCTCGCTAATAGATGCTTACTTAGCGAAGTCGACACCCGTTTGGATATCACCATTAAGTGTTTCTAGCATACCGTCAAGCGCAGCCTTTTCGAAGTCACTTAAAGGACCGTAGCTTAGTACTTCCTCAACGCCTTCTTTACCTAGCTTCACAGGTTGAGCGAAGAATGGGGCATGCTCACCGTCACCTTCAACGTAAGCGTATTCAATCACTTCTTCACCTTGAAGAGCTTTAACAAGTGCAAGACCAAAGCGACAAGCAGCTTGACCCATAGATAGAGTTGCAGAGCCACCACCCGCTTTCGCTTCTACAACTTCAGTACCTGCATTTTGGATACGCTTAGTTAGAGCAGCAACTTCTTCATCAGAGAACTCAACGCCTTCTACTTGAGAAAGTAGCGGTAGGATTGTTACGCCTGAGTGACCACCGATAACAGGAACGCGAACTTCGCCTGGATCTTTGTCTTTCAGCTCAGCAACAAAGGTTTCTGAACGAATCACGTCAAGTGTTGTTACACCGAATAGACGACGCTTATCGTAAACGCCTGCTTTCTTCAGTACTTCAGCAGCAATTGGCACCGTTGTGTTTACTGGGTTAGTGATGATACCCACAAGTGCTTTTGGACATACAACAGCAATCTTCTCAGCCAAAGACTTAACGATACCCGCATTAACGTTGAACAGGTCAGCGCGATCCATACCAGGCTTACGAGCAACACCCGCAGAGATAAGAACAACATCCGCACCTTCTAGTGCAGGCGTTGGGTCTTCACCCGCGAAACCTTTAATAGAAACTGGCGTTGGAATGTGGCTAAGGTCTGCAGCAACACCCGGTGTAACAGGGGCAATATCGTACAGGGCTAGATCAGAACCTGCTGGAAGGCGGTTCTTAAGTAGTAAAGCTAGGGCTTGACCGATGCCACCAGCGGCACCAATAACGGCTACTTTCATCGTAGTTCTCCTTGAGATGATTCTCTTATATATATCTTGTAGGGCGAAATGTAATTTGCTGTGACAAAACTAAACCAATCACAACCTGATTACAATCAATTAACGTCAGCTTTGCGACCTTGCGCAATCCGACAAAAACGTGCCACAAATGGGGTGCGCATTATCCTCTTGTTTACCTTTAATGACAAAGGTTTAACTACCATTTTTGTTATCAATAAAAAGTAAGTTTACAGTGATATCTTAGACATAATTGGCTTCTAAGCTTGGCGTAGAATGCATAGCTATGCGAGAATATTCACTCGCTTTTTATAAACTACTGGTGAAATAACCATGCGCCATTCAGAAAAACAAGATAATCTCGTTCGCGCTTTTAAAGCCCTACTAAAAGAAGAGCGTTTCGGCTCACAAGGCGATATTGTTGAAGCTCTAAAAAATGAAGGCTTTGAAAATATCAACCAGTCTAAAGTCTCTCGTATGCTGACCAAGTTTGGCGCGGTACGTACGCGAAATGCCAAAATGGAGATGGTGTACTGCCTACCAGCAGAACTTGGTGTACCTACCGTATCTAGCTCACTTCGTGAGCTTGTTCTAGATATCGATCACAACAATGCGATTGTTGTTATCCATACTGGCCCAGGAGCTGCGCAGTTGATTGCACGCTTGCTCGATTCACTTGGCAAAGCGGAAGGTATTTTAGGTGTGGTTGCTGGCGACGATACGATCTTCATTACTCCAACACTGTCCGTCACAACAGAACAACTTTTCGACTCGGTTTGTGACCTGTTTGAGTACGCAGGCTAAGTCACATTCATCTCAAAAATAAGAATCACGCCGCCAATATTATGGCGTGATTCAGATCACATCTTAAACAAATCTTCGACGCTCAATAGTTAACCAGTAAGATACTGATTTAAAAGAACTTAAAAGCATTAAACCCTCGTATACATGGATTTAATATTCAGTCTTTTTTACTACATTCGTTAACAATCGTGTAATTATCTGCCGTTTTTTTGGTATTATTCAGCCACTTTTTCAACATACGGATTGAAAAAGATGCCGTTTCCGTTAATAGGAAACTCCCAAAGCAACTAAACTTGCAATGGGGTTAATAATGAATAAAGGAAGGGAAATTCATGGCATTGAACAAACTTATTAAAGTTGGCGCTATTGCAGCTGCTGTAATGGGCGCTGGCGCAGTTAACGCGCAAGAATTCGTAACTATCGGTACTGGTTCTGTAACTGGTGTTTACTACCCAACTGGTGGTGCGATTTGTAAGCTAGTTAACAAAGGCCGTAAAGAACACAACATTCGCTGTTCTGTAGAGTCGACTGGTGGCTCGATCTACAACGTGAATACTATCCGCGCAGGCGAACTTGATTTCGGTATCGTTCAGTCTGACTGGCAGTACCACGGCTACAACGGCACAAGTAAGTTTGCTGAACAAGGCCCGTATAAAGACCTACGCGCTATGTTCTCTCTACACACAGAACCTTTCAACATTATTGCTCGTAGCGACGCTGGTATCGAAAACGTTTCTGACCTTAAAGGTAAGCGCGTAAACATCGGTAACCCAGGCTCTGGTGACCGTGCGACAATGGGTGTTGTGATGGAAGCAATGGGCTGGACAAACGATAGCTTTAAGCTAGCGTCTGAGCTTAAAGGTTCTGAGCGTTCGCAAGCACTCTGTGACAACAAAATTGACGCCTTCGTTTACGTGGTTGGTCATCCAAATGGATCAATCAAAGAAGCGACGACTTCTTGTGACGCAAAACTGGTTTCAGCAACGGGTGCTAAGATCGACGACATCGTAGCAAACAACCCATACTACGCGTACAGCACAGTACCTGCAGGTATGTACCGTGGCACAGACAAAGACGTGAACAGCTTCGGCGTTGCGGCAACAATGGTAACAACAACTAACGTTTCTGACGATGTTGCTTACAACGTAGCGAAAGCCGTATTCGAAAACTTCGACACGTTCAAACGTCTACACCCTGCGTTTGCAAACTTGAAGAAAGAAGACATGGTTCAAGCAGGTCTTTCTATCCCTCTACACCCAGGTGCAGAGAAATACTACAAAGAGATCGGCCTACTTAAGTAAGCGCTCTTTGAACTAGGGAAGCATCGGCTTCCCTAGTCAATACCTAAGTGACGAACCCGTCACCACCTATTTGGAGTTTCAATGTTTGAAACTCTTCTCCGTTTTATACCTAAGAAAAACACACGATTGAGCAATATTTCATCTATTCAATAAACTGAAAGATGCAAAATAGAGGTTCATAACTCAAATAGTACGTGAACCACATATAACAAGGATAAAGTACATGTCGAAGACAACATCTCCGTCTCAAGATGTGCAAGATATGGTCGCTCAAGCCGATACTGGTGCCCGTTCTCCAAGTGGAATTCCTGGTCGCATCTTATGGTTTGTGCCGCTATGTTGGTCACTGTTCCAACTTTGGTACGCATCTCCTCTGCCGTTCATTTTTGATTTTGGCGTACTTAATGATACTGAAGCGCGTTCTATCCATCTGATGTTCGCCGTTTTCCTAGCCTTCACAGCCTATCCAGCTTTAAAAAACTCGCCACGCGATCGCATTCCCGCTGTGGATTGGGTTTTGGCTTTAGCAGGAAGCTTCGCTGCCGCCTATATCTATCTTTTCTATACCCAACTTGCGGGCCGCTCTGGTGCGCCAACCACCATGGATATTGTGGTTGCCGTGATGGGTATGGTGTTACTCCTTGAAGCGACACGTCGCGCTTTAGGTCCACCTCTTATGGTTGTCGCAGCCGTATTCCTGCTTTACACCTTTGGTGGCCCACACATGCCAGACGTTATCGCGCATAAAGGGGCTAGCCTAAACAAAGCCATGTCTCACCTATGGCTGACGACTGAAGGGGTATTTGGTGTTGCTCTAGGCGTTTCAACCTCTTTCGTTTTCTTGTTTGTACTTTTTGGTGCAATGTTAGAGCGAGCTGGCGCAGGGGCTTACTTCATCAAAGTCGCTTTCTCACTACTTGGTCATATGAAAGGTGGCCCAGCAAAAGCTGCGGTTGTCGCTTCTGGCTTGTCTGGCTTAGTTTCTGGTTCATCAATTGCTAACGTAGTGACAACCGGTACATTTACGATTCCGTTAATGAAAAGAGTTGGCTTCCCAGGCACTAAAGCTGGTGCAGTTGAGGTTGCAGCGTCTACTAACGGCCAGCTAACACCGCCTATCATGGGGGCAGCCGCTTTCCTAATGGTTGAGTATGTGGGCATTTCCTACGTTGAAGTTATCAAAGCCGCTATCTTACCCGCGCTGATTTCGTACATTGCGCTTATTTACATTGTTCACCTCGAAGCATGTAAAGCGGGAATGACGGGGCTACCTCGTCGCCGAGTGCCAACGGTGGTTCAAAGTCTGCTATCGTTTACGGGAACAATACTCGGTCTGTGCGTTATTAGCGCAGTGGTCTACTACGGTGTGGGTTGGACGAAAGATGTGTTTGGCGATGCTGCAACACCAATCGTAACCGTTGCCCTTCTGCTTGCTTATGTTGGACTTGTTAATATTTCAGCAAGATACGCCAAAGAAGGCGCGATCGAGATTGATGCAGAGCTGACCGAAGTTCCCGAGCCAGGTCCGACGATCAAATCTGGTCTGCATTACCTATTACCTATCGTGGTATTGGTTTGGTGTCTAACCGTTGAGCGTTTCTCTCCAGGTCTCTCTGCATTCTGGGCAACGGTATTTATGATCTTCATTTTGATCACCCAACGCCCACTAATGGCAGTGATGTCGAAGCAAGGCTCTATTGCAGAGCAGACCAAGCAAGGCTTCATTGATCTACTAGAAAGCCTAGTGACAGGCGCGCGCAATATGATCGGTATCGGTGTTGCAACTGCAGCGGCGGGTACAGTAGTTGGCGTAGTTACACTAACGGGTATCGGCCTTGTGATGACAGACTTCGTCGAGTTTATCTCTGGTGGTAACATCATTCTGATGCTGCTATTCACCGCGGTGATCAGTTTGATCTTAGGCATGGGCTTACCGACAACAGCAAACTATATTGTCGTATCAACTTTGATGGCTCCTGTCATTGTGACGTTAGGTGCACAAAGTGGCTTGATCATTCCACTGATTGCCGTTCACTTATTCGTCTTCTACTTCGGTATTCTCGCGGATGACACCCCACCAGTCGGTCTTGCTGCCTTTGCCGCAGCGGCGATCGCAAAATCGGATCCTATCCGTACGGGTATCCAAGGTTTTACCTATGATATTCGAACCGCAATCTTGCCATTCATGTTTATCTTCAACACCCAGTTATTGTTGATGGGGATCGACAGTTGGTGGCATTTGATGCTCACGATCATATCTTCGGTTATCGCAATGCTGATATTCTCAGCAGCAACTCAAGGTTGGTGGTTTACGAAGAATAAATGGTGGGAAACCGTTGCACTGCTTGTGCTTACCTTTACCTTCTTCCGCCCTGGTTTCTGGTGGGATCAGATCTACCCTGCAAAAGTACTGCACCCGGGCACTGAAATCGCCGTAATTGCCGAAACTCTGCCCGTTGGTCAAGAAATCGAGTTGTTAGTTGCGGGTGAAAACCTTGAAGGTGATTACATTTCGAAAACGGTTCGTTTGCCGTTTGACGATAACGCAACAACCGCCGATGAGCGTATCTCATCTATGGGTCTGATGCTCAACGATACGAATGGTCGCATGATTGTCGATATGGTTGAGTTTGGTAGCCCTGCAGAATCGGCTGGTGTTGATTTTGATTGGGAGATCCGTTCGGTTGTTGTTGACGCAGACCGACCAATGAAAGAGTGGGTATTTGTGCCTGCACTTCTTATCCTGATTGGTCTAGCAATGAACCAAAGAAGACGAGCTCGTAGGGACGAATTGAGCGCGTAAGTTAATCAGCCCCGCCATTCCAGCGGGGCTATACTTAAGCTAAGGATGCAGTTATTCCGCTCTCATAAGCGATGATAAAGAGAATAATCAATGTATAAGCAAATTCTTGTTCCAGTCGATCTTAATGACAAAGGCTTTTCTGACAAAGCGATCGAGCAAGCTGTCTGGCATGCGAAACACGCGAACGCACAAATTCATTTGTTGAACGTTCTTCCTGGTATCCACATGTCGATGGTTGCCACTTACTTTCCTAAAGATGCCGCGCAAAAAATGCGTTCTGATGTCGAAGAACAGCTCAAAGCGTTTGCCTCTTCGCACATCCCTGAAGAGTTGGTTTACAAGGCGCACGTTGCCGAAGGTAAAGCTTACTCGACCATTCTCGACTACGCAGAAAGGCTTGGTGCCGATTTGATTATTATGCCAAGTCATAAGCGTTCAAAGATTGATAAGGTTGTTCTTGGGTCTGTGGCAAGTAAAGTGGTACAAAACTCTCCTATCAATGTGATGGTGATTAAGCCTCAAGGCTAATCAAAACAACTTCAACAAGGCGCTCAATGAGCGCCTTTTTCATCGTCTTCACCTATCAAACTGATAGAATCAATCAAATTTATTTAATGCGAATAATTCTCAATAATAGTCTTATCGAAACAAACACGATTGGACTATCCGATGAAAAAGACACTCACTTTTGCTGCACTTCACTTTACCATTGCGTTTAGCGTTGCTTATATCCTGACGGGTGACATCTTGCTTGGTAGTCTGATAGCGATGATTGAACCTTCCGTCAACACGGTAGCCTTTTACTTTCATGAGCGAGTGTGGAGCCGCAGTCAATCACTGCAAGCGCTTGCTCGTTCAGCCAAAGTCAAAACCACTAGCTTTGCAGTGGTGCACTTCAGCGTCGCTTTTGGCGTGGTCTACTTACTGACAGGCGATGCATTTGTAGGTGGTGTAATGGCTACTATCGAGCCGACCATTAATACCGTTGCCTACTACTTTCATGAAAAGGTATGGCAACGTAAGCACGCTCAACACCTTGCGTGTTGGCATGGTGCTCACGCCTAGCGGCTACTGAACCTCACAACGGGAAATGAGTAACACACAAGTCTTTACTAAGACCAATGTTGAAGCGCTGGGTCTGGCCATCTAACGTCACTTCCAATAGATAAAGGTCCGCAGGCTTGGGTTGCTTGGTGTCAGCATAAATGGGCGCTTCAACTTGAAACAATGCACTGGTGTGAGTGCTTCGAACATCAATGGGTAAATGGAATGTCATACCATTGAATTTGACTGACGCCGATACAAGGCCTGGAGAATAGGTTTTGTAATGGAGATCAACGAGAAACTCACAGCCACCACCATGATGCCAAATCTGTTCAGTCGAGATATGTTCTAAGCGTACATGACGAATAAACTGCAAATACGGCGTCTTCCACACCCCGATTCGCGAGTCATGTTGTTCAACTTCTTCACCTCGCAATGAGCACAGTTCAGCTCGCTCATCGTCAAACAAAAGGTCTTCCTCTTCTTCCAAAAACAGGATCTCGAAGCGATTGCGACCTTTTTGCATATAAGGACGAATATCCTTTTTGTACTCACTTTGAGTGCCATCACAATCGAACACAGCCACGCCATTCAAACGCACTTCAGCGTGAAAATCGACACCACCGATAACTAAATCTACCGAAGGGAATGCCAGCATCGCTTCATCCACTTCAATATCATGCATTAAATGCCACTCTTGCTCGGCGATTTGTTGCTCTGTCATAGAGTCAGGAAGCTTATCGCTGAGCGGCGCGGGAAAGGTAATATCATCTTGAGGGATAGAGAGATCGGTCAGCGGTGAGATTTGCCAAAGGCCGGCGAGAGAGAGCTGCATAAAAGAGTGTACCAGTCAAAAATTGCGCTAGATCAAATTAGAGCTGATTATAGTCAAGGCAATAAAAGAAAGATACAAAAATGCCAGCCTCAGAGGCTGGCATTTGTAACACATTTCGCGAATTACTCTTCGTCATCTTCTTCAGGGTACAAGGCATCTTCGCCTTCGTAGTAAGTACCCCAACCGTCGTAAATGATGTCGTACTTTTCCGCTAGATGAATCAGTTTTTCTACTTGAGCATCAATCGCTTCGGCATCAAGCGCAGACTCCATGGTCGCATCGCAACACAATAGCTTGTTGCCATCTTCATCTTCCGTTTCTTCCGCTTCTAACACTTCAAAACCCATTTTGAATGCTTCAACCACGGCTTTTTCTAGCGTATCAAAATCTTCAGCGAATAAGTGGTGTTCAATTTCATACAACGCGTCTGGATCACTGCCATCTTCTCTTAAGGCTTGGATGATGTCGCGAGTCTCTTCCTTTTGAATCTCAATTAATTCTTCGACTGATAGATATTCATCTTCATGAGACATAAATAGTGCTCCAGATAGTGACAAAAATGATCATAATTTAACGCAACGGACTATCGCATGGATCCACCGAAATTACTACCTAGAATACACTGAGATCCTGATCTTTCTGCGCGGATTATCCTTGCCCCTAAAACGATCAAGCTCACAACCTGACTCATTTAACAATTTTTTATCAAATTGACGATTTAGAACTTTCTTTTGTGATGCTCGGAGGTTCCCACCACAACATTCTGCGTTTTTATTTTTTTCTACTGCATATTGTGAAGCAAAGCAATATTGCATAAAAAATGACTTTGGTGCGCCGCTTTAGCCTTAAGGTGAATAGCTATGCCGTAATGCGCCATGAACTACGCATCGTTAGACTCTTTTTATCGAATAGGGAATCACTCCAAGGCAAAGCCACAAAACTCATCCAAATGAAATTTAATCAAGAAAATAACACCATAAACAAAGCATAAAACCAAGAAAGCCATATAAGTTAGTTTTAAAGACCAAGTTGAATGCTTGCATATTGATAACAACCTTGTCATAAATACTGGTTGGAACATAGTGTAAGGATACAAAATGAGTAAGCTGTATGTAGGCTCTGAAGTTGGCCAATTGCGACGTGTATTGCTAAATCGTCCAGAGCGAGCATTGACTCACTTAACGCCCTCTAACTGCCATGAACTGCTGTTTGATGATGTGCTTGCAGTGGAAGCTGCGGGGGAAGAGCACGATAAGTTTGCCCAAACCCTCACCGAGCAAGGCGTTGAAGTTCTGCTTCTCCACAACCTACTTGTTGAGACCTTAGCGGTTTCAGAAGCCAAAACATGGCTACTCAACACGCAGATATCAGATCTACGCTACGGCCCTATCTTTGCCCGAGACCTGCGTAGTTACTTATCCGATCTGGATAACGAACACTTAGCAACAGTGCTGCTCGGTGGTTTAGCCTATTCTGAACTTCCTATTAAATCTGCGTCGATGCTGCCTAAAATGCATCGCCCTCTCGATTTTGTCATCGAACCGCTACCTAACCATCTATTTACTCGAGACACGTCATGCTGGGTGTACGGCGGTGTATCACTTAACCCTATGATGAAGCCAGCTCGTCAACGTGAGACCAATCACTTACGCGCGATTTATCGCTGGCACCCTGTGTTCGCAGGCCAAGATTTCATTAAGTACTTTGGCGATGAAGATCTCCATTATGACAACGCCAACATTGAAGGCGGTGACGTGTTGGTAATCGGTAAAGAGTCAGTGCTGATTGGGATGTCAGAGCGTACAACAGCACAAGGGGTTGAAAACTTAGCCGCCAATCTGTTCAAACACGGTCAGGCAAAAGAGGTGATCGCGATTGATCTACCCAAGCATCGCTCGTGTATGCACCTTGATACTGTGATGACGCACATGGACATTGACACCTTCTCTGTCTACCCAGAAATCATGCGAAAAGACTTGGACACTTGGCGCTTAACGGCCAAAGATGATGGTGACATGAAGGTTGAGCAAGTACCAAGTTACATTCATGCAATTGAAGAAGCGCTCGAAGTCGATTACCTCAAGATCATTACCACTGGTGGTGATAGCTACGAAGCAGAGCGAGAGCAGTGGAACGATGCGAACAACGTTCTTACGGTCAAGCCAGGAGTCGTCATTGGCTATGAACGTAATGTTTATACCAACGAGAAGTATGACAAAGCGGGCATCGAAGTTCTCACCATTCCTGGTAATGAACTTGGCCGCGGCCGAGGTGGTGCTCGTTGTATGAGTTGCCCAATCGAACGCGATGGCATCTAGGGTCAATCACAACGCAAAAAATAAGAGTTGATGCATTCACATCAACCCTTTTTGTTTTTATAGCGAGCCTTATAGCCGACTTACTCTGTGCCGCCTACGGTTAGAGAGTCTAGTTTCAAGGTTGGCTGACCGACACCAACCGGAACACTTTGACCTGCTTTACCACACACGCCAACACCGCGATCGATGCTCAGATCATTACCCACCATAGAGACTTGCTGCATCGCTTCAATACCCGAACCGATCAATGTGGCGCCTTTAACTGGGCGTGTAATTTTGCCATCTTCAATTAAGTAGGCTTCAGACGCTGAGAAAACAAACTTACCCGAGGTGATATCCACTTGGCCGCCGCCAAAATTCGGCGCGTAAAGCCCTTTCTTGACGGTTGAAATGATCTCTTCTGGAGTATGCTGTCCTGGTAGCATGTAGGTGTTGGTCATACGTGGCATCGGTAGGTGAGCATAAGACTCACGACGACCGTTACCCGTTGGATTAACACCCATCAGGCGCGCGTTGAGTTTGTCTTGCATGTACCCTTTGAGTACACCATTTTCGATCAACGTATTGTATTGACCGACAACCCCTTCGTCATCGACGTTGAGCGAGCCACGTAGATCTTTTAGCGTGCCATCATCAACAATCGTACAAAGCTCAGAGGTGACCTTTTCACCCACCTTACCACTGAATACCGACGACTCTTTGCGATTGAAGTCACCTTCTAAACCATGGCCAACGGCTTCATGCAAAAGGACTCCTGGCCAACCAGAACCAAGAACGACAGGCATTGCACCAGCGGGCGCCGCTTCTGCTTCAAGATTCACAAGCGCCATTCTAATCGCTTCATCCGCAAACTGATACGCAACTTGGCTACCTTGCGATTCGGATAAGAAGAAGTCGTAGCCAAAACGACCACCACCGCCAGAACTGCCTCGCTCTCGACGTTCTCCTCGCTGAGCGAGCACGCTAATAGATAAACGAACCAATGGACGCACATCTCCCGCGTAAGTACCGTCTGTCGCGGCCACCAGCATTTGCTCGTGCACGCCACTTAAACTGATCGACACTTCTTTGATCAATGGTTCCTTGGTTCGGATGTAGGCATCCAGCTCTTTAAGTAGCTTAGTTTTTTGCTCTTTTTGCCAGCTTTCCAGAGGGTTAACGGCGCCGTAAACGGTTTGGTTATCCGTGCGTTTAAACGCCTGAACTTGACCATTTTGACCTTGTTGGGCAATACCACGAGCCGCAATAGCGCTTTGCTTCAACCCATCTAACTGAATCTGATCAGAGTAAGCGAACCCTGTTTTCTCACCGGTTACCGCTCGAACCCCAACACCACAATCAATGTTGAAAGAACCGTCTTTAATAATGCTGTCTTCCAGTACCAGAGACTCGTGCCAGCTTGACTGGAAATAGATGTCTGCGTAGTCGATCTGACGCGTTGCTATACTCGCAAGGGTATCCGCTACATCTTGCTCGGTCAGACCTGCTGCACCTAGCAACGCATCCTCTACATGATTAATTGTCATACTTCGCTCTTATACTTTTAATTGATTGTGAAATCGTGAGTGCTGTAGCACTGGCATCGTCGTTCTTAGCTCTTCTACTTGAGCAAGTTCAACATCCACCACAAGATTTTGAGGCTGATTCGTAAGGCTTGCAACCACGTCACCCCAAGGGGAAATGACCATGGAGTGCCCCCACGTTTCTCGGCCACACGGGTGAACACCGCATTGATTGACTGCCACGATCCAGCTTTGGCTCTCTATGGCGCGCGCTCTGAGCAATGCTTCCCAATGCGCCTCCCCAGTCACCGCTGTAAACGCGGCAGGAACCAGCATCATATTGGCACCTCGCTGCGCCAGTTCATTGTACAGCTGCGGGAACCGGACATCATAACAGATTGTAAGACCTAGATGACCGATAGGTGTTGGCAATGAAACAATGTGTGACCCAGGAGTAAAGGTTTCTGATTCACGGTAACGGCTGTGACCATCAGCAACGTCGACGTCAAACATGTGCAGCTTGTCGTAGTGAGTAACGCACTCTCCATTCGGGTCAAACACCAGTGTTGTTGTCGTCACACCTTGGGCACGCTTAATCGGCATGCTTCCAATCACCAGCCAGATGCGATGCTGCTCGGCCAGTTGAGAGAAACGCTGCTGAGCAATACCCTCTCCCATGATTTCTGCACTGTGGTGATAATCCAATCGACCACCAAATACGACACAGTTTTCAGGTGTGATGATGAGTGACGCTTCTGCATCAGCCAGCACCGCAACTTGAGTGGCTATATACTCCAAGTTACGAGTGACGTCGGGCCCCGAGGTCATCTGAATTAAACCGACTCTTTCCATGAGTACTCTTCCTATTCCAAGGATTCTCGTAATTTTTCGGGTAACGCAAACTCGCCTTTGCTACGCGAAAGCTCTTTGACCACTGGCGAATCTAACGGCCCTTTAACTTCGTAGTTCACTTGGGTGAATACCTCGACCACCGGTGAGATAACCGTGGTTATCGCCAGCACATACAGCGCTGTTTGCGGGGTGACTGCAAAGGCGGTAAGCACTGGAATCCCTGATGTGATATCTGGAACGAAGTTGACTTCAGCATCAACGGTTTGACTGTTTAAGTTGGCAAGACCACGAATCGTCATCTCCCCCGCCACCGCATCCATTTTAATGTCATTCGTTAGGAACACCCCATTTTTAATCTGACCACTGCCCGTAATGGAGTTAAACGCCATACCGTTGTCAAAAACGTCGGTAAAATCGAGCTGCATCTTTCGAATGATCGAATCGAGGCTGAACAATCCAAGTAATCTTGCCGCCCCGCTGACATCGGAGATCATCCCTTTGCCCAGTCGCGTGTTCACATCGCCTTGGAGAGATTCCACTTTCATCGACCAAGGCGCCCCATCCCACTCGACGTTCGAACTTATGTCGAATGGTGCGCGCTGAATACCAGAAGAGACACCAAAACGTTCCATCACATCGCTGTTATTCTCGCCCGATATTTGAATGTTTAACTGCGTATGGCTGCGAGTGTCGTCGAGCGTCCAACGACCGCTCATTTCCGCTTTGTTCGTCCCACTCTCAAAAGAGAGCTTTTTCCATTCGATCGAATCGCCTTGGCGCTGAACATCCATATGGGTTTTGCCCACTTTATACCCTTGCAACCAAAAGTCATCGATGGTCAATGTAATATTAGGCAAGAGTTCATGGAAACTCCGGTCAAACTCACTGATTAATGGTAAATCTTTTGCTTCAGGTTGAAACAACGATTTGTCTTTATATTCGGTGTCCAAGGCTGGAATATAAAGATGCAGTCGGTCAAGTGCGACGGAAAGATCATAAGGCGCTAAGTAGCTTGCCTCACCGGATGCCTCTTGGCTTTCAAGGTTCATGTACCAGCCAAGTCCCTTTTTCTTTGCAGAGAAATCGACGTCGTTCCACTCAATGCCCGCCAAGGTCATCTCTTTGGTATTTATCTCAATACGTTGCGGCTTTGGAATTTCAGGCGTGTTCATGTCGCTGATTGCCGATTGAGCGACAGGCTCAGGCGTGTTCATAAACTCAATCCAACCGTCGAGATCGAAGTGATTGGTCCTAACTTGAGCATGATGACCCGCAACAGGGCTGATTTTAAAACTCCCCTTACCAAGCACCAAGTTGGTCGCTCTTAAGACCGGAGTATCAGGGCGAATATCAATCTCAGCTTGATACTTTAAGTTAGGCAATTGTAGACGCGCGGTAATGCTTTCTTGGTTACCCGATGCCTGCAACCTAGCTTTACCCGACAGCTGAGTTGGCTTGTTAAGTGGGTATGGGTAGTCGCTAGCAATCCAACGTAAATCCGCCGTTGTGTCGATTTGGTAGGTAAAACCGACGTCGTTAAGCTGAATGTCGACGCCCATTCGCCATGGCGCGTGACCTTGTAAAGGATCGGTCCATTTTCTACCAATGTACGGGCCAATCGGTTTGATGTCCCAATCGCCTACCACATCAATATCGACACCATAACCTTGAGCGACATTTTCACCGCTAAAGTCGATGGCTATGTCTTGTTCGAGCAGTTGTGCAGAGAGACCAGCCGCTTTGACCACATCATTATCAAACTCGATACGTCCACTCACATTTGAAAGGCTCATTGGCGGGGCGTCTATTTCAACATGATTACCAGCAAGATCGGCGTAACCCCATGCTCTTGCCTCTTGGTCGGTGTCAAACGGGATCTTAAGCTGAAAGCTCGATGTAACTGGACCTTGAACTTGAATCGCGGTTAGCGCAGCGCCCACCGAGTCAACCAATGGAGTCGTGTTCATATAGTCACGAACGGCGTTACCCTGAGCAACAGCACTCGCTTCAATTTCAATGTGCCCGCCCTCGGCTAACTCTGGAATGCGACCGGTAATTCGACTCGCTTTCACATCCTGAAGCGTTGCGCTGCTTGAATCCAAATACATCGCATCATTTTGGAAAAGGAGGTCCAATTGCAAGTCAGTGATCGGCGGCCAAGCCGTGTCAAAACTAAATTTCGCGTCTTTTAACCCCACCCAAGCTTGGAACATACCGTCATTGTTTTTATAGGGGAAATTCGCCAGCTCGCCATACCAAAGCAACTTGGCGGTATCCACTTTACCCGCTTGGATTGCAGTCGAAAGGTAGTCAGTGAGATCTTGTCCTAACGCCAACGTTGGCAGGTAACGCCAAGTCTCCCCCGCATTGTAAAGATCGGCTTCAGCGTAGAATGAAAGAAATGGACTGCGCTCTTTAGGAAAGTCGAGTCGAAACGCGCCCAAGACCTGCAAATCGGGGGTGGCAGCGGTGACTTTATCTGCCCACAGACGCCAGCCTGAATTGTCTTGTTGCCAAACGATATCCACTTCGCCCTGCTTAATATTCAGCGGCGCTTGAAAGACGTCACCGTATGGCAAGGTGTCATCAATTAGATTTAACTTCGCACGCGCTTGGTTAAGATTGCCGCTCACGGAAGCTGAGAGATGATGTAAGCCTGGCAGCAGATCCCACTGAGACATCGAGCCATTGGACAGTTCCGCCGAGTATCTGAGACTATCGAGATCTGCGCCCATTGAAATACGCACATCTTCAATCAGCCCACCAATAGCCAAGGTTTCTAACAGTTTGGTCGTTTGAACGGATTCTGGCGCAAGCTTAACGAACGGCGTGATCGCGGCGATATCCAACTGTGAAATGTTTAATCGCCACTGCTGTGGCTGCCAATCGAACGCCATGTCCAGTTCTGGCCATGGAATATCGTCGGTGCGAAGCTCTAGTGAGTGAGCATTTACTTGCCAACCTTCATTTGTCGGTTCTAGCTCAAACACGCCCGATTCAATCATCAAATCATGGCGCTGACCTTCTTGCCAAATCAGCTCTGACGCTTCTAGTTCTAGATAAGCGCCAACGGGTTTGGAGTGTCGTAACGTGAGCCAGCTATTAAAACTCAGCTGGCCTTTTTCGATCCCGGTTTCTGTCTTCAGGTATTTGGTCAACCAAGGCGTAACCAAGACATTTTGCGCCGATAAATAAAACTCTCCACTCACATCACTGAGCGATCCATAGTCGACGAAATTCGCTTTGACTTTGGCTGAGTTAATACTGCTATCAGCAAAGCTCACTTCACCATCAGCAAGGTGATGACGGCCATTATTTTGCCAACGCAGCTTAGCGATCTCTAACTGACGCTCTGTGCCATCAACCCCTTGAAAGAGAATGCTCGAATCAAGCAGAGAAAAATCATCCATTTGCCTTAGCAGCAATGAATCGAGCTGCTCAACCACATTCTTTTGTGACCCTTTCGGTTCTAGAACCGTTTTGTCGTCGTCATTTTTTACCGTTTCAATTGAGGTGATATCGAGGACAAGTTGATGGATGATCAGATCGGCAACAACAGGTTGGCGCCGAACGAGAGACTGGAAAAGGTCTAATTCAACTTCAACCCGATTGGCACTAAAGGCAATCCCGCTGCTTTTTGGGGTGTGCACTTCTACGCCTTGCAACGAAATAGAAGGGTGCGTATTGCGCCAAAAACCATTGATTTCAGCAATTTCGAGATCAAACCCCGTACTGTCGCTGACCCAGTTTTTTATCGGTTCTTGGAAATGGTTAAGTTGAGGTAACGTAATACGCAAAGCCGTCACCGTGATAGCGAGTAACACTAGCACTGTGACGACTACCCATAATACAAACCTTGCTAAACGCGTTGTTGCTGAGCTCACATACAACCTTTACATCATAACGACGTCAAACTGCTCTTGAATATACAAAGGCTCAGCTTGAATCTTAACTTGCTTACCAATAAATACTTCCAGCTCAGCAAGAGCATGTGACTCTTCGCCATGGAGAGTATCCGCAACAGCCGGGGAAGCGTAAACAACAAATTTATCTGCGTCGTAGGCTCGGTTCACTCGAGTGATTTCACGTAGAATTTCGTAGCAAACCGTCTCTACCGTCTTCACGCTTCCACGCCCTTCACAAGTTGGACACGTAGAGCAAAGGATATGTTCAATACTTTCACGTGTGCGCTTGCGCGTCATCTCGACGAGACCAAGCTGAGTAAAACCGTTAATATTGGTTTTGACGCGGTCTTTATCTAATGCGGCTTCTAATGAAGTAAGTACACGCTTACGGTGTTCATCTGAGGCCATATCAATAAAGTCGATAATGATGATGCCGCCAAGGTTGCGCAAACGCAGTTGGCGAGCGATCGCCTGAGTGGCTTCGACATTGGTGTTAAAGATGGTCTCTTCTAAATTACGACGGCCAACAAAAGCCCCAGTGTTGATATCAACCGTGGTCATCGCTTCGGTCTGATCGATAATCAGATAGCCTCCCGACTTGAGCTCCACTTTGCGATCAAGAGAACGCTGGATCTCATTTTCGGTGTCGTACATATCGAAGATAGGCTTATCCCCTTCGTACAGCTCCAGCTTTTCTGTCAGCTCGGGAACGTATTCGGAGGTGAACTCTTTGAGGTTCTCGAACTCTTGGCGCGAGTCGACCAAGATTTTGGTTAATTCGGTACCAACGAAATCACGCAAGATACGTTGTGATAAACCAAGTTCTCCGTACAAGGTTGAGCGGTTTTTATACTTAGCTTTCCGCTCCATCACTTTCGACCACAAGCGCTTTAAGAAGGCAGCATCTTGAGAGAGCTCTTTATCTAACGCCCCTTCTGCTGCAGTGCGAATGATAAAGCCGCCATTTTCATCGCAGTAATGACCCACAACCTTCTTTAAGCGATGACGCTCATCTTCACTTTCAATTCGCTGTGACACCCCAACGTGGCTGGCTCCCGGCATAAACACCAAATAACGGGAAGGTAGGGTAATATCGGTCGTTAAACGCGCGCCTTTGGTGCCGAGCGGATCTTTGACAACTTGGACAACGATGTCCTGCCCTTGGCGAACAAGCTCAGAAATATCGCGGACTTGAAACTGCTGCTTTTCGTTTTCCGCGACGCACTCGGTGTGCGGGACAATATCGGACGCGTGCAAAAATGCCGCTTTCTCTAGACCAATATCGACAAACGCGGCTTGCATTCCGGGCAATACCCGACTCACTTTACCTTTGTAAATGTTTCCAACAATGCCACGTTTGGCTTCACGTTCAACATGGATTTCTTGTAGGGTTCCCCCTTCAATCATGGCCACTCGAGTCTCACTCGGGGTCACGTTGATCAGCAACTCTGCACTCATGAGCGCACCTCAATGTAAATTATAAAAATTTCTGCAGTAGCTGGTCAGTTTCAAATAATGGAAGCCCTACCACAGCGTGGTAACTGCCTTCGATACGGGTAACAAAACGCCCACCAATTCCTTGAATTCCATAACTGCCAGCTTTGTCGCACGGCTCACCTGTTTGCCAATATTGTTCTATTTCGTTCTCTGACAGGGTTTTGAACCATACGTCGGTCGATACAACGACCGTTTCTTGTTGTTCTTGACTCACGACGCTGACTGCGGTCATCACTTGATGCTCTCGGCCAGACAGCATCATCAGCATCTGTTTGGCATCTGCTAAGTTTAGAGGCTTTTCCAAAACTTTTTCGTCGCAGACAACGATCGTATCCGATCCCAGCACCACTGCATCAGAGTGAAGCGTTAATGCCGCCACCGCTTTGTCTTTTGAAAGTCGCGCAACGTATTGCTGCGCGGTTTCACTCTCTTGCTGTGACTCTTCGACGTTAGTCACCACAATGGTAAAGGGGTAACCGAGTTGGCCTAATAGTTCTTTACGACGCGGCGATCCTGACGCCAAAATAAGTAATTTGTTCATCGCTACCTCACATGCCAATGACGGCGAACACGACGCATGAGTAAGAACATCCACGGCCACAAAATGCAGTTAATCAATCCGCTCCATAAAGACACTGGATTGAAGGTGACATCTTGAATTAAGTATTCACCAAAGAAAATTAACACGTCGAGCAGCATGGAAAAGAGACCAATTAAGATCGCTTGCTGCCACAAAGCCATGTTTCGAATAACCAAAAAATTCAATGCGACTAGGTAGATAACGACCGACATCATCATACCTCGAATGCCTAATGTGGAACCCAGCAAAAGATCCCAAAGCAATCCGAGAATCAAGGCACTACCAACATTTACTCGATGAGGCAACGCCAGTACCCAGTAGCAAGTCACGAGTAATAACCAAGATGGGCGAATCAGATCTAACGTTCCTGGCCACGGGATGGTTTGCAAGGTCAGTGCAATCAGGAACGAACAGAGAATGACCAAGCGCCCTTTAAAGATACTATTCGCCATCCGAGACTACCTCTTGCATATTTTCCGGCGCAGCCTGTTGAATTTTTTCCTGACGCAAATCACTTGGCCAAATCAAAAGCAAATAACGTAAGCGTTCAAAATCAACCACGGGCTCCGCTTCAATCAGGGCAAACTCACGAGCGTTATCTCGCTCAACATTCGCCACATGGGCAACGGGATAACCTTCAGGGTACACCCCTCCCAAACCAGAAGTTAGAAGCAAATCGCCTTCTTGAATATCCAAACTGATCGGAATGTGATCCAAGTTAATACGCTCCATATTGCCACTACCGGAAGCGATCACTCGGATATCATTGCGGATCACCTGTACAGGGATCGCACTCAAACTGTCGGTCAGTAGTAACACGCGGCTGTTGTGAGCAGAGACAAAGGTCACTTGTCCAACAATACCTTTTTCATTGGCCACTGGCTGGCCAACGTAAACACCATCAATCTGACCTTTATCGATCACGACTTGATGGCGATAAGGGGAAGTATCAACGGCCATCACTTCAGTCACCACTTTGCGTTCGTCACGAACAAAAGAGGAACCTAGCAGCTTTCTGAGACGTTGATTTTCTTCTCGATATTGATCAAGAAGAAGGAGATCATTTTTGAGGCGCAATACTTCTCGTTTTAGCGTGAGATTACTTTCTACAAAGTTTTGGCGAACATTGAATCGCTCGTAAACGCCGTCAAACATCACACGAGGGACATCAGCTAAATACTGTATTGGCGCAACCATGCTATTAAGAAAGTAGCGTACTTGAGCAAACGCACCTAAACGACTATCAGCCAGCATAAGGCTGGCTGATAAAACAACGGCAAAAAACAGACGTAATTGAAGTGAAGGTCCTCGGCCAAAAATAGGCTTCATTGAATATGAGTTCCTTATTTCTATGACCCTAGTTTGTCACTAGGTACTACGATTATTCTTCGCTAAATAGATCGCCACCATGCATGTCGATCATTTCTAAAGCTTTACCACCACCACGAGCGACACAGGTAAGTGGATCTTCAGCAATCACAACTGGGATGCCGGTTTCTTCAGTCAGTAAACGGTCTAGATCTTTTAGTAGTGCACCGCCACCAGTCAACACCATACCATTTTCTGAAATATCTGATGCAAGTTCAGGTGGACATTGCTCTAGAGCAACCATAACCGCAGAGACAATACCTGTTAAAGGCTCTTGCAGTGCTTCAAGAATTTCATTCGAGTTCAGGCTAAAGCTACGTGGCACACCTTCTGCTAAGTTACGACCACGCACTTCGATTTCTTCAACTTCATCACCTGGATAAGCTGAACCGATTTCATGTTTGATCTTCTCGGCTGTCGCTTCACCAATCAAGCTGCCGTAGTTACGACGAACGTAGTTGATGATCGCTTCATCAAAACGGTCACCACCGATGCGTACTGACGACGAGTAAACCACACCGTTTAGTGAGATTACCGCAACCTCTGTCGTACCGCCGCCGATATCGACAACCATTGAACCTGTTGGTTCAGATACGCGCAAGCCAGCACCAATTGCCGCCGCCATTGGTTCATCAATCAAGTACACTTCACGCGCGCCAGCACCGAGTGCGGATTCACGAATTGCACGACGTTCAACTTGAGTCGAACCACAAGGCACACACACCAGTACGCGCGGGCTTGGTTTTAGCACGCTGTTATCGTGTACCTGTTTAATGAAATGCTGCAGCATTTTTTCTGTCACGTAGAAGTCAGCGATTACGCCATCTTTCATTGGACGGATAGCAGAAATGTTACCTGGCGTTCGGCCCAGCATTTGCTTTGCTGCATGACCTACCGCAGCAACGCTTTTACCCGCACGGTTGCGGTCTTGGCGGATGGCAACCACTGAAGGCTCGTCAAGAACAATGCCCTGTCCTTTAACGTAGATAAGAGTATTGGCAGTACCTAAATCGATAGATAGGTCATTTGAAAATATGCCACGAAGTTTTTTGAACATATTCTTCGCTCGTCCTGAAAGAATTATAAGATAGAAAATTGCACTAAATGTACCAATGCCTTGCCACTACAGCAAGGCATTGAAGCGTAAACATGGGCTGAAACCCGCAATTTCTAACAGATTCCTAACGATAGGCAGATAAATGACAAAATTTACTGTCCGAATAACCCAGGCTCGCCACGGAAGATCACTCGATCATTACCGCGGAAAATACCAAAAGTAACCACAGAAGAAGGATCTTCATCACCTAATCCGCGCCAATCGTATTGAAGCCAAGGTTGCGACAACGTGCTTCCACAGCCTGATACAACCCCGCTAGGGCGATTGCTTCCTAATCTCATCCAAAACTGTACTTGCTCTCGTATCGAATGAGAGTCGTCGGGGACAGCCCGAATCACATTGCTCTCACCATTAGTCACTTGCTCCCAAGGGGCAGTGTCTGAACCATTCAGCTTAGAATTTGAGTTGGTTCCCGATGGCCAGACGGTCGTTTTGCACACATAGTTGGCCATGGTGGCCAACTCTGACACGTTGTCTTCACTGTTCGTTGTAAATGTGCTGCCATTCCAAAATTCAACACTAAGCGGAATCGCGACGCTGTCTGCTATCGTTGTGGTTGCACTCTGTAGCACCATCCGACCGTAACGAGCGGGCGGCTGGGTCGGAAAGTTTTGCTCACTCACGGTCGATGTGGCATCAAAAGAGGCGGGATCATTACTTGCAACCACGTTGAGACCAAACTCAGTGGCCACTGACGCACCGCCACCTGTGTTAAAAGGCCCATTTTCCACAGTTTGGGCGGGGGATGACGCAACATAGTGACGCGCCAACACAGCATCCGAGTCTGTCACTAGCCAACGTGACGTCCCATCAAGTGCAGAAGACCAACTTCCGCTAGGGGTGTCCAAAATAAGGCTATTGGGGATATCAGGATCAGCCTTCAAACTAAACCCTGCCTGCAATGCACTGCCGAACAAGTGATAGTTGCTAACGGGAGTGGTCGCACCTAACGGATAAGGTGCCACCTCGACTTCCGCGCTCATATAGGGTTGGTCTAAATAAGCGATACCGCCCTGACCAATCGCCGCCTGCCATTGAGCACGAGTAATGGAAAAATTCGCGGGATAAAAGCGCCCAACGTCAGCGACAACTGCAGGCACGTTAAAGCCAGATTGAGAAAGGTAACTGTCTTGTTTTGCAAAAATCGATAAAGTCCCAACCTCATTCCAATTTAACGCTCGCGAACGATTAATATTGGACGTGGTTGTCTCAATAACCTGACCAGCAAACGGCAACCCATCAAGGACTAAATCTCCTAAACTGCCTCCAGACGGATAGCGAAGAGCATATGCTAAGGTTGATTCAGCCACGTAGCCATTGTGAGTAAAATAGCTCTCAGTCACAGGAGCGCTGCATAAATTGACCGCTCTGACCGAGGCATTGGGCACCCCGTCATTGTTACTGTCTAACCCAGATTGCCAGTTGAACGCTTTTAGGAACACATCAACATTCGTGCCTGCAGGTGCAAACCCACCCGACAGTTCAGACGTATAGTTTGGTAATGCGCCATTTTGCGCACAAAACGTGGTCGCAAACGGCCTGAAGTAAAAACGCTCTGTCGATGATAACGTTTGATTACCTGAGCTTCCTCTCCCTGTAAAATCAACGATACCAGCATCATCTAACTTTAGCCTTAAGGAGCCATCCGCTGTCGACTCACTGCCTCCAGCGACACCATCGATAAATGTAAGTGCCAACCTAGTATTGGCGTCCTGCCATGCACCATTGTTGTGAGAGATTTGCAAATTATTGCGGCTACTCGTTGGAAGCTGCACAGTAGAAAAATCCACATCGACGGCACCGTCAACATCAATGACACGGCAGTTCAGCTGATTACCTTGCCCTTGCGAGCCTCGAATTTTAATACGAAATGGGAACGCTCGTCCGGCAACATGGTAATAATCATTACCATCAACCCCATCAGACGGGACAATACTCGCGCTTTGAGCTAAGAATGTATACGGCCCTGCGGATTCAGATAAGCTCTCACTATTTACGTACGCTGTAATGTTGTAATCATTGAGAAACTTACTGTGTATGTAACCTCTGACTACCGCTGGCGCTCCATTGGGAAATTGAGCGTTGTAGTCATGGTCACTTTTACATTGATTGGTCGTCATATTTCCATCAGGACTCCAACACGCATAGTCGCGTCCAGACAATGGGAAAGTTTCGACAAACAGACTCTGCCCTTCTCCATCAACAACGTTACCCGTATCTTTGTCGACCAACGAGAAATCGATCGGAATACCATCACACGCTAAGCCAGAGCCTGTGACTGGCGTAATTTTGAGTGCTAAATTTTTGGACTGTTCTTGGCATAAATGCCTTTCGTTATAAATATCTAGTACTTGAGCAGAAGATAGAGCAGATCCAAACAACTGAACTTCATCGATAAAACCATCAAAGCCACGATTTGCTCTATCTTGGCCAATTTGGAAAGGTAAGTTGTTGGTTAGTAACCTAGGTGTATGGATAGGTACATAATAGTAAGCACTCAACTGACCATTTATGTACATTTTTGCTTGCGTTGGACGGTTCGCATCGTACGTCACGGTAATGTGCGTCCACTGATTCAGCGGCACCGTGCCAGCACTGTAAAGGTTATACGCAGGATAGCCTGAGGTATTGACCTGCCAGTACCAATAGATATACCCACTTGAAGTCAGATGGAACTCATAGTTGGTATCTTTCGTCACAATTGACGCAAGATCAGAAGAAGGATAACTCTTAGGGTAGATCCATGCGGATACAGAGACTTCTTCACTCATACTTAACGGTAAAGAGTGAGGAACATCCACATATTGATTGCTACTGCGGCTAAAGCTGCCGTAACCACAAGTACCAAAGCGATTTGCATCATTAGGCCAAGCGGGTAAATCCACCGCCGTGGTTGCACTATTAATCGCGGTGCCATGGTAATTATTGCCAGACACATCCTTCACTTCGCCATTGTTACCAGACCAAGACTCCTCTAGATGGAACTTGGCAACTGGGGCAGGGACAGAATCACTAAAACACGCACTTTGACCGATGACGGCGCTATGTTGGCTCGACATGGTCAACTCCGGCGTTGAGACCGCACCAAACACATACGTCCCGCTGCCAATTCTGACGTGTCTTGCAGAGATAAGAGCATGGATATCAACAGGGCTCACTCTGTCGCGAAACCATACATCCCCTTCTGGAGCATTAATCCAAAGTGTGTCAGTTTCAGTTTCCTGAGTTTCAATATCTACAGAAGCACCGATGTAAACAAAGCCCCTGTTTGATGGCGCTGCTGCATCAACCACAATTTTAAGCTGTACATCATTTCCAAACTCAAGCTTCGAACCTGGTGCCAACACGGACAGTTTGTGATGTAGATACCTGCCAGGAGAAGTGAAATCTAAGGTGGTTGTAACGTTGGCAGTAAAGTCTTTGATTACGTATCCAGGGTTAAGCTTTACCCTAATCTCATAATTAGAATACGGAGCGTTAATGATGAGATTGCTAAAGTTGCCCGTAATCGCTAACGTCACTTGCTTTTTAACATCGTCAATATCTACCGTACAAGCATTACCGCAGTTGACGGATTCAAAGTCATTAACCGTCAAACGCTTATTTACGTTTCTAAAATCATAGGTAGTCACTGTCGGCTTGCTACCTTTGTAACTCGTCGCGCCTGACGCACAAAGCCCAGCTTCACAACTGGTGAACTTACTGTAGTCAGTAACCCTATCAAAGGGCACTAGCAGCTTTGTTTTAGAGCTGCCACATTCCGCGTCTGAGTCGGTACAGTTTCTAACATTGTCACGAACAAAGTCATTACTCCAACCGGCAATATAATAATCGAGATGTGGCGAGTTAACCGTTTTCTCCTGATTAATGGTTAGCCTACTTGTGCTCGATTGCCACCCCTGAGCAGGGTTGGGAAATGTCCGACACGCTTCTGTAAGGTCAAAGGCAACTGAATTCGCTGAAAGCAAACTCAACCCAACAAAAATACATAGCTTGATCCATCTAACCATCGCTATTGACCTCTCAACCAAACTTCTTGACTGCGGCGCATTTGATTCACGCCTGAACCACACGTTACTTCAGAGCTTAGGACAAACATCTGACTACCATCAGCTAACACTCCACCTCTTGCACCACACGTCACTTGAGCATCAGCGCAGTTGATCACCGCTGGAATCGTTCTTGTGGTTCCATTTACAGAGCTGCAAGCGGCTGCCACATCAAATTCATCCGCAATATTATCTCTTGGCGGATAAATTTCTCTGAGCACCATTTCATTCGCAGAGTGAGCGGAAAAAGCAGCCTGAAGGCCGATCACGTCTTTGGTGTGGGCATCATTATTTGACCACTCAATTCGACTTAAGCTGGTGGCAAGAAAGCCCATTACCACCAAGACAAAAACGACGACAATGTATAGGCTACCGGACTGAAACTTACTATGGGACATTCAACACCTGCACGTTTTGGCGGAAGTTTGTCGACTCATCACCGTCTTCGTTGGTAAAGTTGAGATTAATGTGTATGCCACCACTATTCTCAAACGTAGCAGGTGAGTAACTCAAACTGCCAGTCACTCCTTGGTCTGAAACAGGAAGAAGACTGGTACGACTCACCAAACGCTGAACTCGTTGGTTAATCAGGCAATAACTCACCTCACCATCGGGATCATAAATGTAGTGGCGACGCGATACCGAGTTACCCACCAAGTCATTCGCCCCGCCAGTCAAAACAAAGACATTGTTCGCACTCGAGACGCTGTTCAGTGGAAAAACATTGATGCTTGGCATCGACTCTGTTGGGTTGATAACCAAATTAAGTGAACTTAAGTCATCCACCGTCATCGATTCACTACCAATAACAAACTGTAGATCAGCCCCCGACACCGCGTAGAAGCCTGACGTCATAATCGGATAAAAGGAAATACAGTCTGTCGCCCCTGCCATTAGCTCATTGCTAAACATATTAGGGACAGCATGACGAACTTCTCGGCTCATTTTCTCCAATACGAACTTAGCTTGCGTCTGCATCCGCTGGCGATCAATGGTATCGCGATAACCTCGCGCACCAAGATCAACAAAACCCGCAATTCCAAGCACCAGAATACTGCCCACGATTAGGGTGATGACCATTTCAATCAGAGTAAACCCCGACTTTTTCATCAGTAGTTTCCTTTATAGGCTCGTAATTCGATGGGAGTTTGGTTAAGCGCAGAGACGGTCAATACTATCTGCTTAATAAGGCTTGGCTCTTGGTAAGTCACTTGAATATCTAAGCGAAAGTTTTGATAGGTCGTATTCCCCACACCATCTCCAACCAATACGTTTAAGTCTCGACACCCATTGGCGCCATTAGGCTCCCAACAACCAATATAGTCATCCACATCATTATAGGCAGCAATCACCTCTCCATCAGGACCAAGGCCATTGACCGATGCATCCATCCCTGAACAAAATTGATGAGAGGTACCCACCGCGGCGCCTTCACCACAGCGCAGTTCACCACCAGAAAAATTGCTGTACTCATCAAATCCTCTGGCTAAAACCATCGACATGACGCTCTGGCTCAATGCCGCAGCTCTAACCTGATAATGTGGATTGGCTGAGCGAGTAATTTGAGGCACTAAAAACTGGGTAATGGTTATCATGGCAAACCCTATGACAACGATGACAATAACGCTCTCAATCAAAGTGAAACCACGCTCTCTCGTCATGAGCACCCTCCAAGTGACACATACCCTTGAGCATTTATTGCCACGACGCAGGTTTCCTCACTGGACACAATCGAGATAGACGCCCCAGATGCGGCAGACCCTACCGGATTACCCAACAAATCGAACGAAATAGGCGCGCTAGGCGATGAAGAAAAACGGACCATTTGAGAGGAAGCCCAGTCACTGCGAGAATCAGAGCGCTCCGAACAAGCTGCCTCCGAGCCGACGCAACTGGTTTGGACATCCAATGTAAAGTTTTGATTACTCGCCAAGGCTGCACTCGCGGTAATGTTTGATTGCATTCGATTCACTTGCACCTGACGCACGACGGAGACCACTTGATGTTGCAACACGGCAGCGACTACATCACCACGCCCTGAATAGCGACTTGCGGCATAGGCAGAAATGATTGCCAACAACAGAATGACAACAATTAACTCAACCAAGGTAAAACCTTGTGCCCATCTAAGTTTCATAGAAACCCTAAGTAATGAAATTTACTGCTTTGATTATAAATGAGATTACGTGCGTGAGAGGCAAATTTATGCAGTTTTGAGAACGATTTAGAAGATGAGAAAAGAAAAGGCCAGCAATGCTGGCCTTATAGTGTTACTGACAACCGTTACCACTGTTGACTACTGAAGATGCAGCTTCCGACACTGCTGTACCTGTAGCCTGATTGTATGTCACTGTACAAGTAGTAGCTGTAGCATCAAAGCCATATGTAATACTAGTTGCGGTACTCGCTGTAACAGACCAATCAGTTGACAATCCAACCACGGCCTCTCCGATACCCGCAGCATCTGCCGTTGGGTAACCAAATGCAGTGGTAATTCCATCTACATTAGCTGCACCACTTGCTTCAACACCGTTTATGGCCGCTTTACCATATACAATACCGGCCGCACCATCAATCGCACCCTTCAAGCCTTGAAGAGAAGCGTTACGAGCATCGTCTTGTAAGTTAAGGAATCGCGGCGCCGCCGTTACGGCCAAGATACCTAAAATAACAATTACCACCACGAGTTCAATCAGGGTGAAACCGCCTTGTCTTTTCATAGTTTCTGTCTCTCTATGTTGTTAGCGCAGATCTACTGCAGCGTTACGGTCACACGACCAGTCTCTATTTCATACACGAACTGATGCTCGGTGCCTCCCTCTTGCTGAATATAAGTGCAAGTTGAGGCGCCATTGTCAGCCTGTGCTGAATATTTTACATTTGAGTTAGTTTTTGCATTCGCCACCGTGTCGACACTTGGTGGGTTTTGCAAAAGATTGTCCATCAAATCAATACAAGCCTGATCCGTTAAGCTTGTCGGGAACGACGTATCATCCTCATTCAGAGCATAAGGATAACCGTCGCGAAATCCTGTATCCGCTCCGCTGCTGTCTTTTGAACGCGTTAACCAGAAATCAACGCCGTCATAATCGACGGTATTATACTTTTCTGTACCCACCGTTCTTGAAGGGCGCGCCAAGGCTTCCCACTGAGCTCGTGCTGACAGGACACCTGTAGCAAAGCCGCCCGCGACACCTTCTATACTCGCTTTTTTGGCTTCATCAGTAACATCCAAAAACCGAGGTAATGCAGCAACCGCGAGTAAACCCACCACAACAATCACAACCACAAGTTCGACTAACGAAAAGCCAGACTGTTTTCTAAACATATAAATTAATCCACGTATCAGTACTGTTTATTATACTGCCAAGCCACAATATCGCTATCGCTCTTGGGCAAAAAATCACTCTGCGACCAAAACAATTTTAGCAGAAAAATGCTTATAGTTCAGATCGATAACAACATGTCGATTCATGCCGTAATCATAATCACAACGATAATGAGAGCCGTCAGAATGATTATGAATATTGATAGGTAAACTCTCCAAAATCTGCTTATCCGGATAGAGTACCTTCAGCCAATAATCGCAATCAATGTCACCCGCCTCGTTGATAGGCAGTACCCAACCATTTTGCGAAAGAGTTAACAGCTCAGAGTCAATTTCGAGATGACTCGGTTGCTGTTGCAGTAGCCACTTCTGCTTATAAAAGCTTGCTCTTTCAATGATTCGCTTGCTAGCGACTAAAAACGCGCTGTCATTAGCCTCAATCTCCACTTTTTGAAAAGCTGACATAAAGCTCGCGGTTAACACCATGACAACGAGTAACCAAGCCGAGAAACGTATCCGCCTCAGCATCAGGATGGCGTTACCCTTTGATCGCATCCAACATTCCCCACATAGGTAGGAAAATACCCAGTGCGAGAATCAACACCATGCCCGCAACAACAAGCAGAAGTATCGGTTCAATTCGCGCGGTTAGGGTTTTAAGATCGTAATCCACTTCTCGATCATAGAAGTCCGCTACTTCTAACAGTAGCTCATCAATACGCCCTGTCTCTTCCCCGACGGAAATCATTTGAATGACAAGAGGTGTAAAGATGCCGCTGTTTATTGCCGTTGAGGAGATGGTTCCACCCGCTTCAATGGAGGACTTCATCTCAATCAAGCGGTT
This sequence comes from Vibrio sp. MarTm2, assembly GCF_027587055.1. Classification (NCBI taxonomy): domain Bacteria; kingdom Pseudomonadati; phylum Pseudomonadota; class Gammaproteobacteria; order Vibrionales; family Vibrionaceae; genus Vibrio; species Vibrio sp. MarTm2. The sequence continues at coordinate 174,408 of NZ_JAPPTK010000005.1, read as the reverse complement.
CTCAAGAAACTTATTCCCAAGCGCCTCAGCCGCCAGTGCCAACGATTGGTTTAACGGAACCCCTGCTTTTAGCATCAGCGCAAATGTCCGAGAAAACCGCGATAATTGAGCCCGATTAACAAGAGGACCAACAATTGGCATTTTTAGGCGAAACTTGTCCCATTTTTCACGTCCATTGGCCGTTTTGACCCAAGTATTAAAGCCAAACAACACGCCTACTATCACCGCGATCATGACCAACCAGTAGTTGACGAAAAAATCTGACATCGTGATCAAAATACGCGTAGGCAAAGGAAGGTCGACCCCAAAGCGGCTGAACATCGTTGAGAACTGGGGAATCACTTTCACGTTCAAAATGAACAGCGCGATAACAATAAAGCTAATAACAAATGTTGGGTAACGCATAGCCGTTTTGATTCGTTTGCGCGTTTCTACCTCTTGCTCATAGTAGTTCGCCAACTGCAATAGTGCTTGATCCAATCGACCCGTATTTTCACCAACGTTGATCATAGAGACAAAGAGCTGGCTGAAGACTTTCGAATGCATCTGCATCGAACCTGCTAGGCTGCGACCATTTGTCAGCTCCTGAGTCACTTCCTCAAGCGCGTGTTGAAGCTGTTTGTTTGAGCAATTGGAACTTAGCCCTTTCATTGAACGCAATAAGGGGACGCCCGCCTTGGTCAAACTGTAGAGCTGACGACAAAAAATAACCAAGGCTTCAAGCGGAACCGCGGGCGTAAATAGCTGCTTGAGGTCAAACTCAAACGCAGATTTACCGCCACCGAGCGTCAACTTGGTCGGAATGACGCCTTTGTTCATCAACTGTTCTGCAGCCGCTTCTTGATTAGCCGCTTCGATTTGTCCCGAAGCAGCAGAACCATCTAAGTTTCGACCTTGATACTGAAATAATGCCATGCCCGAACCTAGATATAGATCGCTTTTTCTACGCCTGATGAATCACCTTCACCCAGGCTCATCACCTCATCGAGGCTGACGACTCCGCTGATAGCAAGCTCCATCGCAGAAGCGAGTAACGGCTTGTATGACGCAGATTCACGAGCAACACGGGCAAACCCTACAGCGTCACTCGCACGAAGCATATCCATCATATCTTGCTCCAATTCAAGCATTTCAAAAACACCAATTCGGCCTCGATAACCGGTAAGGTTGCAGTTTTGGCACCCGCGACCACGAGAGAATGATGTCTCTACTTGGTTGGGGAATCGCTGCGCGAGCCACTGCTTCCTTGCTTCATCAACGTGCTCTTGAGTTTTGCAGTCAGGACAAATCTTACGAACTAGACGCTGAGCCACGACCGCTCGCACTGCACTTGCAACCAAGTAGCCTGGTGCGCCCATATCCATCATCCTCAGCGCGCTATCGACCGCGTCATTAGTGTGCAGAGTGCTCAATACAAGGTGACCGGTTAATGCGGCTCGCAGTCCTATCTCAACGGTTTCTTGATCGCGCATCTCACCAATCAAAATAATGTCTGGGTCTTGGCGTAAAAAGGTTCTTAGCACCGTAGAGAAGTCGAGGTCGATTTTAGGGTTAACTTGAACCTGATTGATACGAGGCAAGCGATACTCAACAGGGTCTTCTGCGGTAATGATTTTCTTCCCTGGTACATTGAGTTCACTGAGCGCCCCGTAAAGTGTTGTAGTTTTACCGGAACCAGTAGGGCCAGTAACGAGAATCATGCCATGAGGACGTTTCAACTGGCGACGAAGACGCTCAAGTAGATGGGAAGGAATACCAGAGTCATCCAATTTACGTACGCCCGACGACTGATTTAGGAGACGCATTACCACCGATTCGCCGTACTGGACGGGCATCGTGGACATACGAATATCAACCGATTGCCCCTTCGCCTTGATATTAAAACGACCATCTTGTGGTAAACGCTTCTCAGAAATATCGAGGTTAGCCATCAGCTTCAAACGCAGCACAAGGGCTGGTGCGATGTTGACCTCATTGAGCAAAGTCTCGTGTAACACACCATCAATCCGCTGCCTTAATCGCAATACATCAGCGTCAGGCTCGATATGAATATCGGATGCGCCGATCTGGATCGCATCTTCAAATAGAGAGTTGATCAGTTTGACTACGGTAACTTCATCGCTGTCTTCCCCTTCAATACTAAAATCAAAGGCTTCTGTGACCTGATGCTCCGCTTGAAGTTGCTCAGCAAAGGACGCGATCTCTTTCGTCCGACGATAATAGCGGTCAAACCCATCGACGAGCTGCTTTTCAGGTGCGATGACAAACTCAATACCATATTGAGGCAGCTGCCCCAACAAAGCTTCTTGAGCAAACAAGTCTGCCGGGTCACTCATCGCAATACGTAACGTATCTTGCTGGCGACCAATGACCAAAGCGCGCAGTCGACGTGCATGCACTTCTGGCAGTAACTGGACCGCCTCGACATCGACGTTTGCTCGACTCAAATCAATCAGCGGAATATCCAACTGTTGAGAGAGGAAAGTCAGCATTTGATGTTCAGTGAGGAACCCTAACTCAATTAAGGCGGCGCCCAACTTTCTGCCCGTCGACTTTTGCGCAGCCAGTGCTTGTTCTACCTGCTGCTCGGAGATAATGCCTTCTTCAACCAGCAAATCACCAAGACGTTTTCGAAGTTTGATTTGCACTATTTTGACTCCCCTAACTGCTTGATCAAAGCCAAACGGTCATGAATAAATTGCTGTGACTGTCCCGACAAACCGAATCCAGCCAGCGCTTTGTTGTACGACTGCTGCGCTTGCTCAAATTCAAGTGCTCGCTCTTGCTGAATCGCTAAACCTAACCACCAGCGACCACTTTCCGGTTCAATCTCTACTAGCTTTAGATAACTCGATAACGCCATCTCATTTTGATTGTTCTGCTGCGCAAGCACACCACGAAGAGAGAGATACTCAACATTTGCCTCTTCAGGTAGCGCCGACAAAGCCGTTAGAGCAGCAGCGTTTTGCTTCTCTTTCATTAACAGTTTTGCTAGCGCGAGTCGCAACACAACACTCTCTTTGTCAAGGCTTATGCCCTTTTGTAAAAGCTCGCCCGCTCTACGCACATCACCTTTACCGTAATAGAGCGCTGACAGAGTTTGGCGAACCTTTGTGTCATACGGCGTGTATTTCAGCGCCTCACTGTAATTTGCTAACGCTTCATCTAGGTTATTGCTATCTAGGGCCTTCTGAGCTCGTTTTTGTGCATTATTAGAAAGCTGCTCTGCCGTTAGCTCGACCTGCTGAATCACTATGTCACCTGAGTTGGCTTTTGAGCTTACCTGCTCGGATTTATTACCCGTCACTTTTGACTGAGAAGATGACTCAACTTGAGCAAGGGCCACTACAGGCTGAGACGTCGCAACAAGAGGCGAGGCTTGATCCGTCTCAGATATCGTTGAAGGAAAACGCGGCACTTCGGAGCGATAAATGGTTCCACCTTGAGTGGTCGCTTTCGCCGTTGGAGAGGGCACATGACTATTAGTTGCTACAGACTCATTGAAAACCGAGGACGGTTCAGGTGCTATTTGCTCTATCTGAGAAGGTTGTTGATAGGAGATCGCCCATCCACCGACACCTAAACTGATCGCAAACGTTCCAACAACCCAAGGCACAACAGAGCGTTGCTTTATGGGTGACACGCGAATCTGCTCAATCTCAGAAAGCTTTCCCCCTTTCTTACGAGCTAATTCAGACAATGCTTGGTTGATTGCACTCATTATTCTCTCCACCCCCAAAATATGGGACGTTTAAATTTTGGTTTTCTGCTGTCGTACGTATCGTGGATTGCGTCATAAAGATGTTCGTTGCAGACCTTTTTTTCATCACGGCTGCTCGCTACAACCAGTGCTTTGTGACCAATTTGATTGATTAGGCGAGGAATTCCACGGCTTGCGCGCCAGATGGCTTTTTTCTGCTCACTGCTGAACAATTGTCGACTACCGCCCGACTTTTCCAGCCGATTATCAATGTACGCCACCACTTCATCGAGATTCAGCGTGCGAATATAGGCGCTGAAGGTAATTCTTTGACGAAGCTGGCGTAAATGATGCTGCTGCAGCCTTGCCTCTAGCTCTGGCTGACCTATGAGAACAATATGAAGCAGTTTCCTGTCTTCTGTTTCCAAGTTGCCAAAAAGACGAAGTACTTCAAGGGCATCATCAGGCAGGGCTTGTGCTTCATCGACAAACACCACCACTTGTTTTCCTTCTCTTGCCAGCTCAATCAAACGGCGTTGAATCAACTCGACCAATGTATTGGTGGCGTGCTCTTCAATACCTAACTCGGCAGCGACCGCAACCCGCAGTTCATCGCCATTGAGTGCGGGGTTGGGCAAGTAAACCAACTGAACATGATCAGGTAGATACTTGACCATCATGCGGCACACCATCGTTTTTCCAGTGCCCACTTCCCCAATCACCTTAACCAGCCCCTCGCCAAGCTCCAAAGCGGAATGGACCGTATGAATCGCTTCATAGTGTGGCCCTAAGCCGAGAAAGAGCTCAGTCGAAGGGGTTAGCCCAAACGGTAATTGTTCGAAGCCAAAATAGTCCAAATACATCCGTTATTGCTCGTCAGGAAACCACTCTTGAAGCAAATCTCGAGATCGCTCTAATTCCTTTTGCCACGTATTTACACCAACGACGGTAGGCTTGAGTAGGATGACTAATTCGGTTTTTTGCGTCAGCTTCGACGTATTTCGGAATAAATGCCCCAAGACTGGCACATCACCCAACACTGGCACTTTCGACACTTGATCAACAGTATTGGACTTCATTAAGCCCCCTATCACGACCACGTCTCCATCTTGTGCTCGAATCACCGAGTCAGACTCGCGAATAGAGCTTCGCGCTAACGGCAAAGTAATGCGCGAATCCCCAAAACCAATCTCTTTCACTTGTTCATTAACATCGATAACTGCGGGGTGCACATGCAACAGCACGTTGCCTTGGTCATCGATTTGCGGCGTCACATCAAGAGAAATACCGGAGAAGAAAGGCGTCAACTCCACCTCAGGAGAGGGCTCTGAATTGTCACCGTTACCCACCACACTGGAGAGATCGGTAACGAAGTATTCGTCAGTACCCACTTTGATGACCGCTTTTTGGTTATTTGACGCCGTCACACGCGGGCTAGAAAGGACGTTCAAGTCACCCTGAGTTGCCATAAAACTCAATACGGCGTCGAAACTGCCGCTCGAGATCACCAAGTTTGATTGCCCACCAAGCAAGGTTCCGATTGCATCTAACCCCGGTAGCACTGCGGGAATAATGCTGCCGCTGGTGTCTTTCACGATGGAGCCCTGACCAATGGTGTAGTTGGTACCATTAGAGCTGAATGCCTTAGACCAATTGATCCCTTGTTGATAACCATCACTCAAGGTAACTTCTAAAATCTTGGCTTCGAGGATCACTTGGCGCTGCATTCTCTGCTGTGACACGCCTAAAAACTCTCGCACTTCGCGGATTTCATCTGGGTAAGCTCTTACCGTAATCACGCTAGCTTGAGGCGTTACCACCACACTCTGCCCCTCACCACCACCGATCAACTGTGTCACTGCCAGTTGTAATTGAGGCCAAAAATCACTTTCACTGATGGTCTCAATCTCTGTGCCGCCTTTCGCAGAGCTCGTTGAGCGTGAAGAGCTTGAGCTATCAGAAGAGTCAGAAGAGCCGCTGTCGGTATTGGTAATGGTACCGGTAGAGATAGAGGTTAATGAGCGACCTGAACGTTTGAACTGTAGATAGTCAACTGGGATTGTGACGGTGCGCAAGCCGGCTGGGTAGACTTGAATAACATTGCCTGTTTTCACAACATCATAGCCGTACATATCTCTGACGACGTTAAGCACCTCATCCAAAGAGACGTCCGTCAAGTTGACTGTAATCGTTCCAGCCACGTCTGGGTGGATTGCTGCACTAAACTCAGTTCCTTTAACTAAACTGGTGAAAAAAGCTTTCGCTGACACTGCATTCGCCTGAATACGAAAGCGCTTTACGGTGTCGAATGAAGTGGCACTGTCAGAAGAAAGCTCAGGCATCAGGTCCGCTTCAACAGACGCAGGTAATTGCGCTAAGCTACGACTATTCGCTTCATTGATTGCTTCATTCAATGTTTCTTTCGCCTCTATGGGATCTCTGTGCCCCATGGAGCATCCCATCAACGACGCAATCATCACGGCTACGGCGAGTCTACGCATATAATTCCCAATACCTTACTGTTTTATATCCAAAGAAAAGAGTTCTAACGTCCATTGCTTGCCTTTGCGAGACAGCACGACTCTTTCCGATTCAATGTTATTTACGTAGTAGCCACTGACACGCTCCCCCGCCATGACTACTTTTCCATTCAATATTGCTTTGCAAGGCACGTCGACACCGCAGACAATACTTTGCAGTTTTGGCAGTCGATAGCTCACTGGCTTTTTTGCCGGTTGAGCGACTTTTGGCTTCTGCCAATTTAAAGGTGCCGTCGGGTCCTGCTGCGCCCAAGCCAGTGAAGTATTTACAAGCAGCAGAAAGGCAAAAAATCTAACCACCGATAAACTCCTCTCTCGTGCCAAGGGTGTAGACCTCTAGGATCAAACGCGCACTTGGGTACTCTTCGACTTTATAGCTAAAAGTACGCCAATAGTATTTGACGGGCATAGACTCAAGTGACTCTAAGTATTGAACAATGTCAAAATAACTGCCTGTCAACTCAATGCGAACGGGATGTAGATAGTAGCCCGAACCGTGATTGTCATTCTCGCGGCTCACTATCGGCTCTGCGCGCTGTGAAACCAGAGAAACTAACTTGAGTTTCTTAGACTCTCTGAGAACACTTTCTAAAAGATTTGCCATTTCACTGGGAGAAATCAAATTCTCGATGATGTTCGATAGCTGTTCTGAAAGTAGCTGACTTTCTGTCACTAGCTGCTTATAGCGCATATTGATCTCTTGGTCAGGATCTTTAGAAAGCTTGGCCGTCATCAAAAGCACATCCGCTTCCAAACGTTGGCTATTGAGCTTTGTGGTCGAGATTTGTTGCTCAAGCTGTTTCTTGGCTAAATAAGCCGGTTCCACCAAGAGAGTAAAAAGCCCCAATAGAATTGCGACAAACCCACACAGTGTGATCAACCACTTTTCTCGAGCAGAGAGCTGAGCAAATTTATCGCTGGCTTGCGACCAATAGTGTTTCATTGCTTATCTCCTCGTGTTTTCAACTCAAAGATCACAATGTCTTGATCATTTCGACCAATCTGTAGCTTTTCAAACGTTCGCCCTACTAAGTTGAGCTCTGTTTTAAACTGGTTGATCCAATTCGGGATGACTTGTGGCTCCCTTGCGTAACCTTGCAAATCCAAACCCGTACTATCAATCGTAATTGCGTTTAGTGAGATGTCGTTTCGCCCAAGTTGAGCCAACGAACGCATAACGCCCGAATAGCCCATCTGCTGGGCATCGTCGTATTCACTAACGGCTTGCAAAGATTGGCGCTTGGATTCTATTTCCTGCTCCAATCGTGCTACTGCTGCGACTTTAGCGGGCGTTGGTTGGTGCTTAGCCAAACGCTGAGTTAATGTATCCACTTGAAGGCGAAACTCAGATTCCTGAGATTTCAGAGCAGACAGCTCACTACTCAAACCACTCTTTTGGGTGACAAGCACAAAATAGGCTCCGCCCAATAACAGAGATGTTATCCCCCACCCTAAGGCGACGTTTTTTAACGTAAAGTGTTCTTTCTTTGGCTTTAATTGGTCTGGGAATAAGTTAACTGATTTGTCACCAACCGCAGCAACACTCTTGAGCAAGATAAGCCCGGACGGATCTTCTCCCTCAACGAGTGGGGAGGCTTTGACGCTCAAACGCTCAGAAAGCTCAGTAGCGACCGTGGCTTGATCTTCTTCGTCACAGCACACTTTCATCTGGTGTAATGACGCCGAACGCAATTGGGAAGAAAGATAGTCAACTGAGCGTTGGAGCTCCAACGCCAAATTGTCCAGCTGCAAAGCACTACTCGCAACCCCAGTCAATGGAGAAGCTACTCCGCGAATCGTTCTTTGGAACGCACACTGGCCATCCACAAACGCACTGACTTTAAATTGCCCTTTGTGGCTCCGCTGAAGCAATAAGAACTGTGCTAGCTCCCCTGCAGAGTGAGCCCACACTTCGTCCTCGACCAATATTCGTGTCAGTTCGATATTAAACTGTCCCAAAGCACTGTTGAGGGCCTCGACCAAGTGACGATTGACGACAAAAACTTGTAACTTATTGCCGATTGGTGATGGGGAAAAGTCAGCGATGATGTCGCTAACGCGCTCAGAAATCAGATCTTTCAGAAGAAATGGCAATGCCGCAGAGAGTTCTTCTTCCGGCATCGAGGGCTTATCTATTTGATAGGTTTGATATAGGTTTGCGCCCAGCACGACTTGTGCCGACAAATCGGACACATCAGCGTCTTTAAGTGCCTTAACTAGGGCATCCTGCCAAGACACACCATCGTAGTTGACTTGAGTGGGTAAATTACAGCTTGGTAGCGGTGAAAAAAACAAGGCATGGGGTAAAACAACTACCGTAAGTTGCGTTTGTTTGTGAGCGGTTTGCCTGAATTTACCGAATAAGGATTGCATATTCATTTGTCGTTATTTGTCACCAGCGTTTTCGTCGACCAATTTGTACTTTCTTAACCTCAGCGGTTTGCTTATGCTGAATATGTTGAGGAATCAGTTGTTTCTCTGATTCAAAATATCGCCCCTGAACCCCATGAACACCAAGCTGAAGCACTGTTTTGTGCTCTTGCTTACTGTCGACCCCGACGGCAATCAGTTTGGTGTTTAAACCCGCACAAGCCCCAAGCAAGCTACGAATGAACAACTGGTTTTCATGACGCTGATCGATCTGTTTCACTAAACTTCGATGCAACTTCAAGTAGCTAATCGGTAACTCTTTTAAGTAGTAAGTGCTAACAATGGAGCGCCCAGCTTGACCAACCGCTACTTTACAACCTAGACCAGAAATCATTTTAGCGACAGGTCTCATGTAATCGAGGTGCTTCACTAAACGCGCTTCAGCAAACTCAAAAATCAGCTGTTTTCGCTGCTCAGTAGACAACTGCAATAGTTCATCACGAAACCATTTAAAGTAGGCTCGGTCGGCAAAAGGGACGACATGCAAATTTATAGAGTAACACATTGAATCCTTAGAAACTTTCAAATAACGCAGGATAGTTCTCAATACTGCTTTGTCTAAGATTATTTCGTAACCAACTGATTCAATTGCTGAATTAAAACGGGACGCTTTGATTACTCCCTTCTCTGGATCGTTGATTCGGGCAAACAGTTCACAGTGCTCTAGTTGGTTATCTTGCTGCTCATCTAACTGGAAACACGGCTGCGAAAAGACGTGCAATTTGTCAGGCTTCAACACTTGATCGAAAAGCGTGCGCCAACGAACGCTACCTCGTTCTTCCTCCGGACTTACATGCTTGTGGAAGCGACTCCATGTGTTAGAGCGCTGCAACTGAGCACTCTTAAGCGCCGTTTCTGATTCATCAATAATTCGACCTTGACTTTCGCCCTCCCGATATAGACTGACCCCAATGTGAACCCAGTTTTCTGGGTCCAGTACGTCGGGTGGCGTAAGACGGGCTAACTGCTTAATACAGCTCGCAGCAATCGCAGAGACTTCTTTGCTTGATAAACTCGGTGCAAAAATAGCGAAATCAGAATTGTAATAGCGAGATAAAATGACATCAGGGTAACGCTGGATAACCGTCCTCAGACTATCTCCGACATCGATTAAGAACTCATTGGCAACGGTTTTCCCGTACTCTTCTTTGAGTTGCTCCCAATCATCAATGCGAATAAGAAGCACACCGCCATGAGAGCCACTTTCTGAAAGCGCTGCTTCGAGCTTACTATCAAATAAAACACGGTTTGCGGTACCAGTCAGCTTATCTAGAAAAGTTTGCGAACGAATAAAGGTGTCAAAGCGACTGCGTTCTTGACGAGCATCTCTTAGCTCTTCAATCAAGCGATCAAGCGCTTCACTCGCGGTAAAAGGCCACTCTTTGGGATCGCCTTGCGCATACTCTTCAACCCTTCCCGCGAGGATCATTCTTCCTCGCTCTTCCAGCATCTCAGATCCGCTCAGCTGCTCTTTCAGCCATTTCACCCCTTGCATCAAACAGAAGATAATGAGCACCACCGCTAACGTGATGGACCACAGTGCCTGCATCGAATAGCCGTAGCCAATATAGGGAGGGACAGCTTTAAACCGAATTTGATACCCATCGTTGCGTTCGAGTTGATATTCAACTTGGTAAAGCAGTGCAGGGTCCACTTTCGATGACGTATCTTTGAAGCGATAAATCGTACCGTACGTCGATGCCAGCTCCATTTCGACAATGTTCGACGCCTGAAGCATCTTCGGCATCCAGCGCTGCAGTGAATACGCAGCATCCGGATCTTCCATCTCCTTATCTACTACGTTGACGATCCCCTTGAGAGAATGATCTAAGTATTCTTGACCAAGGCGCTTAAACGACAATGTTCCTCCCAAAAAGAGAATGAACATGGCAATAATCACGATCATAGTGACAAAAGCGACCAAGCGGGTACTCAGTTTTAAGGTAGGGGTATACCTCATAGAAATAGAATTCCTTCTCTAATGCAGCTTCAATAAACATGGTGCTGAGCTACAAGCGGGCATTGGGCAATTCCACGCTATAACGTTAGGGCAATTGATTACTCTAACTATATAAAAAAGCCGCGATTTTCGCGGCTTTTTTTCAGTTCAGGACTCTTAGAATGGGATGTCGTCGTCAAAATCCATCGGCGGCTCATTGTATTGAGGCTGAGCTTGCTGCTGTTGTGGCTGAGAGTATTGCTGTTGCGGTTGACTCTGCTGAGCTGCAGGTTGCTGCGGCTGTCCCCAACCTTGCTGTTGAGGTTGACCCATGCCTTGGCCTGGAGCGCCACCTTGAGCACGGCCACCTAGCATTTGCATTACGCCATTGTAGCCTTGTACTACGACCTCGGTAGTATAACGGTCTTGACCGCTTTGATCTTGCCACTTGCGCGTCTGCAATTGACCTTCAACATACACTTGTGAGCCTTTACGTAGGTACTCACCAGCCACTTCCGCAAGCTTGCCAAACAGTGCCACACGGTGCCACTCTGTTTTTTCACGCTGTTCGCCTGTCGCTTTATCTCGCCATGTTTCAGACGTTGCGATGGTGATATTAGCGACAGCACCACCACTTGGCATGTAACGAACTTCCGGATCTGAACCCAGATTACCGACTAAAATAACTTTGTTTACTCCACGGCTGGCCATGTTTCGCTCCGTCTAAAAATTTAGGTATATTTGAATAGCCCAATAGCATAACACGCTTTGCTTTTGGGACAAAAGCCTGTCTACGCAATGCCTGATCAATCTTCATCGCAATCCAATGAGCCACTAATTTTTCGAGAAAAATCAAAGATTATTTTGGGTGAGCGATAAGTTAATTACTTATCTGCTTGAAACTAAACGCAATGATTCAACCTTGATTCGCTCTGATCGAAAAAATCCTTCAAGCTCATTCCATCGATGAAAATCAAAAAGGTTTTATTATGAAGAATAGTTATATGCGTACCATTCATTTCTTATGTGAAGATAAGAAGGTTACTCATCCGATAGTTCAAAAAATAGAACAAGCGTTAGAGATCAATATTCCCTATATCGAACCGCAAGATCTTATGCTCGCGCTCCAAACGAGCAAACATCGCATTTTGATGATCGACCACCATGACTACTCTCGCCTGAATAATCAGATACGCGATCTTCCACTGGCGAACAAAACCTTTGAAAACATCGTCATTAATGTTCAATGTCGCTTAACCACAGATGAAATCCTCAATTTTGGTCATCTAAAAGGGTTGTTTTATGAAAACGACTCCGTAGAAGTGATCAGTAAAGGCTGTAGCGAAATTATCAACGGACAGAACTGGCTACCTCGCAAGGTCGCCGCACAACTGTTATTTCACTATCGCAACATGGTAGAAACTCAGTCAGCACCAGTTACAGTTGATCTCACCACTCGCGAAATCCACATATTAAGAAGTTTAATGACAGGGGCTTCCAATAGCCAAATAGCAGAAGATCAATTTATCAGTGAGTTCACCGTTAAATCCCACCTCTATCAGATATTCAAAAAGTTGTGCGTAAAAAATCGAGTACAAGCTGCCGCTTGGGCAAAGCAACACCTGTTGTCTTAATTTTATTACGCACATACAATTTCACTACTTTGGGCGAATGGATCGATGATCACTTCGCCCAAAGCATGTTATTGTCACGTCAGCAAATTTTCGAATAAAAATATATAGGGTTTAACATGATCAAGAAGTGCCTTTTCCCGGCAGCAGGCTACGGTACACGCTTTTTACCTGCCACCAAATCCATGCCAAAAGAAATGATGCCAGTGGTAAACAAACCACTCATCGAGTACGGCGTTGAAGAAGCAATCCAAGCAGGTATGAACGGTATGTGTATCGTTACCGGTCGTGGTAAGCACTCAATCATGGACCATTTCGATAAGAATTATGAGCTTGAGCACCAAATCAGTGGCACCAACAAAGAAGAGCTACTAGTCGATATTCGCGACATTATTGAGAGCGCAAACTTTACCTATATTCGTCAACGTGAAATGAAAGGTCTTGGCCACGCAATTTTAACCGGGCGTGAACTGGTGGGAGATGAACCGTTTGCTGTGGTGCTCGCTGATGACCTTTGTGTTAACGAGCAAGAAGGTGTACTTGCGCAGATGGTCGCACTCTTCAAGCAGTTCCGTTGCTCTATTGTCGCGGTACAAGAAGTACCTGAAGATGAAACTCACAAGTATGGCGTGATCTCTGGTGAAATGATCAAAGATGATATCTTCCGTGTTGACGATATGGTCGAAAAACCGGAGCCAGGAACTGCGCCAAGCAACCTCGCCATCATTGGCCGTTACATTCTAACCCCTGATATTTTTGAGTTGATTGAAAATACAGAGCCTGGCAAAGGTGGCGAAATCCAAATTACCGACGCTTTGCTTAAACAGGCACAAGCAGGCTGTGTTCTTGCTTATAAATTTAAGGGCCAACGTTTCGACTGCGGTAGTGTCGAAGGTTATATCGAGGCTACCAACTACTGCTTCGAAAACCTATACCTGAAAGACTCTAAAAAGTCAGAGCTTGGCAAACAAAAAACGACCAAAGAAGAAGCATAAACCGACGCTTCGTTTAAAAGGCAGCTCATCGAGCTGCCTTTTTTATTACTGTTTTTTTATCCAGTATTTCTTTGAACATTTCTCACACTATGTAATACTTAGCTGACTAATTTTTGCATTGAGTGATAAGAATGGATCAGATAGAAGTTCGTGGTGCACGCACGCACAACCTGAAAAATATCAATCTTACGATACCAAGAGACAAGCTGATCGTGATTACAGGCTTGTCAGGTTCGGGTAAGTCATCACTAGCCTTTGATACCTTGTACGCTGAAGGCCAACGACGCTATGTAGAATCTCTATCCGCCTATGCTCGCCAATTCTTATCTTTGATGGAAAAGCCTGACGTTGACCACATCGAAGGGTTATCCCCCGCTATTTCTATCGAACAAAAGTCAACCTCACACAACCCAAGATCGACGGTTGGTACTATTACCGAAGTTTACGACTATTTACGACTCCTTTATGCCCGAGTCGGTGAACCTCGATGTCCAGAGCACCACGTTCCCCTCGCCGCTCAAACTGTTTCACAAATGGTAGATAAAGTACTTGAGCTGCCTGAAGGGGCCAAAATGATGCTGCTCGCTCCGATTGTCAAAGAAAGAAAAGGCGAGCATGTCAAAACGCTAGAAAATTTAGCCGCGCAAGGTTTTATTCGCGCTCGTATTGACGGCGAAACGTGTGATCTCTCTGATCCTCCAACCTTAGAGCTACATAAAAAGCATACCATCGAAGTCGTTGTGGACCGCTTTAAAGTACGCAGCGACTTACAACAGAGATTAGCTGAATCCTTCGAAACTACACTCGAACTGTCCGGTGGTATCGCTGTTGTCGCACCGATGGATGGCACCGGCGACGAAATCGTGTTCTCCGCAAACTTTGCCTGCCCTCATTGTGGGTACAGTATGCAAGAGTTAGAGCCTCGTCTCTTTTCATTTAACAACCCTGCAGGGGCTTGCCACACTTGCGATGGTTTAGGTGTGCAACAGTATTTTGATCCGTCCCGCGTGATAGTCGATGAATCTCTTAGCCTAGCTGAAGGTGCAATTCGAGGTTGGGATCAGAAAAACTACTATTATTTTCAGATGCTCACATCATTAGCGGACCATTACGGGTTTGATCTGCATACCCCGTTCAACGCTTTGCCCAAGAAAACTCGTGACATAATTTTAACTGGGTCTGGGCGTACAGAAGTCGAGTTTAAATACATCAACGACAGAGGCGACATTCGGGTAAAACGTCATCCATTTGAAGGAATATTAAATACCTTGGAGCGTCGTTATCGAGATACCGAATCTAACGCCGTACGTGAAGACTTGGCTAAGTACATTTCTACAAAAACCTGTTCAAGCTGTGATGGGAGCCGACTTCGCTTAGAAGCTCGAAATGTTTTTATAGGCAATACGACTTTGCCAGAAATCGTTGAGCTAAGTATTGCTGATGCACTGAACTTTTTCTCTTCTTTACAGTTAGAAGGTCAACGCGCTCAAATCGCGGAAAAAGTGATGAAAGAGATTAATGACCGCCTACAATTTTTGGTTAATGTAGGACTCAACTACTTAAACCTTTCTCGCAGTGCAGAAACCTTATCCGGTGGCGAAGCGCAGCGCATTCGACTCGCCAGCCAAATTGGTGCTGGTTTAGTGGGTGTAATGTATGTACTCGATGAACCTTCGATTGGCTTACACCAACGAGATAATGAACGCCTACTAAAAACACTGACTCACCTTCGTGACTTGGGTAACACCGTCCTTGTTGTGGAACATGATGAAGACGCAATCCGCATGGCTGACCATGTCATTGATATCGGCCCAGGTGCTGGCGTTCACGGAGGTACGGTCGTAGCGGAAGGCACAATGGAACAAATTGTAGCGAATCCAAACTCTCTCACTGGCCAGTACTTGAGTGGCACCAAGGAAATTGCTGTACCAAAGGAGCGTACAGCACGAAATCCTAAGAAAACGGTACAATTGCTCGGTGCATCAGGAAACAACCTAAAAGACGTTACATTAGAGATTCCTGTTGGCCTTTTCAGCTGTATTACGGGTGTTTCAGGATCAGGAAAGTCAACACTAATCAATGATACCTTCTTTAAAATTGCCCACACCCAACTTAACGGTGCGACGACAGCGGTACCCGCACCATACAAAAAAATCAAAGGGCTTGAGCATTTTGACAAGGTGATCGATATCGACCAAAGTCCGAT
Organism: Vibrio sp. MarTm2; assembly: GCF_027587055.1. Taxonomy (NCBI): domain Bacteria; kingdom Pseudomonadati; phylum Pseudomonadota; class Gammaproteobacteria; order Vibrionales; family Vibrionaceae; genus Vibrio; species Vibrio sp. MarTm2. Next base: position 158,967 of record NZ_JAPPTK010000005.1, on the reverse strand, counting down.
CGGTCGAACGCCACGCTCAAACCCAGCAACCTATACGGGTATTTTTACCCCGATTCGAGAACTATTCGCGGGTACGCAAGAGTCTCGCTCTCGTGGTTATAAACCTGGCCGATTTAGCTTTAACGTGCGTGGTGGACGATGCGAAGCGTGTCAAGGCGACGGTGTCATCAAAGTGGAAATGCATTTCCTACCTGACGTCTATGTGCCGTGTGATGTCTGTAAGGGTAAGCGCTATAACCGAGAAACCTTGGAAGTACGCTACAAAGGCAAAACCATTGACGAAGTACTCGAGATGACAGTAGAAGATGCTCGCGAGTTTTTTGACCCAGTGCCTGTCATCGCGCGCAAGTTGCAAACTCTCATTGATGTCGGTTTATCCTATATTCGCTTAGGTCAAGCCGCTACGACGCTATCTGGCGGTGAGGCTCAGCGAGTGAAATTAGCGCGTGAGCTCTCGAAACGAGATACGGGGAAAACCTTGTACATTCTGGATGAGCCAACCACTGGATTGCATTTCCATGATATTCAACAGTTACTCACGGTACTACATCGCCTACGAGACCATGGTAATACTGTAGTCGTCATTGAGCATAACCTAGACGTCATAAAAACCGCAGACTGGATTGTGGACTTAGGTCCAGAAGGTGGTCAAGGAGGCGGTGAAATTGTCGCTCAAGGAACACCTGAAGATGTGTCCTTGGTCGAAGGTTCTCATACGGCAAGGTTCCTTAAGCCTATGTTAAAATAACGATTAATAGTAAAGTAAACAGGCCAGTGTCATTCTCACTGGCCTGTTTTTATTAGGATATGGACCCCATGGCTACCACACACGTTTCCGGGACAAAACTAGCAAAGCAAAAACCAAAGGTACCGCTGAATAAACCCTTCTTGGTCGCATTTGGCGCCATCTACATCATCGCAATGCACTTTTTTATGCCTAACCCCGGGGGGGCTGGGTTGGCGCTTTCATTCAACCCGACCACTTGGCTCGCACTCAGTTTTGCTCTCGCTATTGGCCTTTATCAAGTCGGAACCGAGGGAGCCTTGCGTTACAATAAGCTCACGATTGGTTTCTTCATTTGCTGTCTGCTTATCACGTTACCTGTTTTCTATCCAAGTTCGGTTGTGGAGCTCTCTATTGGCAAGTTAACTGGCTTGTGGGCAGGCTATCTGCTGTTCGTCGTCTTGCAACAGTTTCGTTTCAGCAATAAACAGAAGCAACGCTTGCTATGGTTCATCGTCATCGCCGTTACCATTGAAGCTCTCTTTGGTTGGGTACAATACTTACTGTTAGAGCCCGGCAATCTTATTGGCTACAACACGGTAATCAACCGCCCTTATGGAGTTTTTCAGCAGCCCAATGTCATGGCGACTTTTCTCGCAACAGGGCTTGCCATATCAGGCTACCTTCTAACACGACAACCAATTAAATATCAAACCAAAATCAGTGATGTTGCGCTTCTGTATTTAATCCCTGCACTCACCGTCCCCCTACTTTTAGTACTTGCGTCACGAACGGGATGGCTAAGTGCGATTCTTGTGATCCTTGGGGTATTGCCTTATCTCTACAGATTCGCGACCAAGAAACGCTTTTGGGGTTGGGTTATCTCACTCAGTTTAGGGATGATGCTGGGCTTGATACCAAATATCGCTCAACATAATGTAGATTCACCCAAAAACCTATCGGCTCAAAAAGTAAACCTTAAAAGTCCAAGGGAATACCACATTCCTCAAGCGCTAGATATGCTAATCGAGAAGCCGTTTTCCGGATATGGTTATGGTAAATTTGAGTCTGAATACATTGTCTATAGCGCTCGCCAACATCAACTTAATCCAGAGTATCATCCAGGTCTCCCCGCTCTTGACCATCCACACAACGAGCTCTTGTATTGGGGCGTTGAAGGTGGGTTAGTGCCAATACTGGCTATTTTCTTAGCGGCCACTCTAGTATTGATACGGGTCTATCAAGGTAAAAAAGGCACCCGATTGACGCTCTTTGCGTTATTCATTCCAATTGTGCTGCATTCGCAGTTGGAATACCCCTTCTATCACTCGGCGATCCATTGGATCACCTTCATCACTCTACTCTATTGGGTTGACCAAAGAGCCAATAAGTATCGGAGCGTGACCTTTAGTTTTGTTTCTCAAACTGGACTGCGAGTCTCCAGTTTGGTGATGCCCATCTTAGTTAGCTTTTATATGGTGAGTGCCCTGCATACCAATTACGTTCTCACTCAGTTTGAAAAATCTAACCCCAAAGATCCTGTGATTTTGAATCAAGTCACCAACCCAATTGCATGGCAAGATCGATATGACTGGGACATTTACAGCACTTATCTCAATATTGGCCTGTATAAGCATGACCCAGAATTTATTCAGCCATACATCGACTGGTCACTAGAGATCATCAAAGACAAACCAAGACCAGCTTTCTATAACAACCTGATCTTGGCTTATCAAGGTATTGGCGAAGAAGAGAAAGCGCAGCAGATCCGAAGTGAAGCACAATTCCTATTCCCAAATCGCGACTTTAGTGAAGTGCAGTATATTCCACCAAACATCGACGCACTGACCACAGAGGCAAACAAACCAGCAGAATAAAGAAAGGCGACCTTAGGTCGCCTTGTCATTTATTGAGTCAGTGACTCTTCTAATACTCTCAAACAAAGAGCGACATTCTCCGATCTTGCTCCGTGTCCCATGAGGCCGATACGCCAAGCTTTTCCTGCGAGAGCACCTAAGCCCGCGCCAATTTCTAGGTTATAAGTATCAAGCAAGTGGCTACGCACTTTTGCCTCGTCTACCCCTTGAGGTACATAAATTGCGTTCAACTGAGGCAAACGAGATTGCTCCTCAACAACAAATTCAAAACCCAGTTTCTCCAATCCAGCTTTTAGCTTTTCGTGCATCTCGCGATGGCGTTGCCAAGCATTTTCTAGCCCTTCATTTTGCAAAATGAGCAGTGATTCATGAAGCGCATAAAGGCTATTAACGGGCGCAGTGTGATGGTAGCTGCGCTTGCCTTCCCCGCTCCAGTACCCCAACACAAGGCTTTGATCAAGGAACCAACTCTGGACTGGTGTCTTTCTCGCTTGGATTTTATCAATGGCTGCTTGAGAGAGTGTCACTGGCGATAAACCTGGTACACACGACAAACATTTCTGGCTACCGGAATAAACCGCATCCAACTGCCACTCATCAACTTTTAGTGGAACGCCACCCAAAGACGTCACCGCATCCACAATCGATAACACGCCGTGCTGCTTAGCGAGCTTACCTAGAGCCTCTGCATCACTGCAAGCACCTGTCGAGGTTTCAGCATGAACAAAAGCAAGAATCTTCGCATCTGGGTTGGCTTTCAGAGCCTGTTCCACTTTCTCTACCGAGACTGGTGCACCCCACTCGTCGTCAACAAGCTCAACCACACCGCCTGCACGGACGACGTTTTCTCTCATCCGCTCGCCAAATACGCCATTTCGACAAACAATTACTTTGTCACCTGGCTCAATCAAATTGACGAAGCAAGTTTCCATTCCCGCACTCCCGGGTGCAGAAACTGCAATCGTGAATTCATTTTCCGTTTGGAATGCATACTTAAGTAGCTGCTTGAGTTCGTCCATCATCTTGATAAATAGAGGATCCAAGTGACCAACCGTTGGACGACTCAACGCCTGCAGCACTTGAGGTGAAATGTCCGAAGGTCCCGGTCCCATCAGGATGCGGTGAGGTGGAATAAAACTTTGAATCGTCATTGGCAGCTCCTTTTGCAAACTATTTTATTGTTCTGTAGAAGGTTATTGATTCACCTTAATCCAATTCAAACGCCTCAGCAATTAGCCCAAAGTCTTGAGGTCAAACCAGTGTCACAAGTTTGTTAATTTACCAAGAGCATAAAGTTACAAAATACCGTTGACATTGGTCACATAAAAACGTTCAATGCTGGATAGGTGGCGAATATTTATGCCACGCAACTTAAATTGTTGCAGAAGAGGAGCACTGCCCAGGTAGATGTGTCGTGGAACCACAATTCCGAGACAACACATTGAGGGGGAGCAGTGCCGAGGTAAACCAAAAGTGTGGTTTTGGTTTGTCGGTTGACTTGGGTTGAGTCCCATCAACTGTCATCAGCACAGCCTGATGATGAGCTTCTGAGGTCAATGACATTTCAAAAATACCTCTTTTTCGCTCATTCTCTCTTCAAGCAAACATCGGATGTTGGGTTAACCCCCAGTTTTATTTTCAGGAAGTCGTGGGAGAAATGCCGTGGGCAGTTTCAATGTTGCTAAGTTTGGTGGGACAAGTGTTGCAAATTTTGAGGCGATGAGTCGCTGTGCAACCATTATCGAATCAAACCCCAATACCAAATTAGTTGTTAGCAGTGCGTGTTCAGGTGTCACCAACTTATTGGTCGAGTTAGCCAATGGTGTGCAAGACCAAACACATCGAAGTGAGATATTAACCAAACTGGCTGAGATCCATAATGCTGTTTTGGACCAACTCGAAGATTCAACCCAGGCTGCAGCCGAGGTCTACACCATTCTAGATACGGTGACGAGCCTTGCAGAAGCCGCTTCAATCCAAGCTAGCCGCAAGCTCACAGACCACTTAGTCGCATGTGGTGAGCTGATGTCGACTCACATGCTTACCCAATTGATGAGAGAACGAGGAATCGCCGCCACACGTTTCGATATTCGAGATGTGCTGCGCACCGACAGCAATTTTGGTAAAGCAGAACCAGAGCTAGATAGTATCCGCCAACTTGCCGAAGAAAAGCTCATTCCACTATGCCAAGAATCCGTAGTGATCACTCAAGGCTTTATCGGCTCAGACGCAGAAGGCAATACGACAACTCTAGGCCGTGGTGGCAGTGATTACAGCGCCGCGCTGATTGCAGAGGCGGTTGAAGCGTCAGGCTTGGAGATTTGGACTGACGTTCCCGGTATCTACACCACCGATCCTCGTATCGCACCGAAAGCGTCTCCAATCCCAGAAATCAGCTTTAGCGAAGCCTCTGAGATGGCAAACTTTGGCGCGAAGATCTTACACCCATCGACTTTAGTTCCGGCATTGCGTCATGATATTCCAGTTTTTGTTGGTTCATCGAAAGAGCCAGAAAAGGGCGGGACTTGGATTCGCCATCAAGTGGAGAGCTCACCGCTATTTCGTGCATTAGCCCTTCGCTGCAACCAGACAATGGTGACACTACGCAGCGCAAAAATGTTCCACGCATACGGCTTTTTAGCCCGTGTTTTTGAGATTCTAGCCAAGCACAAGATATCGGTGGATTTAATCACGACTTCCGAGATCAGCGTTTCGTTAACGTTGGATCAAACTGATACCTCAGGCGGTGCGCCTCAGCTGCCGGAAGCCGCTCGTATTGAGTTAGAAGAGCTATGTAGCGTCGACGTCGAGCACAACTTATGTCTGGTTGCGCTAATCGGCAACAACATGAGCGAAAGTAAAGGCTACGCGAAGCAAGTCTTTGGCACATTGGAAGACTTCAATCTACGCATGATCTGTTACGGTGCAAGTCCGCACAACCTCTGCTTCTTAGTGCATGAGTCCGTCTCAAAGCAAGCCATTCAAAAGCTGCACACTGAGTTGTTTGAGGGTTAAGAAAAACAAAAGGTTGGCACTACGCCAACCTTTTTCTATTCAAGCCAAATATAGGGGATTACTACTCGCCAGCTACCTTCATAGATTCAAGCAACATAGAACCCGTTTGAATTTGTGAACGCGTTTCCACATCATTGCCGACAGCGACAATGTTCTGGAACATCTGCTTAAGATTACCAGCAATGGTAATTTCTGACACAGGGAACTGGATCTGACCATTCTCCATCCAGAAGCCTGCCGCACCACGAGAATAATCGCCTGTCACGATGTTTACACCTTGGCCCATGGTCTCTGTAACCAATAAGCCTGTGCCTAGCTCTTTCAGCATTTGTTCGAAATTCTGCCCCGTTGATTGCACATACCAGTTATGAATACCACCAGCATGTCCTGTTGGCGTCATATCCATTTTACGTGCGGCGTAGCTCGTTAGCAGATACGTCGCTAGCACGCCATCGGTAATGATCTCTCGGTCTCGGGTGAAGACGCCTTCACTATCAAAGGGACTAGAGGCAAGGCCACGCAGTACATGAGGCTTTTCTGCGATGTTAAACCAATCAGGCAGAACCTTTTCACCCAGTTGATCGAGCAAGAATGAGGATTTACGGTATAAGTTGCCACCGCTGATCGCCATCACCAAATGACCAATCAACCCGGTTGCCACATCTGCAGCAAACATGATTGGGTATTGACCCGTTTTAAGCTTTTGCGCATCCAAACGACTGATGGTTTTTTCTGCCGCTTTTAGCCCTACCGCTTCAGGAGACCAAAGATCGTCTTTATGACGTGACAAAGTGTAGTCGTAGTCTCGCTCCATCTCACCATTAGCGCCCTGACCAATCACACAGCAACTTGTACTGTGACGGCTCGAAGCATAACTAGCCAGTAAACCATGGCTATTGCCATACACCTTCAGTCCATAATGACTATCGTAACTCGCACCATCGCTTTGTTTAATTTTGTCGCTGTACTCAAGCGCCGCTTTCTCAGCGGTAATCGCGACCTGAGCGGCATAATCTGGATCAGGCGTGTCTGGGTGGAATAGATCCAAGTCTGGGATCTCTTTGACCATCAACTCTTTAGGCGCAGGACCAGCATAAGGATCTTCGGAGGTATACTGAGCAATATCGAGCGCAGCCAATACGGTTTGTTGAATCGCTTTTTCACTTAAGTCAGAGGTTGATGCACTGCCCTTACGTTGACCACGGTAAACCGTAATGCCCAACGCACCATCACTGTTGAATTCCACATTTTCCACTTCACACATGCGAGTAGAAACACTTAGGCCAGTGGTTTTCGTGATCGCGACTTCTGCACCATCAGACTTCTCTGCCGCCATCTCTAACGCTTTAGCGACTGCGGCTTCTAACTCAACGCGCTGTTGAGCAACTTGCTCTCTTACGTCCATATCAACTTAGTTCTAAAGATTTGTTCTCTCTAGGATAACAAGAATTTCGCTTTCTCCCCACGATTCTTGTTAAAATAGAGAAATAGATGGTCAAATTAAGGCAGAGAAATGGCACGTAAAAACCAAAAAGCGCCATGGGAAGAGGAAGAAGAAATCATCTGGGTAAGTAAGACCGAGATGAAACGCGACATGGAAGAGCTGCAACAATTAGGTGAAGAGCTCGTGAGCCTAAAACCTTCTGTGCTGGAAAAGTTTCCGCTTAGCGAAGATCTCGCAGAAGCGATCAAAGATGCGCAACGATTCAAAAACGAAGCGCGTCGCCGCCAACTGCAATACATTGGTAAATTGATGCGCTTTGAAGATCCTGAGCCACTGCAAGCCGCGTTAGATAAGGTTCGCAATAAGCACTCACAAGCAACAGCGCACCTGCATAAGCTAGAGCAGCTGCGTGACCGTATTGTAGAAGAAGGTGATGCAGCCATTGGCGATGCAATGGAACTCTATCCAAACGCGGATCGCCAGCGCCTGCGTCAACTTGCTCGCCAAGCGGCAAAAGAGAAAAAAGCAGGTAAGCCTGCGAAATCTTACCGCGAAATCTTCCAAGTTCTAAAAGCGCTGAGCGACGAAGAAGTTTAGCGCCAAATACAAAAAGGATTGATGCTCTCACATCAATCCTTTTTCTTTAAGCCCTCTATTCGCCTGCTCTGACGAATTCACTCAATGCTTGGTTACTGTGGTGAGACACGAGCTGTTCAACGCCTGCTGCCACTTCCACTCGCCCGTTGGCAACAAAGATAAAATCGGAGCCAATGGCTTTAGCGTCACTGATGTGGTGCGTCACCATCAGCACGGTGATATTTCTCTCTTTGGCTAGCTTTGCCACCAGCGATAACATTTCTTCACGTAAGATAGGATCGAGCGCGGAAAACGGCTCATCGAGTAGCCAAACTGGATGAGATTGAACAAAGCAGCGCGCCAAGGCGACTCGTTGACGCTGCCCGCCAGATAACTGCTCTGGCAATCGGTCAAGATAGTCAGCCACGCCCACTTGCTGCGCCGCCAACTCCACCTTCCGTTGCTGCTCATCACTGAGCTTTAGTCCAGGGTGCAAACCAAGCCCAATATTTTGTCTGACGGTCAGGTGAGCAAATAGGTTGTGTTCCTGAAATAACATCGCAAAAGGTCGTCGGTGCGGCTCTAGGCCAACAATGTCACGCCCTTCCACGCTAATCGAACCACTGACTGGCTCGATGAATCCCGCCACTAATGCCAGCAACGTCGACTTGCCCGCCCCACTTGGTCCCATCAAGGCGGTGATCGAACCTTGCTCAACGGAAACATCAAAATGAAACAACTCGTTGTGGTAGTAATAATCCACTTTAGTCAGAGATAACATGATTGACCTTTTTGTTCGCTTTAAACAACGTTTCGATGAGCGTGAAACAGCCAACACTGAGAAGAAGCAATGTCAGGGAAACGACCGCCGCCGCATCCATCTGATAGCTTCCCAGCAACTGGAACAGATAGAGTGGTAGAGTGCGAAATTCTTGGCTACCAAACAAGGCAATCGCGCTCAGATCGCCAATCGCAAACATAAAACTAATAGCAAATGCGTGCGCCATCGGTTTTTTAAGCGCCCGCCACTCAACCACTTTAAACCGTTGCCACCCTTTCATCCCAAGGCTTGCACACACATACTGATACTGTTGCTCGACCTGTAGCATCGGCTGAGAGAGCGTTTTAATCACATAGGGAAGCCCCATCAGCGCGTTCACCGCCACGACCACCACAAAAGCTAGACTGAATACATCCGTAAATGAGCGCAGCAACAAAAACAACCCAGTCGAAACAACCAAGCCGGGGGTGACCAAAATAATGGTGCCGATCAGTTCAATATGATCCGCTTGCCGCGCTCGAGCATTAAGCCGGAGTCGACGACTGGTGATCAAGATGGTAATACCCGCCAACAAAGCGATCATACTCGCAAGGGTCGCCACTTTCAGCGATGCCCAAAGTGCATGCCAAAAACGCGGATCCGTAAAGACTTGCACCGCATGGCTATTGATACCGCTGACAATGACCATCGCCAAAGGGGGCAGAACCAATATGGCGGCGAGCCCAATCCAACTGTAATCCCACACTTTATTGCGCCAATGATTGCCGGCTAAATAGAGGTTGTTCGTAGTACTCACAGAGCTTACTGATATCGGTTTACCCAAACGCTGAATGATCAGCGCCATGATGCCACAAAGCGTCATCTGCCAAATGGCCAATAGCGCACCGGCTTGCAAATCGAAATCAAATTTGATCGCTTGATAGATGGCCAGTTCAATGGTCGTCGATTTTGGTCCGCCACCAAGTGCCATTACGGTCGCAAAACTGGTAAAGCAGAGCATAAACACTAAACCACAAACATGAGCAAGCTGCTGCTTCATCCGTGGCCACTCAACCCAAACAAACTTTTGCCACGCCCCCATGCCAAGATGCGCACAGAGTTTGTGCTGTTCTTCAGGGATGGACTCTAAAGATTGCAGCAAAAGCCGACTCGCATAGGGCAAATTAAAAAACAGGTGCGCCAGTAAAATACCGTTCAAACCATAAATTGAAAAAGGCAGTTTGCTATCAAAGTAGGCAAACCCATCGGCCAATAAACCACTATTGCCATAAATGGCAAGCAAGCCAAACACACCGACTAGAACAGGCAATACTAACGTGGTTGCGAATAGTTTCAACAACAGGTTTTTACCCGGAAATTGACGACGAGAAAGCGCGTGAGCTACTGGTATGGCGAGCCCAACACTTAACAGCGTCGAGAGAAAAGATTGGTAAAAACTGAACTTGGTAACGTGGCGGTAGTACGGGTCTTGCCACACCTGAGCAAGATTTAAAGAGGGCGCTTCAATCAGTAAAGCGGCTAAGGCTGAAATAACAAAGGTCGCGATGAACATCGCGACCCATAAGCCTATTTTTGGGATGCTACGCAAAAAATACCCTTAGAAAGTCAGCGCACTTTGCCATTCACGGATCCAAGTTTTACGGTTTTCCGCAACTTTATCCGCACTGAAGCTCAATGCCTTGTTTGGCACAGTCAAAGTTTCAAATCCTTGTGGTAACTCTACGTTTGTTACTGGGTACATCCAGTTACCCGTTGGCATCACTGATTGGAACTCATCGCTGAGAATGAATGCCATAAACTGATCTGCAAGAGCCTGATTGTTCGAGCCTTTCACCTTTGCTGCCACTTCAACTTGCGTGTAGTGACCTTCCGAAAAATCGGCCGCAGCAAACTTCGCGTCCCCTTCAGCAATCAAGTGATACGCAGGAGAGGTGGTGTAAGAGAGAACCAAATCAGACTCCCCTTCTAAGAACATGGAGTACGCTTCTGACCATCCCTTAGTCACAGTGACGGTCTTCTTCGCAAGGTTTTGCCATGCTTGAGTCGCTTCATCACCATACACCGACTTCATCCACAACATCAGGCCTTGACCCGGTGTTGAGGTACGCGGGTCTTGATAAATCACCTTTAAGTCATCACGAGAATCCACTAACTCTTTGAGGCTTTTTGGTGGATTCGCGAGTTTTTCTTTGTTGTAGACAAACGCAAAATAGCCGTAATCGTAAGGAACAAAAGTGCTGTCGTTCCAACCATTTGGCAGTGTCACTGAAGTCGTATCGACACTGTGCTCAGCGAGTAAGCCTGTCTTTTTTGCTTCCGCCATCAAGTTGTTGTCTAAACCAAGAACGATGTCAGCTTTGCTGTTCTCTCCTTCTAGACGTAGGCGGTTAAGGATAGAGACACCGTCGTCTAGCGCGACAAAGTTCACGTCACAACCGCATTGAGCTTCAAAAGCTTTTTCGACTTTAGGACCTGGGCCCCAATCGGCTGCGAAAGAGTCATAAGTGTAAACTGTCAGCGCTTTTTCTGCGGCAGTAACGGAAAATGAAGATAGTGTGGCCAACGCAACTGCGCTGAATGAAATGGTGCTCAGAGTGGTTTTCACTGCTCGCTCTCTCCTTGTTGAGCGGCACAGGTTTGAGGGACAATTGGATTGAAAATCAGCATGTCCTAACTCAATTCCTACGCCAGCATTATCTGGTTCAGGTCTACGGGTCCCGCACACTTACCGCTACATGGTAAGGGTTCGATCTCAGCTTCATTGACTCAATGAATAGCTCCCCGATGAGTATCGGCTTGATTGTAATAGTTGTGAGACTCAATAGCTAGAGTCGTTCCTCTAACCATCAATCTCGGTGATCATATCCCCAGCGAGGAACCAAGCCTTGTTCCACACCTAGATGATCCAAAATACGGGCGACCATGAAATCGATCAAATCCTCAATCGACTTGGGCTGATGATAAAAACCTGGCGCCGCTGGCATGATCGTAACGCCCATTTGGGACAATTTGTGCATATTCTCAAGGTGTAACGTCGAGAACGGGGTTTCACGAACAACCAACAATAGTTGACCGCGTTCCTTCATCACCACATCAGCTGCGCGTTCAATGAGGTTGTCTGACATGCCGTGAGCGATCGCTGCCACACTACCTGCAGAGCAAGGACAAACCACCATCTGCTTCGGCGCCGCAGAGCCCGACGCCACCGGAGAGAACCAATCGTCCTTACCACAGACTATCAGTTTGTCAGCGTCACACTTTAGGTGTTCGACCAACGCTTGCTTGGCAGACTCAGGGTTTGCAGACAACTTTAAGCCGTGCTCTGTGGCTAACACAACGCGGGCAGCTGAGGAGATCAAAAGAAAAACTTGGTAGTCGGCAGCGATCAAGCACTCTAGTAGGCGCAGCCCATAAGGCGCGCCAGATGCCCCCGTGAAGGCCAATGTGATCGCTTTCTGTTTATTGTTCATTGAATGCATACTTCTTTGCTAATTTGCCTTGGTCGCCAATTGGTCGAGTAATTTACCGTGAATGCCTTCAAAACCACCGTTACTCATCACCAGAATCTGATCACCGGGCTGAGCCTCGGCAACAATCATCTCGACAAGCGCATCGACATCTTTAGATGTCCAAGCGGGTTGAGTGCATTGCTGTGCCACATCCTCCACAGACCAATCAATGGAGTCAGGCTGATAGAGGAATACAGAATCAGCAGCGCGCAACGATGCAGCCAGTGTCTCTTTATGGACTCCGCGCTTCATGGTTGCACTGCGAGGCTCAAGTACGGCAAGAATTCGACGTTGACCTACCTTGTTACGTAAGCCACCCAAAGTAAGTTCAATCGCCGTTGGATGATGGGCAAAGTCATCGTAAACCGTCACGCCTGCGATTTCTCCCTTACACTCCAGACGTCGCTTCGTATTGATGAACTTTCCGAGCGCGTCACAGGCAAGATCTGGCGTTACACCGACGTGCCTTGCTGCTGCGATAGCCATAAGAGCGTTGTCGACATTATGATCGCCCACCAAATCCCAGCGCACTTCCCCAACTTGGTTGCCTTGGAAGAAAACCTTGAAGTGAGACCCATCATTCACCACTTTTTCTGCTTGCCAGTTACCCTGCTCGCCACTGGACTCCGTTTCGCTCCAGCAGCCGCGCTCGAGCACATCGGCTAAAGCCTTATCTTGTTTCGGAGCAAAGATACGTCCATTGCCCGGCACAGTTCGTACTAAATGGTGAAATTGACGCTTAATCGCTTCAAGATCATCAAAAATATCTGCGTGGTCGAACTCTAGATTATTCATTACTAACGTGCGCGGGTGGTAGTGGACAAACTTAGAACGCTTATCGAAAAAAGCACTGTCATATTCATCTGCTTCCACAACAAAAAACATACTTTCGCCCAATCGAGCAGAAACACCAAAATTGCCGAGTACACCACCGACTAAGAATCCAGGCTGGTAACCGCAGGCTTCCAAGATCCACGCTAGCATACTTGATGTAGTGGTTTTACCGTGCGTGCCTGAGACTGCTAGAACCCAGCGATCGTGCAGCAAAAACTCTTGTAACCATTGCGGTCCAGAGGTGTAACGCAGATTAGTGTTAAGTGCGTGCTCGACACATGGGTTGCCGCGACTCATCGCATTACCTATCACCACAAGGTCTGGCGCAGGATCGAGCTGGGAAGGGTCAAATCCTTCTATAATTTCAATACCTTGAGATTCAAGTAAAGTGCTCATCGGCGGGTAAACGTTGGCATCGCTCCCCGTCACTTTATGACCAAGTTGACGAGCTAATACTGCAGCACCACCCATAAATGTGCCGCAAATCCCCAAGATATGAATATGCATAAACTGACCCTGTTTCAGGCAAATAATAGTGGACTCATTATGGCGATAAAGCCCTAAAAAGCGAACAACTTTGATCACTGTATGACACAAGCCTTACTCAACCGCACACTCCGTGTACAGCTTGATTCCAGCCAAACGAGCCATGAAAACACAGCAAAGAGTCGACAAATAAATTGAGATCTCAAGCAGTTAGTTCATTACCAATAAAAAGATCCTGCTCTTACACTTAGCTCAGGCATTTCGAAACGATCCAAATAGAGATTATCCATGCCACATCCCCCACTATTTAGAAGCGACTTTTAAGGAATAACCATGTCTGGAATGCGCACCCTTGGCGAGTTCATTGTTGAAAAGCAAGCGGACTTCCCCCACGCTAGCGGTGATCTATCATCCCTACTTTCTTCAATTCGCCTTGCTGCAAAAATTGTAAACCGTGAAATCAACGCCGCAGGCCTTGGTGACATTACAGGTGCAGTCGGGACAGAAAATGTCCAAGGTGAAGATCAGCAAAAGCTCGATGTCTACGCCAACGAGAAGTTTAAAGCAGCGCTAGAAGCACGCGACCAAGTTTGTGGTGTTGCGAGTGAAGAAGAAGACGAAGCAGTAGCGTTTAATAAAGAACTCAACAAAAACGCCAAATATGTTGTGCTGATGGACCCTCTTGATGGTTCGTCAAACATCGACGTTAACGTTTCAGTGGGTACGATTTTTTCTATCTACCGTCGTGTTTCACCGATTGGCACTCCGCCAACCGAAGAAGATTTCTTGCAACCTGGTCACAAACAGGTTGCGGCTGGTTACGTGATCTATGGCTCGTCGACCATGTTGGTATACACCACAGGTCACGGGGTTAACGGTTTCACTTATGACCCATCACTTGGCACATTCTGCTTGTCACATGAAAACATGATGATCCCAGAAGACGGCACTATTTACTCCATTAACGAAGGAAACTACATTCGCTTCCCAATGGGTGTGAAAAAGTACATCAAGTACTGCCAAGAAAATGCGCCAAGCGAGAAGCGCCCTTACACTTCGCGCTACATCGGCTCACTGGTCGCGGACTTCCACCGCAACCTACTCAAGGGTGGTATTTACCTCTACCCAAGCACGCAAAGTCACCCAAGCGGCAAACTGCGCTTACTATACGAATGTAATCCAATGGCTTACATCATCGAGCAAGCTGGTGGCGTGGCGTCAGATGGCGTGAATCGCATTATGGACATCAAACCTACCGAACTACACCAACGTGTACCGTTTTTCGTTGGCTCGAAGAACATGGTGAAAAAGGTTGAGGAGTTCCTCGAGCTCAATCGAGACGACGATCAATAACCTTCTACAAAGGCGCTCATCGAGCGCCTTTTCTTTATTCATACATGAATAATCTGATTTTCTTGAGCAAAGTCTCGCCGTATATATTTACAAAAAACCGAGTTTAGCAGTAAGGTACTTTGGTTAAATTTCAGCCCATACTTAGACAAAAAGGAACTTTAGCAATGAGCTTAAACGACGTACCAGCAGGCAAATCTCTACCCGATGACATCTATGTTGTGATTGAAATTCCCGCCAATGCTGATCCGATAAAATACGAAGTTGACAAGGATTCTGGCGCGGTATTTGTCGACCGATTTATGTCTGCCCCGATGTTCTACCCATGTAACTACGGTTACGTAAACCACACGTTATCACTCGATGGTGATCCGGTAGATGTACTCGTACCGACACCGCACCCGCTTATGCCAGGCTCAGTGATTCGCTGTCGTCCAGTCGGCGTTTTGAAAATGACCGATGAATCAGGAGAAGACGCCAAAGTCGTCGCCGTGCCACACTCTAAACTTTCAAAAGAGTACGACCACATTCAAGATGTGGGCGATATTCCTGAATTACTTAAAGCGCAAATCACGCACTTCTTTGAGCGTTATAAAGAGCTTGAATCAGGCAAGTGGGTGAAAGTCGATGGTTGGGAAGACGTCGCTGCCGCTCGCCAAGAAATTTTAGAATCTTACGAAAGAGCGCAAAAATAGCGCCCTCAAAACACAAAAAAGTCCGCACAAAGCGGACTTTTTCTTTTTGCGTCAACACTCTCAGACACATCTAGATGCGTTGGCACCAATCCCCTGAAGCCAACAAGCTATCCAACTGACTGGTATCTTGATAGAGGTAGATCCAAGCGCGACCAAATGGCGTGTCGATTTGCTCACGACGGTACTCAACAGGCACATCTTCCAGCTCATCAATTTTCGCCAAGGTGTCATCATCAATAAGGTATACCTCACCAACGATTGAGCGGTGTCCTGCCGTGACCGCGGGGTAAGCCCCCAAGTCATACAATGCATACTCTGGCAAAGTTTCATGTTGGCCAAGAAACTCCGCCGAATCTAAGAAGCTTTGATTGCTTTGACCTTTGCGCAAGGTACCGTAAACAAATAATAAATGTTGCATTGTCTGTCCCTAACTTAGCTATCTTTCAAATCTAGTCGAACTCAAACTGATAAAGCAAGTCGACCGCGCTACTGACCCCTGTTACAGCCTCGACATAGAGATCTTTCATCAGTCGATAACGTACCGTAAATTCGCCAACAGAATCAAAGATGCCAACGCCATATTTGACCTGTAACCCAGGTAATACATACCCACTGACCGTCACCTGCGAGTCCTCACCCGAGCCTGCCGTATCAAGTTGAAGGTCCTGCACACCAAACGCTTCACCAATCTCACCAACGACACGACCACTCTGTGCAAGACTCAAACCAATTAACGTGGTTGTCATGGCGTTGCCACCCGATTCGCCGTCGATGTCTTGCCCTCGCAGCAAATAGGACAGCGCGTTAGCTTGTGGCATCGCGGGATCAGAGAATATCGTCACGACCGGTTCAGTCGCAGGGCCCGTCACTTTTACGCCTGCGGTAACATCATCTCGCGTATTGTCCGGATTGCGAATCGCTTTGATTTGAACATAAGGTTGATCGACGGGTCCATTCATCAAGATCTTACCTTGCTCTATTATCAAGTCTTGACCAAACGAACGGTACGAACCCTCAACGATGTTGACTTCGCCGGTGATAAACGGCCCCTTATCTCGCTGCGCGACATTGAGCTTGCCTATCAAGCCGCCCTCAAGGCCAAACGCCGATAACTTAAAGTCATCGCCAATAGATATGTTGATGTCCGTTTCCACCGCAAACGGAATACTCGAGTTGATATCTTCCGGTTGCAAGTCATTGTTAAGAATAACTTGATCCTTAGACACACCTATCGCACTTGGTGGCAGTTCTTCAACGACGATACGACCCCAAGGCAGAGCAATGTCACCTTCAATCTTGGCATGTTTAGGAGAGGCAGAAATCGTCATATCTGGCACCACCTTGATCGCGACCATAGGCGGTACATCAACTTTCAATTCGGTCGCAAAAACACGTAAATGACTGCGCCAGTCTTGCAGATCGAGCCAATCAGCATCACCCGTTAGTTGCAATGTGCCATCTGGCGTATTCAGCGCCGACGTTAAAGTCGCTTGATATCCGTTAAAGTTGACTTTCAACTCTCCCGAATCAATCTGAACTGGAGAGATTTCGCCTTGGAGGAGAATATCGTCAACGAGGAATTGCCCTTCGACCTTGGGTTGCAATAGCGGCCCAGAGAATGCGAGATCGGTACTGATGCTCGATTTCAACTGGCTGTATTGACCGAGCAGCGGCGAAAGAAAATCCAAGTCAAAAGTCGTTAAAGTCAATTTGCCATCGAGTTGCTTGTCATCCACAGCTACATTAGGAATCATCGCTTGGCCAGAAATATCACCGTTGTCGGTGATATCAACCAGCCAATCAGCTTGCAAGCGATCTTGTTTGAGCTTGGCATTGAGCTTGATTGTCTCCCAACCGATCGTCAGTGGCACTTCAAGGTCTTGCGTTACGCCCCCCTTAGGAAGCTCGACCGACGCGTTAACCTCTGGTGATTGTCCTTCACGCCACTTCGCCCAAACCTGAGCGTTAACTTGACCTTCTAACGAGGTCCCCTCTGGGATAAAGCCCTCAAGCTGCGTGAAATCAAACTGTTTCAGGCTTAGGCTTGCTTCACCATCTTTACCTACGTCAATATTATCGTTTAAGCAAAGTGATGAATCCGCTTGCAACCAACAATGCGCAGCCACCGCGACACGTTGAGTCGCCATGTCAAAGCCTATCTCCGTCGACTTTTCCAAAGCCCATTCACCTTGCTCGCTAGATAACTGCATACGCTCCAGCGCACCATTCCACGCGATATCCGACTTGTCCGTTAACGTGCCAGCAAGGGCAAGACTGGTCGACGCGATGTTTGAAATGACGTCTAACGTCAAACGGTGAGATTGCTGCGTACCATTAAAACGCAGCTCAACATCATCTATCACATAGTCTTGATAACTGGCACTCTTGACAACTAAACTCAGATCGCCACTCGGAGCTGGCAATGGTGTGACCTCACCTTTCAGGGTGATGTGCTGCACCTGCGCTTGCTGTTGCCAATCGACGGAATCAATATCTAACGCCAATGAAACGTCGGGCTCTTTAAGCGGTCCGCGCAATCTTACATCGCCAATCGCTTTGCCCTTTAAGTCAGGGACCGACTTGGCCAGCTCCGGGAGATCGAGTGATAAATCCATGCGCCAAGTATCATTGAGCGTACCTTTTGCATGAATAATATTGGGGCCATGAGAGAGCACGAGTCCAGGCGTATCGATATTAAACTCGCCTTTACCTTTCATATCGGAGGCGTTCAATGTGCCTTCAATATTCAGTGGGTAGTCACGCAGTACACCATCAACATCTAGCTGGCTCACTGCCACTTGCCAACCACCCGCTTCGGTAAGAGAGCCGGTTGTTGACACTAAACCGCTAATATCACCTTCCGCTTCTTGCCACTGCAAACCAGGCTGGATATGAGTAAGAGAGAGATTTGCCGCCCAATTGATTGGCTGCTGCCAATTGGCCATGACATCCCCAGAGATAGAACCCCCAAGCGTTTTAAGTAGAATGGAACGCAAGGTTATCTGCTCTAAATTACCGGAGCCTTCAACGCTTAGATCAAGATCGGGTAGATCTTTACCCTGAATAGCGGTCGCCAACCTAACATCATAGCCTTTTAATGAGCCTTGAGTTTCTAACGTTTTAAGATCGACAAAGTAGTCGCCTTGTCCATGTAATGGCCACTGCACCTTACCTTTCTCGATGGCAACATCGAACGGCAGATCCGGCTCCAATGGCTGCAGTGTGGCTTGAATATCTGCGTTCGCCAAACCAGACAGTGACGCATCTAAGCTAAGATCAGCGACACTTCCCTTTGCAGACAATGACAAGTGTTGACCTTTTGCCGTCTCTTCTTTCACCGTCGCTTGCAAATTCAAGTTCAGCGGATATCCCTGATTCAACGTAATTTTACTGTCGAGGGTAACCTCGACTTCAGGCATGTCGAGCTCTAGCGTTGATATCGTCACTTGAGATGCCGATGCCTTAGCCTCCAACCCTAAATGATGGACAACAACAGGCGTTTCCTGCTTCAGTTCAAAGTCATGGATATCAATCCGCACAATATCCATCTGCAATGGCAGAACGACCGCAGGCAGTTCAATGGTTGCGGGCTCTGCAGGCGTTGGCGGCGGTGTGACTGGCTGATTCTCTGACTCGACCAGTTCTATATTAATGCCACTTAATAGGGTTTTGTTTAAACGTAGCTTATTGCCTTGAAAAAACAGGCCAGTCGAGAAACGTTGCCAGTCAATTTTGTTACCAAGGACATCGAGCGTTATATCATTCAATGCAATTCGAGAAATACGAATCGGCACCGGGGTTGAGATATTCCCAGTTGCGTTCGATTGCGGCTCTGGTTCGGTTGATGGCGCACTGTCAGGCATGGAAAAGGTCAAGCCATCAATGGCAATCTCATCAACGCAGACGCTCGGCTCTGTAAAACAGGTCGGGTTAATCGCCAGTGTAAGCGAACGTATCTGGGTGTCCACACCCAAATCGGGATCATTGAATGCAACTTGCTTCAACGTAAAATATGGGAAAAGTGCTCCCTGATAAGAGGCGACTTTAAGCTGAGGAACAAATTTCTCTGCCGCCCATAGCGCCGCACCTAAACCGGGTTGCGTAAAGAGCAAAAAACTCACGGCTAAGATTAGCGTCAATACAAATCCTAGCAGAGAAAACGATAGCCATTTCGACCACTTTAATACGACTTTGGTCATAGTTCAGGCCCCAAGGTAAAGTGCACTTTGAATCGTTTATCTGGATCTTCATCAAGACCCCAAGCAAAATCTAATCGAATCGGTCCCACTGGTGATGCCCAACGAACGCCAAAACCTGTTCCTCGTTTAAATTCAGGTGACTCATTGAACGCGTCACCGTAGTCATAAAATAGAGCGCCCCACCAGTCGCCATAGACACGATATTGATACTCTAATGACGTGGTGACCATGTATTTCGCACCGGTCAGAGCATTACTTTCATCTCGGGGAGAGATAGATTCAAAGCCGTAGCCACGCAAGTTGTTGTCACCACCCGCGAAAAAGCGAAGTGACGGTGACAGTTTCTCGAACTCTTCCGCCACGTTTGCCCCGCCATCAATTCTGAACAAGCCACGATGGTTATTTCCGGCGCTGCGTATCCATGTCATGCCACCTTGAAAACGTGCCACTCTGGTTTCAGAAAAGACACTTGGATCGCCATATTCAAGAGTAAAACTTTGTCTGTCTCCCCACATCGGCATCGACCCACCTCGAATTCGGCTACGTGAGAAGGAAATACCAGGCAACACAAATTGAGCGGTATCATCTTGCAAACCTTGCTCGTAGTTTTCGATCAAGTAGCGAACAAATACTGTTCTATGCCAGCCATTATCAAGAATCCAGTGGCGCTCCACCGCCAAGTTGGATTCCAGACTTTTTGTGTCTCGATTATCGAGGTTCTTCATTCCATATTGAATGCGGTAGTAGTCTTTCAAGACGTCATCTAGCGGAATGCGATAGCCTGCGGTAATGGTTTGCTCTGGCTTAGAAAGAGAGATACTGCTGTCGAAGCTGTGGCCACGATCGTTCACCCAAGGTTTTTTCCACTTTAGCGATCCTCGCACGCCCACATCGGTGGAGTACCCCAAACCCGTCTCGAGTTTGTTGCGTGCTTGCGGCGCGAGAGAAACCTTCATTGGCAGCTCTCTTCCTTCACCGAGCTTAGACAGATCAGGCTCAACGAACACTGACGAAAACCAGTCGGTGTTAGACAGGTTCTGGTTATATTCTCCGACTTGCGACACCAAGTATTCATCCCCCTCTTCATAGGGTGAAAGGGATTGCACACGCTCGAGCTCAATTTGACTGCCGGTAATCGTACTCGCTCCGAAGTAGTAACGAATCCCGCTATCAAAATGAAGACGCACAAACGCCTTACGCACTCCGGGAGCAACCTCAAGGCGACTTAAGGTGTAGTCCCCTTCAAAATAGCCTTTCTGCAACGCCAAATTGCGGATTTTAGACTTCAACCCATCATACAAACTGTGGTTTAGTCGCTCCCCTTTTTTCAGACCGCTGTTTTTGATCAGCGCAATGAAGTCGGGATCATCTTTTGCTTCGCCAGTGATTTGGATATCGACTTCCGTCAAACGTATCGAATGTCCACGATCGACAATAACGATCAGCTCATCGCCCTCAGGAGAGACTTCAAAAGTAAAGGTAGGATGGTAATAACCAACGGCACTGAGAGCTTCGATAATGTTTCGCTTTACTCGTGCTTGGAAGCGCAAACTTGTGTCGTAATCTTTTTCAGGGATCGAAGATAAGTAAGCATCTACATTGTCTTTCACCGATCCCTTCAACCCCTCAATCGTAAGATCCACATCATTTGCCAATGCGGTAGGAGAGAGAAGAAGCGCAATCAAAACTGGTAAAGGTTTACGTAACATGCTTAATTATCTTTCTATATCAGGTTAGGGAATCATACCGCCTGAAAATGGATAAGTCTGTATGAAAACAGTCAATTGGTCGGTCTGTTTAATAAATTTAATCGACAAGGAAATAACGATGCTCGACAAACAAACTATGATTTCCGCGCAAGACGCACTGCCTGGCCGCGAAACGCCACTGCCACTTGACGATATTCACTTCGTCAATCAAAGCAGTATGACATCAGAGCCAGAGCAAGGTTGCGAAAAAATTGTTCTCGGTATGGGCTGTTTCTGGGGCGCTGAACGTTTGTTTTGGCAACTTGATGGCGTGGTCAATACTTCGGTTGGCTATGCTGGTGGCTTCACAAAGAATCCAACTTACGAAGAAGTGTGTAGCGGTCAAACCGGTCACACCGAGGTGGTACGTGTTGTGTTTGATCCCAAAATGATCTCGCTCACCGCGTTACTCGAGACATTTTGGGAACGTCATGACCCAACTCAAGGTATGCGCCAAGGCAATGATCGTGGCACACAATACCGCTCGGCTATTTACGTTTACAGCGACGAGCAATATCAAACCGCCATGCAGTCAAAACAACGATACCAAGAGTTACTGGGTAATCAGCATTCGCAAATAACTACTGAAATTCTACCAGCAGGTCCTTATTACTACGCAGAAAACTACCACCAGCAATATCTGGCTAAAAATCCGAACGGCTATTGTGGGCTTGGGGGAACAGGAGTCTGCTTCCCACCAGAAAAGTAAAGGCCTCCACACAACCGCCTATCGAAATGGGCGGTTTTTAGGCAGGTAGCGCTAAAATGGCTTGGTTGATCTGTTTGTAGGCTTCCAGTTTGACTGGGTTATTCACATCTGGCAGAAGCACTTTGCCGTTATCAAACGAAAACTCCCCAATACCAGCGATAACAAACTTTCCTTTAAACAGTGTCTTAACGAATCGCGCCACCTGATGCGGGCGATAACGGGTAAATTCACGTAGCATAACCACTCCAATATTCCTTCGTGATACTGCTTTTATGCAGTTAAGCTCTTATCCTTAGAGCTCTGGCGCATTATAAAGCACTTTCGGTGAATTAATACGGTTTTTACAAAAGTTTGGACCATTTCACTCCATCAACGCCGAGAACAACACTTTTTCAAATTTCGGTATATACTTTTTGCGCTTACCAAAAGGAAGATAACAATGAAAAACAAAACTCTACTCGCTCTCGCGATCGCATGCTCTCCAATGCTGGCGATGGCACACAACATCACACTTGGCCAAACCGTTCCGGCAGTCAATGTAGATAGCCATGGTGAAATTATCATTCAAGGTGATGACGCAAGCTACCAAACATGGACAAGCCAAGATCTGGTCGGCAAAGTCCGTGTCATTCAAGCCATTGCAGGACGCAGCAGCGCAAAAGAAATGAATGCCCCACTTATGGCGGCAATTACCGCCGCAAAGTTCCCCTCTGAGAGCTACCAAACTACGTCCATCATTAACCAAGATGATGCCATCTGGGGCACCGGCTCTTTCGTTAAATCATCGGCAGAAGACAGCAAGAAAGAATTTCCATGGTCGTCTATGGTATTAGATGAGGAAGGTAACGTAGCCAAGGCATGGCAATTGGCGGAAGAGTCCTCGGCGATCATCGTTCAAGACAAGCAAGGAAAAGTGCTGTTTGTAAAAGAAGGCGCTTTAAGTGATTCCGATATCCAACAAGTACTTGGACTCATCAAAGATAACATCTAATCACAAATTGGATTTAGCGTTATATAAGGAATTGTTATAGTATAACAGTTCCTTTTTTCTCGGTCTGTTGTTGTGCTTACATCTCGCAAGATTTCACTACCCTCTCCTGCTGTCGCGCTCCTTGGCGTCATGCTGCTGTGGATGAACTTTGCGTTTATTCAGCACCAATACGATCTAGCCCCTTCCCATCATCAAGAGCATCATTGTGAGCTGTTTTCATCCGTTCATCACGCGATAAGCAGTGCGGTTCTAAAAACAGAAAACGTATCACTTCCCGATCGCTTTGAACGACAGCCAAGTTATCAATATCAAGCGCCTTCGATTGTCGTCTATCGAGCGCGTTCACCACCTACTCAATCCCTCGTTTAGTTACTCAGCTCTCAGATAGGGAGCAATCTTTATTACTATGCCAATATCCAGAGCCATAATAATGCTGGAATAGGCGCAACGACACTTAGGATTGAAAATGTACAAATTATCACCAATTGCCGCGCTCATCGCTGTTACTGTTAGCCACGTTGCGATCGCTGAAGAAGGATTTCGTCAACATGAAGCGCATGTTCATGGCGAAGTAGAGCTAAACATTGCCCAAGACGGGAAAGAGCTACTGATGGAAATCACTGCTCCCGGTGCCGACGTAGTTGGTTTTGAGCATGCTCCAAAAAATGACGAGCAGAAGAAAATCCTAGCCGATGCTGTAGCAACACTTAATCAAGCAGACTCCGTATTTACATTAAGCTCAGCGGCTGGCTGTCACGTTGAACATGTTGCCGTGACTCATACATTGGGTAAAGAGAGTGATCATCACGACCATGATGAACACAAACATGATGACCATCATGATCATGACCACGAAGAGCACAAGCACGATGACCATCACGATCATGACCACGATGAACACAAGCACGACGACCATCACGATCATGACCACGATGAACACAAGCACGACGACCATCACGATCATGACCACGACGAGCACAAGCACGATGATCATCATGATCATGAGCATTCGGGACATGGTGAATTCACAGTGGAATACCACTACCACTGCGACAATATCGCCAAGCTTGAAACCATAGACACGGCTTGGTTTAAACAATTCCCAGCAACAGAAGCGTTGAAAGTCAACGTATTGACTGACACCAAGCAAGAAGCGCTTCGCCTACAACCTAAACGTACAGAGATCTCTCTATAAGGTTTACAGTGGCTTGGCATCGGTCAAGCCACTGACGCCATACTTGGAAAGCATGATGGATACAATAAAAGATCCAGCCATCATAAAGCTGGAACATGTGCGCTACACCTGGCCTGGAAATGACTCTCCAACTCTAGATATTCCCCGCTTAACGATAAATCAGGGCGAACATCTGTTTATCAAAGGCCCAAGCGGATGTGGCAAATCAACCTTACTCAGCCTACTTACTGGCATCAACACGACACCTGAAGGCAGTGTAAAAGTGCTTGATAACGACCTTAGGCAACTGTCAGGCAGCATGAGAGATAAATTTAGAGCTGACCATATTGGTTATATTTTTCAGCAATTTAACCTACTTCCTTATTTAAGTGTCATCGAAAACGTCATCCTCCCTTGCCAATTTTCAAAGCAGCGGAAAGGGCAAGTATTCGGTGATTTGCAACGCAGTGCTGAGCAACTCCTCGATAAACTGCACCTCGACCAATCGCTGCGTAATAAATCCGTCGTCGAATTGAGTATTGGTCAACAGCAACGTGTCGCGGCCGCGCGCGCCTTAATCGGCAACCCTGAAATTATCATCGCCGATGAACCAACCTCCTCTCTTGACTACGATAATCGAACTGCCTTCATCGAGCTGCTGCTTGATCAAGTGAACCAAGCGAACTCAACCTTACTGTTTGTCAGCCACGACCCGACATTGGAACCATTGTTTGACCGCAGTCTCGATCTCCGCGAGTTGAATCAAATAGGAGGCCACGTATGAGCCCTACGCTGTCCCTCGCTTGGAAAAGTGCTCGCAACCGCAAGGTAACGGCAATCCTAACCATTTTAACCGTCGCGATTTCTGTGATCCTGCTACTTGGGGTCGAGCGTATTCGCACAGAAGCAAAAAGCAGCTTCGCCAATACCATCTCGGGAACCGATTTGATCGTAGGCGGGCGTTCAGGACAAGTGAACCTGTTGCTTTACTCGGTATTTCGAATTGGTAATGCAACCAATAATATTGACTGGAAAAGCTATCAAGAATTTAGCCGACACAAAGCGGTCGATTGGGCAATTCCTATCTCACTTGGTGACTCTCATAAAGGCTTCCGCGTAATGGGCACCAACCACAGTTATTTTGAACACTATCGCTATGGTCAGAAGCAACATTTAGCGTTCAAAGAAGGAAGCGAGTTTAATCGCTTATTTGAAGCTGTCATTGGTGCAGATGTGGCCAAAAAGCTGGGTTACACCATTGGTACAGAGATCATCATTGCGCATGGCATAAGCGATGTTGGCTTTAGTCGCCACGACAACTTGCCTTTTAAAGTGGTTGGCATTCTCGCGCCAACAGGAACCCCCGTCGATAAAACCGTTCACGTCTCTTTGGAAGCAATTGAAGCAATTCATGTCGGCTGGGAGTCTGGCGCAAACCTTGGCAATAACCCGACAGCAGAGCAACTGGCAGCGATGGACTTTAAACCTAAGCAGATTACCGCCATGCTGCTTGGTCTCAAGTCAAAGATTCAAACCTTCGCTCTCCAGCGTCAAATCAACACCTACAACAAAGA
This sequence comes from Vibrio sp. MarTm2, assembly GCF_027587055.1. NCBI lineage: Bacteria > Pseudomonadati > Pseudomonadota > Gammaproteobacteria > Vibrionales > Vibrionaceae > Vibrio > Vibrio sp. MarTm2. The sequence continues at coordinate 133,281 of NZ_JAPPTK010000005.1, read as the reverse complement.
ACCTCTCAGTGCCATCTTGCCAGGGGTCGCGCTTCATGAGCTATGGGGCATGATGTCGGTGGCTGAACAAGCGCTGATGGCGGTCTCAGTGTTTGTCGTTTTTGCAGGTTTACTTGGGATGCTCTCGAGCTTGCTGACTAGCCTACAAGAACGACGCCGCGAAATGGCAATCTTGCGCGCAATGGGTGCAAGACCAAGGCATGTGTTTGCCCTGCTTATCTTAGAAGCAAGCGCACTCACCTTTATCGGGATAATTATCGGCACGCTTGGTCTTTACGCCTTGTTAGCGATTGCAGCGCCAATCATTCAACAAACGTACGGTATCACCCTTTCATTGATGACCTTATCACACTATGAGTTAGTACTACTTGCCATGGTTCAATGTGCTGGCACAGTCATCGGTTTTATCCCTGCGTTAAGAGCTTACCGACAGTCTCTGAGCGACGGTATGACAATACGAGTATAGAGAAATGAAGAAAGTAATATTAATGGCATTGGCAATGCTGAGCTTCAGCTTACCAAGTTTCGCCAACCAAGAAGACATCTTGACACTGGATTGGATTGATCTCATTCCTCAGAATGAACGCAATCAATTTGACAGCTATGGAATGCCCGTCGCCGACCACTCAGGTGGCGCAATGGAGCAATCAAAAGTGGGCTCGGTCAGACAAGAGCTCAACGGAAGCAAAGTCAAAATACCAGGCTTTGTGATTCCATTGGAAGGGGACGCCAATATGGTGACAGAGTTCTTATTGGTTCCTTACTTTGGGGCGTGTATTCACGTACCACCACCGCCACCAAACCAAATCATCTACGTCAAATTCCCAAAAGGAGCACCAATCCAGCAACTTTGGGATGTGATTTATTTAGTCGGAACCTTAAAAACGGAAACCGTCAGCCATGAACTCGCAGAAACAGGCTATGTGATTGAAGGAATAGCCATCGAAGAGTACGACGACTACTAAGCTAATTAACAAGTGCGCAACCTGTTAATCGCCTATATTAAGAAAGGTATTGAGAAAGATAACCTAGCACCGCTAGGTAAACCAATAATAATAGTGCGATTGACAGGTGTTTTTTCAGTTTATTCTCATTGAAATACTTCATAAACCCTCTCAATAATTACCAACCAGATTTTAACAATTTGTTAGCATATGTGGTAGCACTATTTTTGACACCCGTCTCACACACTTTCTGTGGCAGCTCATGATTATCCGAGGTACATTTATAGATAACATTATGATGGCTAAGGAAATCCCATGTCAGAGAGCAATCAACCGGTCGTTATAGATCACGAGCCCGCTCAATCCAATCGACAAGAAAAAAAGTCTAACTACATCAAAGACAGTGCGAGTCGTATCTTTAACATCGCCGAGACTTACGGTTTAGACGCTCTCCTTCAGCCAGAAACACCCGAAAAAAACACCTTAGAGCGTGCGCTCATCCGAGAACGCAAACGCAAAGAGCTGCGCCAAAAAAACCTCGAACAAATCCTTAAGCTCGCCCATGTCTCTTGCAAAGACGAAACCGCAGGAGCCCCTGATCAGGATTGGCTGTATCGTTTCTTCGATATGGCGCAAGAAGTTCATAACAGTGCCATGCAACGTTTATGGGCTCAGGTGCTCAAGCGAGAGGTAACGAATCCTGGTTCTACCTCGATGAAGGCGTTAAAAGTCCTACAAGATATGACGCCAAAAGAAGCGCAAATCCTACAGCGCGCAGCATCACTGGCCTGCAGTTTTGGCGGGGATAATAGCCGCAAACTTCTGGTTGGCTATCGCGCTCAAGGTGGGATTTTTAGCTTTGGTAAACGCAATACCACCAACAACATTAACGTTGGAAACTACCAGTTGCCGTATTCAAGTCTGCTGGTGTTATTTGAATTGGGGCTGATGCATGGCACCGAACTGGAATCAGGCGAAATCGAATTGGATTCTCCTCTACCTTTGCTCTACCAAGGGAAACAACTCTCACTCCAAGCGCACAGTAAAGGCGTAAGATTGCTTTACTACCGTTTTAGCCCAACGGGCAATGAACTCTGCAAGCTGTTAGGCAACAAACCCAATATGCAGTACTACGATCAAATGGTCGCCCTGTTAGGACAGAAATTTACCGCCAGCACCGATGCACAGCCTAGCGTCGATACCACTGTGTAACAACAATCGCTGCGTTAAATCCATTTCCCAAAAAAAAAGCGCCAACCCTTCGGTTGGCGCTTGTCGATCTATTTTCTAAGTGAGAATTACTGAAGCAAAGCGACTAACAAATCCTGCCTTGTGAATACAGCGGCTATCTGTGAATCAAGCCGCTGATATACCATGGATTTATACGAGTTACCGTTTCATCTCACCGAGAAATTTAAGCTTTGAACGCTTTAAATGCGTTAATCAAACCATTCGTAGAACTGTCGTGTGAGCTGATTTCAGACTCATCCGCAAGCTCAGGTAGGATTTGGTTAGCTAGCTGTTTGCCTAGCTCAACACCCCATTGGTCAAAGCTGAAGATATTCCAAATCACACCTTGAACGAAGATCTTGTGCTCGTACATTGCGATTAGGTTACCCAATGTACGTGGCGTAATTTGCTTAACTAGGATTGAGTTAGTCGGGCGGTTACCTTCAAAGACTTTGAATGGTGCAAGTGTCGCCGCTTCTTCTTCACTCTTGCCTGCTTTAGCAAATTCCGCTTTCACTGTCGCTTCATCTTTACCGAATGCCAATGCTTCTGTTTGAGCAAAGAAGTTAGACATCAGCTTCTGATGATGATCGCCTGCTGGGTTGTGGCTTACTGCTGGCGCAATAAAGTCACATGGGATCAGCTTGGTACCTTGGTGAATCAGCTGGTAGAACGCGTGCTGGCCATTTGTGCCCGGCTCACCCCAAATGATTGGCCCAGTTTGGTAAGTCACAGCGTTGCCGTCACGGTCAACGTACTTACCGTTTGATTCCATGTTACCTTGCTGGAAGTAAGCAGCAAAACGGTGCATGTACTGATCGTAAGGAAGAATTGCTTCAGATTCAGCGCCATGAAAGTTGTTGTACCATAGGCCAACAAGCGCAAGGATTACTGGGATGTTGCTTTCTAGCTCAGTAGACGCGAAGTGGTTGTCCATTTCGTGTGCACCGTCTAGTAGTTCGATGAAGTTGTCGTAGCCTACAGAAAGCGCGATTGAAAGACCGATTGCTGACCATAGAGAGTAACGACCGCCAACCCAATCCCAGAACTCAAACATGTTGTCTGTATCGATACCAAACTCTGATACTGCAGGAGCATTAGTAGAAAGTGCAGCGAAGTGCTTAGCAACGTGCGCTTCATCGCCAGCTGACGCTAGGAACCAATCACGGGCACTGTGGGCGTTAGTCATGGTTTCTTGTGTGGTAAACGTCTTAGATGCAACAAGGAATAGCGTTGTTTCAGGGTTTACTTTCTTTAGCGTTTCAACGATGTGCGTGCCATCAACGTTAGACACGAAGTGCAGGTTTAGGTGGTTTTTGTATGGTGCTAGCGCTTCAGTGACCATGTAAGGACCAAGGTCAGAACCACCGATACCGATGTTGACGATGTCAGTGATTGCTTTGCCAGTGTAACCTTTCCACTCGCCGCCAATTACGCGCTCAGTGAACGATTTCATTTTCTCTAGCACAGCATTCACCGCTGGCATTACGTCTTCGCCATCAACCATTACAGGCTTGTTGCTGCGGTTGCGAAGTGCAGTGTGAAGTACGGCGCGATCTTCTGTCTTGTTGATCGCCTCACCACTGAACATCGCTTCAATAGCTGACTTTAGCTCAGTCTCGTTAGCTAAAGCGAAAAGATGCTGCATGGTTTCTTCATTGATTAGGTTCTTAGAGTAATCAACGAGAATATCACTGCCAAAACGAGCAGAGAATTTGTCAAAACGAGCTGAATCTTGTGCGAAAAGTGCTTTCAGATCCATATCTTGTGCAGATTCAAAATGCGCGGTTAGCGCTGTCCAAGCTTGTGTTTGCGTTGGGTTGATATTTTTCAACATGGTTACGATCCCGATGTTCAGTAGGTTCTATTCCATACAGTCTAGCGAAAACTGAGGAATCCCCGATTAAGCAAAATAATAATATTAGGTATGTTAGGGCAAATTGCCACAAAACAAGACTTTGTAATTTTTTTTCAGGCCAGCATTATGACCCAGCCGACTCTCACTCACATTGAGTTAGGTCACGTTCCCTGAGTCAAATTTAAACAAATCTGTTACCCGCTTTAGGATATTACCATCAAGCTAGGTTAAGCTTAACGTCTGGTTAACGAAATATCGATTACAGGCTCTGTTATGTGGCAGCAAAATGTCTTACGTCTCCGCGCTCGTTCACGAGGCTTTCATCTCATTACCGATGAAATTGAACAACAATTACCTCAACTTGCTGACTATTCTGTCGGATTATTACAGCTCTTTATCCAACATACGTCTGCCAGTCTGACCATCAATGAAAATGCAGACCCAACGGTAAGACACGACATGGAAAAACACTTTAATAAGTTTGTCCCAGAGCGTGCGCCTTATTATCAGCACACCTATGAAGGGGATGACGACATGCCCGCGCACATCAAAGCCTCGACGATTGGTTGTAGTGTGACGATTCCTATCAACAACGGTCGACTCGCTCTAGGCACTTGGCAAGGAATCTACTTAGGTGAGCATCGAGACTACGGTGGCAACCGCAACGTGATCGCCACATTACAAGGCGAGTTAAAATAGAAACGGAGCCACAAGGCTCCGTTTAGATAAGGGGTAAAGGCTCGAGTTCCAACTAGCGAGAGTATTCCATCTCTACACGAGATGTCAGTTTCGTCACCAGTTCATACGCGATGGTCCCGATGTGCGCTGCAACTTGCTCTACAGGGAGATCTTTCCCCCATAAGATTGCCTCATCACCCACGTTATCTGTCGCTTCTGGGCCAAGGTCGACGGTCAACATATCCATCGAGACGCGCCCTGCTATCGGCACCTCTCGGCCATTGACTCGAACCGGAGTCCCATTCGGCGCGGTGCGTGGATAGCCGTCACCGTAGCCAATGGCAATAACACCAACCTTAGTGTCGCGCTCACTGGTCCACTTGCCACCATAACCGACACTCTCACCGGCTTTCACATCACGTACTGCAATCAGGTGCGATTTAAGCGTCATCACAGGTTGATAGCCCAACTGCTGGGCATGTTTATCATTAAACGGGGACACACCGTACATAATTATGCCGGGTCTAACCCATTCAAGCTGACTCTCCGGCCAAGCTAGCAACCCCGCTGAGGCAGCTAATGAGCGCTCACCTTCACACCCTTGCGTCAACTTGAGAAACAGCTCGGTTTGTTTGTTAGTCGTGTCTTTGTCCAGTTCATCGGCACAGCCAAAATGACTCATATAACGCAGCGGTTTAGCCACATTACTGCAAGTCTTGAGTCGCGATACAAAGTCATCATACTGCTCTGGACGCACCCCTAAACGATGCATCCCACTGTCAATCTTCAACCATACTACCACTGGCGTTTCTAGCTCTGCTTGCTCTAAAGCAACCAACTGCTCCTCACAGTGAACCACCGTTTGAATGTTGTTGGTCACTAACACAGGCAAGTCACCCGGAGAGTAAAAACCCTCGAGCAGTAGAATCGGCTTAACCACGCCACACGCTCGCAGTTGCAACGCCTCTTCGATACGCGCAACACCAAAGGCATCTGCACCGGTGGCATTTTTTGCAATGTGACGTAATCCATGACCATAGCTGTTGGCTTTAACCACCGCCATCACCTTGCTGTTTGGCGCCTGCTGTTTAATCTGCTCGACATTGTGTTGTAGGGCGCTTAGGTCAATGTAAGCCGTCGCCGCTTTCATGTAACTCATGCTGTTATTCATCATCCATGTCAAACGCAGGGCCTGCGTAGTTGTCAAAACGAGACCATTGGCCTTGGAAGGTCAAACGTACAGAGCCGATAGGACCGTTACGCTGTTTACCAAGAATGATTTCCGCCGTACCTTTCATTGAGCTGTCTGGGTTGTACACTTCATCGCGGTAGATGAACATAATCAAGTCGGCATCCTGCTCAATAGAGCCCGATTCACGTAAGTCTGAGTTCACTGGACGCTTATCGGCACGTTGCTCTAGGGAACGGTTAAGCTGAGATAGCGCAACCACTGGCACATTCAACTCTTTGGCCAGTGCTTTTAGAGAGCGCGAAATCTCCGCAATCTCAAGGGTACGGTTGTCAGAAAGTGCAGGTACACGCATGAGCTGAAGGTAGTCGACCATGATCATAGATAGGCCGCCATGCTCTCTGGCTATACGACGAGCACGAGAGCGTACTTCAGTAGGCGTCAGACCCGAGCTATCATCGATATACATGTTCTTCTTCTGCATGAGAATCCCCATGGTCGAAGAAATACGAGCCCAATCTTCATCATCAAGCTGACCAGTTCGAATTTTGGTTTGATCGACACGAGAGAGAGACGCCAACATACGCATCATGATCTGTTCAGATGGCATCTCTAGCGAGAAAATCAGCACAGGTTTATCTTGTGACATTGCCGCATTTTCACACAAGTTCATCGCAAAGGTCGTTTTACCCATCGATGGACGCGCCGCGACGATCACCAGATCAGAACCTTGTAAACCCGCGGTTTTCTTGTTCAGGTCGGTAAAGCCCGTATCGACACCTGTCACACCATCTTGCGGCGTTTTGTACAGCAGTTCGATACGCTCAAGTGTCTTCTCTAGAATATTGTCAACGTTTTGCGGACCTTCGTTTTCATTGGTTCGCGACTCTGCGATGGCGAATACTTTGCTTTCAGCAAGATCAAGTAAGTCTTCTGAAGAGCGGCCCTGAGGGTCATAACCTGCGTCTGCGATGTCATTTGCCACACCAATCAAATCACGTACCAAGGCACGCTCAGCAACAATGTCGGCATAGGCATTAATATTCGCCGCACTTGGCGTGTTTTTCACCAGATCAGCAAGGTAAGCAAAACCACCCACATCATCCAGCTGCTCTCGAAGCTCTAAAAATTCTGACAAGGTAATCAAGTCGAGAGGCTTGCTCTCTTCGAGAATGGACTTTACCGCCTCGAAAATCAGTCGATGAGGTCGGCTGTAAAAATCTTTGGCTACCACGCGCTCGGCAACCGTGTCCCAACGCTCATTGTCCAATAACAAACCACCAATAACGGACTGCTCTGCTTCCAATGAATGTGGTGGTACTTTGATAGCATCAACCTGTGCATCACTGAATTTTTTATTTCGATTATCTGTTCTTGGGTCAGCCATGATATTGCTCTACAACTTTCTCTAGATCGCTCATTATAACCAGATCGAAATTATTGTCTGTAGCCAAGAGAGAGTTTATCGGCTTCTCATCGATAATTAACCGAGCATTGACGGATACATGCTAAATTCCCTTTACTATCCGTTATTCAGTTCATCAATATAGAGGTCATTAGTGTCTAAGCATTGGTTACTTGCCGTCGGCTTATTAAGTGCGACGCACTGCTATGCAGCAGCAGAAAAGGATCAGGGAAGCACAGATATTGATGTACCTTCACCATGGAATACGGAAGTAGAGTTTGGCTACCAATCGCATACGGGGAACTCAGATTCTCGTTCGATGAATGCACGCCTTGGTGCGGACTATATATCAGGTCGACATCGCAGCAGTGGTGAATGGAAATACTATTTGCTCTACAAAGATGGCGAAGAGGACAAGCGCCAATCTACCTACACAGTGCAAAGTGACTATAAGCTCGGAGCAAAAACTTACCTTTACGGCAGCTTTAAGGGTGTAGACTCCCTGTATAGTGCCTATTTTCGCGACTATACATTATCAGGCGGTTTAGGTTACCAGTTTTCCAATACCGAACAGTGGGTGCTCGAAATGGAGCTCGGTCCAGGTTTTCGATATCAAGAGCCCAATCTCGATGAAATTGATGACGATGACATCATACTCCCAGAAATTGTCGAAGAGGCAATCTTCCGAGGCAAAGTAACAACACGCTGGCAAGCACTCGACAACTTGAGTATTGACGCATCAATGACCCTAGTCTCAGGTAAAAGCAATACCCGTACAGACAGTGACATCAGTGTCACCAACAACATAACCGAAGATATCGCTCTTAAACTGTCACACTCGCGACAGTTCCATGACAAGGTACCTGATGGCCTAGAAAAAGCCGACAGCATCTTCTCGGTTAATCTATTATTTGTTTTTTAACACTTACCTTTCTTCAGGTATAAAAAAAGCACCTCGAAAGGTGCTTTTAACATACGTCTTGATACTGAATTATTCAGCAGCAACAACTTGAAGAGTAACAGTTGCGAAAACTTCAGAGTGAAGTTGAACGCTGATCTCGAACTCACCAGTGTTACGTAGTGCGCCTTCAGGAAGACGAACTTCGCTCTTAACAACTTCAACGCCAGCTGCAGTGATTGCATCAGCGATGTCGCGAGTACCGATAGAACCGAATAGTTTACCTTCGTCACCAGCTTTAGATGCTAGAACAACTGCTTCTAGAGCACCGATCTTCTCAGCACGAGCTTCTGCAGAAGCAACTTGCTCAGCAGCTTTTGCTTCTAGTTCAGCACGACGAGCTTCGAACATTTCAACGTTAGCTTTAGTAGCCATAACTGCTTTACCTTGAGGGATAAGGAAGTTACGAGCGTAACCAGACTTAACGTTTACAGTTTCGCCTAGAGCACCTAGTTTGCCGATTTTATCAAGTAGAATAACTTGCATTGTTTAATTCCTCTTTTTAAAAACGAACCGATTACTGATGCTTGTCAGTGTACGGTAGTAGAGCTAGGTAGCGAGAACGCTTGATCGCGCGAGCTAGTTGACGTTGGTACTTAGCGCTTGTACCAGTGATACGGCTAGGTACAATTTTACCAGCTTCAGTGATGTAGTTTTTAAGAGTTGCTACGTCTTTGTAATCAATCTCTTGTACGCCTTCTGCAGTGAAACGGCAGAATTTACGACGACGGAAGAAACGAGCCATGGGCTATCTCCTGATCTTAAATTTGAGTAATGTTGTCGGCATGAAGCACTAATTTTCCCACACCATTTCGGCCGGTTTGGTAAGCGACAAAGCCCCCTACCTTAATGCTACTGCCTTGTACTAAATTCTGAGTTAATGCTTGTGACCTTTGCCCGCTGACAACTACCGGCATTCGACAATAAACTTGTCTCGGTAAATCAGCTTCGATAACCGTAGAGCGGTGCTCTAACCAAAATCGACAGTGTTCAATACCACTAGGGCTTTTACTTCGAATGGGCGGTTTGGCAATGGTGCCGCTCAGCTCCATTCGATTGGTCATAAGAGAAATTACTCAGCAGCTGCTTCTGGCTTAGCTTCAGCACGCTCTTCGCGACGAGGAGCACGCTCTTCTTTCTGCTTAAGCATGATAGATTGCTCAGTGATCGCTGTTTTAGTACGCATGATCATGTTACGTAGAACTGCATCGTTGAAACGGAAAGCAGTTTCTAGCTCATCGATTACAGCTTGGTCAGCTTCAACGTTCATTAGAACGTAGTGAGCTTTGTGAAGCTTGTTGATTGGGTAAGCCAGTTGACGACGGCCCCAGTCTTCTAGACGGTGGATAGTACCGCCAGCTTCAGTGATTGAACCAGTGTAACGCTCGATCATGCCAGCAACTTGCTCGCTTTGATCTGGGTGCACCATGAATACGATTTCGTAATGACGCATTGGTTGCTCCTTACGGATTATTCAGCTTCCACAAATGGCCCGGTCATCCAGAGGAAGCAAGGAACTAAAGATAATTGACCGAGTTTAAGGAGAGCGAATAGTACAGAAAGAAAGCAGTTGAAGCAAGGAAAATGTGAAGAGATACAAAAACAGCTACTTTGGTAAAGTAGCTGCCTATAGAATTCAATTTTGAGAGTGACAGAGCTTAATCTTCATCGACATATTGAGCTTGTAGGTAGTTTTCAATACCAGACATCTCAATCAACCCTAACTGAGTCTCAAGCCAATCTACATGCTCTTCCTCATCTTCTAATATCTCTTGGAACAAGTCTCGAGAGACATAATCACGAGTGTCTTCCGCATACGCGATGGCATCTTTTAGATCAGGGATCGCCGCCATCTCAAGTTTTAAATCACACTCGAGCATTTCTTTGGTGTCTTCTCCGATACTCAACTTACCGAGATCTTGTAGATTTGGTAGACCTTCCAAAAATAGGATGCGCTCAATCAAGTGGTCAGCGTGTTTCATCTCATCAATGGACTCATGATACTCTTTATCGGCAAGATGTTTTAAGCCCCAATCTTTATACATCCGGGCGTGAAGAAAATACTGATTTATTGCGACGAGCTCGTTACCGAGCACTTTATTGAGATGTTGGATTATTATTGGATCGCCTTTCATGACAAAGCCCTCCTCTTTGGCTCCTATAACTCTAGTTCCAAATGAGAAGCTGTCAAAAAGAAAGCTTATTTTTTGCGCAGGTTAGCTTGCCTGCTTATACAGCACAACGGCTGATTCATTGATGATATCTTTCGCCATTCGAATGCACTTGCCACACTGAGTTCCCAATGCCGTGCATTTTTTGATCCCCTTAATATCCGTCACTCCCTGCTCTGACACTAACTTACGAATTTTTTTGTCCGAGACACCGTGACACAAACAAACGTACATACTGGACCCTATATAAAACCTACAGCAGAAATATAAAAAAGAATCATTATTATTACCAGTGGTATTTATTTTCTTTCTAGAACGATTAGTTATAGCGGTTTTAGCGAGATCGAGTGAACACTTCTAGTTAAAAGAGATGGATGGCAGACAGTAAATTCAACTCCCTGTATTTTTTAGTTAAAACAGTACCGAGCAGTTACAGATAAACGAAAATTCCTTATAACCAAAATGCAAAAAGGGAAGCCTAAGCTTCCCTTTTCAGATGCGCTTTCTTCTAAAGAAGAAGGCTGCAAGACTCAACTAATAATTAGTCGAAGATCTTAGCAACAACACCAGCACCTACTGTACGGCCACCTTCACGGATCGCGAAACGTAGACCTTCGTCCATTGCGATTGGTGCGATTAGCTCAACAGTCATTTGTACGTTGTCACCTGGCATTACCATTTCTACACCTTCTGGTAGAGTGATGTCGCCTGTTACGTCAGTTGTACGGAAGTAGAACTGTGGACGGTAACCTTTGAAGAATGGAGTGTGACGGCCGCCTTCATCTTTAGACAGTACGTATACTTCAGACTCAAATTTAGTGTGTGGGTTGATTGACTTAGGAGCCGCTAGTACTTGACCACGCTCTACTTCGTCACGCTTAGTACCACGTAGAAGTGCACCAACGTTCTCACCCGCACGACCTTCGTCTAGAAGCTTACGGAACATCTCAACACCAGTACAAGTAGTTGTTGTAGTTTCTTTAATACCTACGATTTCTACTTCGTCACCTACAGTTAGGATACCACGCTCGATACGGCCAGTTACTACTGTACCACGACCTTGGATTGAGAATACGTCTTCGATTGGCATTAGGAATGGCTGATCTACTGCACGCTCTGGCTCTGGAATGTAAGAGTCTAGTGCTTCTGCAAGCTCAACAATCTTAGCTTCCCACTGCTCTTCGCCGTTTAGTGCGCCTAGTGCAGAACCTTGGATAACTGGTAGGTCATCACCTGGGAAGTCGTACTCAGATAGAAGTTCACGAACTTCCATTTCTACTAGCTCTAGAAGCTCTTCATCATCAACCATGTCACATTTGTTCATGAATACGATGATGTATGGGATACCAACCTGACGGCCTAGTAGGATGTGCTCACGAGTTTGTGGCATTGGGCCATCTGTCGCAGCAACAACTAGGATACCACCGTCCATCTGTGCAGCACCTGTGATCATGTTCTTAACATAATCCGCGTGTCCTGGACAGTCTACGTGTGCGTAGTGACGTGATGGAGTGTCGTACTCTACGTGAGAAGTAGCGATTGTGATACCGCGCTCACGCTCTTCTGGAGCGTTATCGATAGATGCGAAGTCTTTAGCTACACCGCCGTAAACTTTAGCAAGAGTAGTACAGATAGCTGCAGTTAGAGTTGTTTTACCGTGGTCAACGTGGCCGATAGTACCAACGTTTACGTGCGGTTTAGTACGTTCAAATTTTTCTTTAGACACGATCGTGTTCCTTCCTAGTTATGATTCGCCGCGAACGTTATTGATCACGACGCGCCAGAATTTGCTATTTTATGCGCCAACGTCGGTCAGCGCAATATTTGGACGTATTGATCTTTAAAAAAAGCTCGACTTTTTTCTCGATCAAGACATTTCATTAGTAACCACGCGCTGCAATGATTTTATCTGCAAAGTTTTTCGGTACTTCAGCGTACTCGTTAAACTCCATAGAGTAAGACGCACGGCCTTGAGTTGCAGAACGTAGGTCAGTTGCGTAACCAAACATCTCAGATAGAGGTACTTGAGCGCGGACGATCTTAATACCCGCCACACCGTCATCCATACCTTCGATCATGCCGCGGCGACGGTTAAGGTCACCGACAACATCACCCATCCAATCTTCAGGAGTCGTTACTTCAACATTCATCATAGGCTCAAGAAGTACTGGTTGCGCTTCAAGCGAACCTTTCTTGAATGCCATCGAGCCGGCGATCTTAAACGCCATCTCATTAGAGTCAACATCGTGGTAAGAACCATCAAACAGCGTTGCTTTTATGTCTAGTACTGGGTAACCCGCGACTACACCACTGTTCATTTGCTCTTCGATACCTTTTGATACCGAGCTGATGTATTCCTTAGGAACCACACCACCCACAATTTCGTCAACAAAGACAAAACCCTCGCCAGGTTCAGATGGCTCCAGTTTGATCCATACGTGACCGTACTGACCACGACCACCAGATTGACGTACAAATTTACCTTCCACTTCCGCGCTGCCACGGATCGTTTCACGGTACGCAACCTGAGGCTTACCAACATTACAGTCGACGCTGAATTCGCGTTTCATACGGTCAACAATGATATCTAGGTGAAGCTCACCCATACCAGAGATCAGAGTCTGACCCGTTTCGTCGTCCGTTTCGACACGGAAAGATGGATCTTCTGCAGCTAGTTTACCTAGCGCAATACCCATCTTTTCTTGATCGGCAACAGAGCGAGGCTCTACCGCGATCTGAATAACCGGATCAGGGAATTCCATGCGCTCTAGAATAACCTTGTGGTTAGCATCACAAAGCGTATCACCTGTTGTTACATCTTTAAGGCCTATTGCTGCGGCAATATCGCCCGCGCGAACTTCCTTAATTTCATCACGCTTGTTCGAGTGCATCTGTACGATACGACCAAAACGCTCTTTTTTCTGCTTAACAGAGTTGTAAACTGCATCGCCAGAGTTAACCACACCCGAGTAAACACGCATAAAGGTTAGCGTGCCCACGAATGGGTCAGTTGCGATCTTAAATGCCAGCGCTGCAAACGGTTCGTTATCGTCTGCGTGACGCTCAACTTCGTTGTCGTTGTCGTCAACACCTTTGATCGCTGGAACATCTACTGGTGAAGGCAAGTATTCAACAACTGCATCTAGTACCGCTTGAACACCTTTGTTTTTGAACGCACTACCACAAGTGGCTAGTACGATTTCGTTGTTTAGTGTACGAGTACGTAGAGCTTGTTTAATCTCTGCTTCAGTCAATTCGCCTTCTTCAAGGTACTTATCCATCAGCTCTTCAGTCGCTTCTGCCGCTGACTCAACTAGGTTGTTGCGCCACTCTTCTGCGATTTCTAGCATGTCTGCTGGGATATCTTCGTAAGCGAAGGTTGTACCTTGGTCTGCTTCGTTCCAGTTGATCATCTTCATCTTGATCAGGTCGATAACGCCCTTGAAGTCCTCTTCCGCACCAACGTTAAGTTGAATAGGAACAGGGTTCGCACCAAGACGGTTTTTGATTTGATCAACAACACGTAGGAAGTCCGCACCTGCACGGTCCATCTTGTTGACGAATACCATACGTGGAACATGATATTTGTCAGCTTGACGCCATACAGTTTCAGATTGAGGTTCAACACCCGATGAACCACAGAACACAACAACCGCACCATCAAGTACGCGCAGTGAGCGCTCTACTTCAATAGTGAAATCTACGTGTCCAGGGGTGTCGATGATGTTGATGCGGTGGTCTTGGAATTGCGCTTCCATACCACGCCAGAAAGTTGTAGTTGCAGCTGAGGTGATTGTGATACCACGCTCTTGCTCCTGCTCCATCCAGTCCATGGTAGCAGCGCCATCGTGAACTTCACCGATTTTATGAGAAAGACCAGTGTAGAACAGAATACGTTCACTTGTGGTTGTCTTACCTGCGTCTACGTGAGCGACGATACCAATATTGCGGTAGCGCTCAATAGGTGTTTTACGAGCCACGATTGAATCCTCTTGAATTAGGGACTATTGCTATTGCTAGATAGTTTTAGGACTGCTCAACGCAATTTTCCCTACCCCTAGATATAGCAATAGTTCCTAGGCTTGCGCATAGGAACTAGAGTAGCGCCGCAGGGATTCCTGCGGCACAGAAAGGTATTACCAACGGTAATGTGCGAACGCTTTGTTTGCGTCAGCCATGCGGTGAACGTCTTCACGTTTCTTAACCGCAGTACCTTTGTTCTCAGACGCATCTAGCATTTCAGCAGCTAGGCGTTGAGCCATAGATTTTTCACCACGCTTGCGCGCAGCTTCAACCAACCAACGCATAGCAAGTGCGTTACGGCGAACCGGACGAACTTCTACAGGAACTTGGTAAGTTGAACCACCTACACGGCGAGATTTAACCTCTACCGCTGGGCGAACATTTTCAAGAGCTTCTTCAAATACAGCTAAGTGATCTTTACCAGATTTCTCAGCCATAGCATCTAGTGCAGTGTAAACGATTTTCTCTGCAGTAGATTTCTTACCGTCAACCATTAGGATGTTAACGAATTTTGCCAGCAGTTCAGATTTGAACTTTGGATCTGGAAGGATCTTACGCTGACCAATGACGCGACGACGTGGCATGGATTTTCTCCGTTGTCTTCTTCAGGTTTTATCCAAAACTTTTCAGTTTTTTCAAAAAATTAAAAATAATTTAGTGTTTGGCCTTACTTAACGGATACCATTAAGACTTAGGACGCTTCACACCGTACTTAGAACGACCTTGCTTACGGTCATTTACGCCAGCACAGTCTAGTGCACCGCGCACTGTGTGGTAACGTACACCCGGAAGGTCTTTAACACGACCGCCACGGATTAGAACAACTGAGTGCTCTTGAAGGTTGTGACCTTCACCACCGATGTACGAAGTTACTTCGAAACCGTTTGTTAGACGTACACGACATACTTTACGTAGTGCCGAGTTAGGTTTTTTAGGTGTAGTAGTGTAAACACGAGTACATACACCACGTTTTTGTGGACACGCTTCTAGTGCAGGCACGTTGCTTTTAACAACTTGCTTTGCACGAGGCTTACGTACCAACTGGTTAATAGTTGCCATTAACTAGCTCCTGATTTACTTGAAAGTAAGCTTTGTGAAAAATCTATCCCTAATCACCAATGGCAATTAGGGACGCAAAATTCTATGCAGCAGTGGGATGTGTGTCAAGAAATATACGGATCTTTTTTTGTTCAATTGGACTTTTTATCCGTAAAGTGAAGATGACGCTCGAGCGGTCAATTCCAAGTGAGGGATTGCGGGTGTTTGACCGTCATTGACACAAAACCGTTGTAGTCAACAATTTCGAGTTGCGCACTGACACGATTTATCATTGCTCGGGCATCGAGATCTGGCTTTAGAACTGAGCAACAATGCCCATCTAACAACGGATAAGCGTGATGCTGAGGATTGGCTGCGTAGACCGCATCTTCAATCAGCAACAGTTCATCGTCTTTGCTAAAAGCATTGACGGCATCATTCAAAGCTTGAACCGATTTAATAATATGCAGCATAACGCGCCTTTAAAATGAGAGTAGCTTGCCAGCAAGTTGTAACTGGCTTTTGAGAGAGGTCAAAGATAGCGGTTTCGCATCAATCATCAGATCTGCGTGAGATAAACCTCGCTTGGCAAGAGAATCAGCGCAGACGTACACTTGTTCAATATCATACAGATCAAACAGCTTTAACATCGGCGCGTAGTCTTTACTTAAGATATCAGCCGGCGCCTGGCCTTGCAGAAGCTGATAAACACCATCCCCCATAAAGATCACGCTGATGTCTTCACAATAAGCTGAAGCTGCAAGCAAAGCGTCAATCCCCTCTCTTCCGGCCGAACTGCCATGGGGAGCGCTACGAAATAGGTAAGTTAACTGGCTCAAAATTGCACCACTCTATCTTGAGTTAACATCGCCTCTGCCAAACTGCCTAATCCAGCTTGAACAAACCCTTTTGCAAGGTTGCTTTGCGCTAGACCATGCTGCAGCGCTTCATCTTCACTGATCACACCACGACGCAATGCCGCAGCAACACAGGTTTCTAATCTTACTTGATGCGTCTGAGCCAACGTAAGCCAAGCTTTGGTGAGATCAAATTCATCATTAGCTGGAACGGTTAAAGCTGTGCCATTTGTCACACCATCTTGATAGAAAAACACACTAACTAAGGTGTGTCCCTGTTCAATTAACGCTTTAGCAAACTGATAAGCGGTTCGCGCAGATTGGCTGCCATAAACAGAACCGTTAACAACAAGCGTGTAAGTCAAAGAGCTCACCTCTCTTCATCCTCAGTCTTACGCTGACGAATGTAGAGATACACCGTATGCTTGGAGATATTCAAGCGGTCGGCAACACGGTTGATGGCATCCTTAATATCGAAGATGCCTTTGTCATACAGCTCCATCACTATCTGACGATTTTTCGTGTTATTCGATACTGATTTATCGGCGTTGATCTCTTCAATGGTTCTCTCAACTGTTTGATCCACCAACTCCTCAACATCACTTGCGAAGTTAACCGATGAGGCGGCTTGTTTCGCTTCCTCGGTTGGCATGAACGATTGAAGAACTTGAGAAAATGGCGCATCTAGGTTGACGTTGATACAAAGCAAACCAATCACTCGGTTTTCGCCATTGCGAATCGCTACCGTGATCGATTTCATCAACACGCCACCTTTAGCACGTGTGAAATAAGAGCGCGAAAAGTTACGTTCAGAGCCTTCAATATCTCGCAACATTTTTAGCGCAAGATCAGTGATCGGCGAACCCACCTGACGACCTGTATTTTCACCATTGGCAATCTTAATCGCGGAGGTATTGAGGTCTTCTAATGAGTGAAGAACAATTTCACAAAATGGACCAATCAGACTCGCGATACCATCGACAACCGCTTCATACGATCGAAGAATAATTTTATCGTGCTCACTAAATGGCATCACATTGACAGATTCCATTTCGAGCAACATATCCGTATTTACTGTTTCTGTAGTTGTCACTTTTTAAGCCTTCGAGCGAAAAATCAACAAATTGGTGTAAGTTTATCAGAAATTTTGAAGAGCACACCTAGCTAAGAGACTATCTAGTGATTTAGAACAAATAAATGAGTGCTGTTCGCCACACAAAAGAAAGAAAAAGGCCTGACATATGCCAGGCCTTTAGAATGAAAACGTTAGAAACCGTTATTGAACCGCTTCTTCACCGTTATCGATTTTCAGCAACTCAACTTCAAATACCAACGTTGAGTTTGCAGGAATGGTTGGTGTATCTTGCTGGCCGTAAGCGAGCTCTGGTGGAATAACGAACTTGAACTTAGAGCCAACTGGCATTAGTTGAACGCCTTCAGTCCAGCCTGGAATCACTCGGTTAAGTGGGAACGTAGCTGGCTCGCCGCGGTCGTAAGAGCTGTCGAACTGAGTACCGTCAATCAACGTACCTTTGTAGTGAACTTGTACCGTATCGGTGTCTTTCGGTTGTTCACCTTCCGCTGCGGTCAATACTTGGTAAAGCAAACCCGTGTCTGTCTTCACAACACCGTCTTGTTTTTCAAATTCAGCGCGGTAATCATCACCCGCTTTTTTAGCCGCTTCTGCTTTCTCAGCGGCCTGCTTTTGCATCGTTTCAGCAACACGCTTATCTAGAGATTCTAGCGCAGCACGCGTCTCTTCTTCGTTTAGCTCTGCTTTGCCTTCAAAGACATGTTCAATGCCTTTAAGAACCAAGTCTTTGTTCAGCGTAATACCAATCTCGCTTGGCTTGTCTAGACTGGTGCTTAAGTAGTTAGCAAAAGAGACACCGATGGCGTAAGCAGCTTTGTCATCTTCGGTTTTAAAGTGAACCGCTTTACCTACTTCTGCTTGAACTTGCTCTACTGCTGGAGCAGCTTCTGTCTTTGGCTCTTCTTCTTTTTGGCAGCCAACAGCTAGCGCAACAGTTGCAGCAAGCAGTGACACTTTAAAAATTGATTTCATTGAACTCTCCAATTGAGACTTTTGTCTTTGTGCACAAATCTTTAAGAAAGACTGGTGTGCATTCGCATGTTGTACCAATATAACCAATATGCGTCTGAAATAAACGTAAACCAAGTGGATAATTGGACTTGATGCGAATAATTTTTAACACTCTACTTATTACGATTGTCATCACAACGTTAAATGGCTGCTTTTTCTCCAACCAAGATGTTCAACGTTGGGATATCGAACTTAAAGGCACCACCAGCTTCGCATTGAGTCGTGATGCTCGCTTTGCCCTGCTTTACTCAAAAGAGCACCAACTCGTTTTATGGGATCTATTTGAAAACCAACAATTGGCTTCATTAGGCGAACAAGACCCTCAGGCAAGCACCGTATCCCGAATCCGCATTTCCGACAATGGCCGCTTCGCGATCACCGCCACTCAAATCAACTTTGCCGTTTGGGACCTTGCATGGACTCAGGCTGAAGGGCTTTGGTCAATTTCAGATGGCGTAATTCGAGATGTTGATATCGCAAGTAATGGTGACCAAGTACTACTTGGTTTATCCAATGGTAAAGCCATCTACGTCAACTTAGTCACCGGACGACGATTAGAGTTCCTTGCTCACAATGAAAAAGTCAATTCAGTCTCCCTTTCACCCAATGGTCGTTTTGCACTATCAGGAGGAAATGACTATAAGGCTTACCTATGGGATACCAATACCGGACAGATATTGCATACGTTTGAACATGAACAACGCGTAAACCGCGTCGCGCTGCAAAGAGATGGTAAATATGCCTTTACCTCAGACGGAGGGAATCAAGCCATTGTGTGGGACTTAACAACAGGTAAAGCCCTGTCAGAGCTGAGCAGCTTCTCAAGACAGTTAATCTTTTCCACCGCCCGCTTTTCTGATGACGGCCAATATCTCGCAACAGGCACTCCGTCGGGTCGTTTAATGGTTTGGAACAGCCTCACTGGCAAACGCATCGACCGCTTCGACGTAGAACCATTAAAAGATACTCGCCCTCCGCGCGCAGTGGTGTATGATGCTGCCTTTGACAGCCAAAGTCGTATTATTTCGGCAACCTCGGCTGGTATTGCCCAAGCTTGGAATGTGGATTACTAGAAATGACAGATAAGCGAGTTGAACAGTTGGAAAATCGCGTGAATGACCTTGAGTGTCAACTCGCGTTTCAAGAGCAGACAATCGAAGAACTCAACGAAGCATTGAGTCAGCAGCAGCTTTTGATCACCAGAATGCAAGATCAGATGAAGTATGTTGTCGGCAAAGTCAAAAACATGGATTCATCCAACCTTGCAGACCAATCTGAAGAGGCGCCACCTCCTCACTACTGATCGCCTCTAGCCAAATACATACGCGATTACTGTACCAGCAACCACTAGGCAGCCGCCTATACGGCGTAATTGATTATCAGGCTGGCGACTGAGCTCCGCCACCATATTGCGCCAACCGTTTGGAGCAATCAAGGGACCTAACCCTTCGACGATAAGCACCAAACCTAACGCAAACCAAAGTGAATTCGACATAACTACCTCAGAACAAAAAATAAAGGCTCCACATGGGAGCCTTCAACCTATCTTAATTTCAATTACTTAGCTTCTGCACCAGCAGAGTTATTCATGTACTGGAAGAAGTCACTCTTCGGATCCAATACAAGAATGTCACTCTTGTTACTGAACGATTTCTCGTATGCTTTTAGAGAACGCATAAAGCTAAAGAATTCTGGGTCTTTGTTGTAAGCATCCGAGTAGATTTTCGCAGATTTCGCATCCGCTTCACCTCGTGTTACGCGCGCCGTCTTGTCCGCTTCTGCTAGAACAGTTGCCACTTCTAGATCAGCTTGTGCACGGATAACTTCTGCTTTTTCACGACCTTGAGAACGGTGGCGACGAGCAACAGACTCACGCTCAGCTCTCATACGACGATAGATAGACTCACTGATTTCATCAGGTAGGTTGATTTTCTTCATACGGAAATCAACAATCTCGACACCCAAATCTTTCATTGCACTGTCCGTTGTACCGACCAGAACGTTCTCCATAATTTGGTCACGTTCACCGTCAACCTCTAACGCTTCAAGAGCCGCTTCGGTTGTCACTACTTCACTGTCGCTATCAGGCAAAACGTCTTTGTTGCGCGGACCGGAAACAATCTGCTTAATCTCACGCGCACCGATTTCAGAACGCAGCACGTCTGTTACTTTACGTTCAAGTAGCGCTTCTGCTGTCAAGGCATTACCACCACCTGTTGTTAGGTAGTAACGACCGAAATCAGAGATACGCCACTTAACGTAAGTATCGATCAGTACGTCTTTTTTCTCAGATGTCACGAAACGGTCAGAACGGCCATCCATTGTCTGGATACGCGCGTCCAATGTTTTCACTCTGTCGAACAGCGGCATCTTGAAATGCAGACCTGGTTCGTAAATCTTAGACACACCGTTGTCATCAAGAACACGACCAAATCGAATTACCAATCCACGCTCACCTTCTTGAATGACAAATACTGACATTAGCAGTAGAACAATAGTAACGACCAATACAGGGATCATTAACTTACGCATTCTTAATATCTCCCTTGACGTGAACCAGTTGAACGAGATTGCGAGTCTGAAGTTGTTTCAGTTGACTGAGTTTCTAGCTCAATCTGGTCATAAGCTGAAGACGACTTCGTGCTACGTTTGGTTTGAGTGTTGCCTTCACCCGCTAACTTGTCGATTGGTAAGTAAAGCAGATTGCCGCTAGATTCAGAATCAATCAGAACCTTAGAGGTGTTGCTGTAAACTTCTTCCATCGTGTCTAGGTATAGACGGTTACGAGTAACTTCAGGTGCAGCTTGGTATTCAGGAAGTAGCTTCTCAAACTGTGCTACTTGACCAAGAGCTTCGTTAACAACGCGCTCAGAGTAACCCAATGCTTCTTTCTTCAAACGCTCAGCTCGACCTGTAGCTTTTGGAAGAATATCGTTTCGGTATGCTTCTGCTTCACGCTCAAAACGCTCTTCATCCTCACGAGCCGCAATAGCATCATCGAAAGCGTCTTTAACTTGCTCCGGCGGACGCGCTGATTGGAAGTTGACATCGACAATAACAACACCCATATCGTAGCTGTCTACGATCTCATTTAAGGTTTCCTGAGTGCTTTGACGAATTTGCTGACGACCCGTTGTCAGGATGCTATCCATCAGCGAGTCACCGATTACAGCACGTAGCGCAGAGTCGGTAGCTTGACGTAAGCTGTCATCTGCGTTTGTTACGCGGAATAGATACTTGTATGGATCCGCAACACGGTACTGAACATCCATCGCAACCGTCACTACGTTTTCATCTTTAGTCAGCATTAGACCTGATGAACGTAGTGAGCGAATCGCCTGAACGTTAACCGGTGTCACTTCATCAATGAAGCGAGGACGCCAGTTTAGACCTGGATCGACCACACGGTCGTATTTACCAAGGCGCAGAACTACGCCACGTTCAGCTTCACCGATAGTGTAAAAACCAGCAAAGACCCAAATTGCTATTGCGATTGCTGCAATAACGCCTAAACCTAGAGCGCTACCACCACCGCCAATAGAAGGGCCGTTGCCGCCTTTTCCACCAAACTTTCCACCCAGTTTCTGACTCAGTTTATTAAATACTTCGTCCAAGTCTGGCGGTCCTTGATCACGGCCACCTTTGTTACCACGATTGTTATTACCCCATGGGTCATTATCGCGGCCGTTGTTGCCGTTGTTATTACCAGGCTCATTCCACGCCATTAGAAAGCTCCATCATTTGATATGACGTTATACTGTAGCAGTCATTTAAGTAACTATAAAGTCACGTAAAACTGCCTCTTCTCTTTTTTCAAGTCTAGACCAATCTACTTGCTGCATTCGAACATCAATCAACAAGTTACCGTCTTGGTCATATTCCTCATGTTGAATACACTTCATCTGGAAGAATGTACTACGAAGTCTGCCTTGATGTTGTGGCGGAATTCGCATTTGGTACTGAACCATTTGACTGGCTAACCGTTCGGTTAATGCCTCAAATAAGAGTTCAATGCCTTTACCTTCCATTGCTGAAACCCAAACCGTTTGCACAACGCCTTCGTCGTCACGCTCGATTCTTGGGTTTTGACCATCGAGGTTATCGATCTTGTTCATGACGATCAAAGCGGGGATTTCATTCGCTTCAATTTCTTCAAGAACATCATGAACAGCCTGAATATTCTCACGAAAACGCTCGTCACTGGCATCGACAACATGTAACAAAATGTCAGCTTCTTGCGTTTCTTGTAGCGTTGCTTTGAACGCCGCCACCAGATCGTGTGGTAGGTGACGAATAAACCCTACCGTGTCCGCCAAAATAGCAGGACCAACGTCTGATAACTCGATCTTACGTAAAGTTGGGTCCAAAGTAGCAAACAATTGATCCGCTGCGTAAACACCCGCTTCGGTAATTCGGTTGAACAGTGTTGATTTCCCTGCGTTGGTATAACCAACTAGGGAGACGGTTGGGATTTCCGCTCGACTTCTAGCACGGCGACCTTGTTCACGCTGCTTAGCGACTTTTTCTAAACGGCGTAATATCGTTTTGATACGTACACGCAATAAACGTCGGTCAGTTTCTAGCTGAGTTTCACCTGGCCCCCGTAAACCGATACCACCTTTTTGTCTCTCTAGGTGAGTCCAACCACGAATCAGTCGAGTAGAGATATGACGAAGCTGGGCCAATTCGACCTGTAGCTTACCTTCGTGAGTTCGGGCACGCTGAGCAAAAATATCCAGAATAAGACCCGTTCGGTCTAACACTCGACATTTACACAACGCTTCTAGGTTACGTTCTTGGGCAGGAGAGAGGGCGTGATTGAAAATCACAATATCAGCACCGGCTAACTGCACAGCTTGTGCAATTTCCTGAGCTTTACCCTCTCCGACATAGTATTTAGGGTGTGGTGACTGGCGGCTTCCGGTTACGACTTGTAACGAAGAAACTCCAGCTGAAGAGACCAGCATTTCAAACTCGCTGAGATCTTCCCACTCCCCTTCTTGCGTAAAGTTGATATGAACAAGTACGGCTCGCTCACCGGCTTCATAACGGTCAAACAAGCAATCAACTCCTTAAAATAATGCTCGAATTAGCAGTCAGGATATTAATCTTCTGACTTCTCTTGCTGACGCTCACCGCCTTGTGGACGGTCACCGCTGTGGTGGCTCACTGGACGAGCAGGTACCACAGTAGAAATTGCGTGCTTGTATACCATTTGGTTTACTGTGTTTTTCAGCAAGATAACAAATTGGTCGAAAGACTCGATCTGACCTTGTAGTTTAATTCCGTTTACAAGGTAGATAGACACTGGAATACGTTCACGACGTAATGCATTTAAGAATGGGTCTTGTAGAGATTGCCCCTTAGCCATTTTATTTTCCTTATTTTGTAATTTTGTTTTAGTTATTTAGCTAGTGGTGCGCTGCATAAAGGATGCGGCTTTTGAATCTGAGCTAAACGTATAAAAAAACGCCCTGTCATTACCTGTTATGACGACTTTAAGTCGAAATTTCAAGTAACAGATCCTTTACAGGGTACATTCACGCAAAAGCGATCACATTATACACAGCTAAAACCGTCAGATGCTATTGCATTTGAAACAGTTTCCAATGCTTCGTCAATGTTCTCACTATCTAACCAAGTTAAATTATCCCAGCTGCGTAACCAGGTAATTTGTCGCTTGGCCAACTGGCGGGTTGCACAAACGCCCTTAAAAATAGCGTCATCAAGCGTACAATTCCCATCCAAATAGTCCCACATCTGCCTGTAGCCGACACATCGAATAGACGGTAGATCAGGGTGAAGATCGTCACGAGCATATAATGCTCGCATCTCATCCTCGAACCCCGCTTCCATCATTTTCTCAAATCGAAGCTCAATTCGGCGATGGAGCTCAGCCCTTTCCTTGGGAGCTATAGCAAACTGCTTAACCCTAAATGGCAACGAATCGCCTTTTGTTTTAGTCAGTTCAGTAAGAGTTTTACCTGAAATTCGATAAACTTCCAATGCCCGTGACAATCTTTGTGGATCGTTGGGGTGGATTCGCTCAGCTGATACAGGATCAACCTCTTTCAGTTGATCGTGCAGCACGTCCCAACCAAGAGTCAACGCTTCTTGTTCAATTTGCTGACGAATCTCAGGGTTTGCAGCTGGAAGTGGTGACAAACCTTCCAACAACGCTTTGTAGTAAAGCATGGTTCCACCAACAAGAAGTGGGATCTTGCCTTGCTCTACAATCTTATTCATTTCATTTAAGGCATCGCGACGAAAGTCTGCAGCTGAATACGCTTCGCTTGGATCAAGTATGTCGATCAGACGATGCGGTGCTAGCATTTGCTCACGCTCGTCAGGCTTGGCGGTGCCTATATCCATTCCTTTGTAAATCAACGCGGAGTCGACCGAAATAATTTCTACGGGATATTTTTGGCGCAAGCGGATCGCCAACTCTGTCTTTCCAGATGCCGTTGGTCCCATCAAAAATAGAGCCAAAGGTAGTTGTTTATTTTTCATAATTCTAATGCTGCAATGGTCGCAGAGAAATCGACCGGTTTTACAAACGTTTGATCGTTTAACGGAAGGTTCCCCTGCCAGAGCTGTTCGATATCAGCAATGATTTGAATCGCTTCCGACAAAGTGTAGTCGCTTTTCACTTGAGTGATATGGCTACTTAACCAATTTGCCAATCGAGAATGCTCGAGATTGGCTTGCTCCGCCAAAGACGAAGCCGCGTAAGATAACAGATCTGGTAGCAATTGTTGTAAGTTTTGTTGGCGCAGCGGCTGTGGTACACCCATGACCATCATTGCTTGATGGTTGCGCTTCTTTAGCTCAATGCCAAATGTCAGCAATAAAGTTTCAAGCCTCTCGGCTACCTGAATCTGCTCAGGATCGAGTTTTAATGACAGTGGGACAAGCAATGGCTGACTCTTCAATGAACCATTGCGCGTCGACAATTGGCCATTCACACGTAACCATTCCGCTTTCGCTAGGCTGACTAAGTGTACCCCTTGCTTGTTGCCCATCGCGACATAACGACCTGATGCCATGCAAATCGCTTTACCTAATGATTCGACGACCGCAGCTGGCGAAGGTTCATTTTCTTCAGCGTTCCGATCCTGTCCGACAGGCGCAGAAATAGGCTCTAGATCTGGCGTTTTGAGTAACTCTTGATAGGCTCGTACTTCTTGCTTACTCGGGGCTGGTTCAGCATATCGCTCAGAGGTATTTGCTTTGTTAGGCTGAGGTTTTGATTCGATCCACTCACTGCGGACAGAAGCCTCGCGAACTTCAGAGCGGCGCTCGTTGTAATCAGACCTTCCGGGATATGAGGGAATCTTTTCTACAGCGTCATAAACACGCTCACTGACTGACTGATGAGTCGACTCACTATTTAGCCCTTTATCAGAGTCATTTGACGGCTCTTGTGTATGGAAAGCAGACGCCGTGATCTCCGGTTTATCAATATGCGCACTTTGGGCGAGTGCATCACTGAGCGCTTGATAGATAAAATCATGCACCAAACGAGCTTGATGGAAGCGAACTTCATGTTTTGCTGGGTGGACATTGACATCTACCTGATGCGGGTCGAGCTCAATAAACAGAACGTAAGTAGCAAACTGCTCTGGTTTGAGGCTGGTTTCGTAGCTCTGCCTAATGGCGTGATTGATCAATTTGTCACGCATCATCCGGCCATTGACGTAACAATACTGCAAATCACTTTGTTGACGGGCGCCCTCTGGCGTTGTGATCCATCCTTGTAACTTAAGCCCTTGATGCTCAAGTTCAATCTTAAGCATGTTACGGACAAACGCACTCCCGCAAACCGCGGCAATGCGCTTCTCAGCTTGTACTTCGGTTTTCGCCGCTCGATATTGCTTAATCATCTTACCGTTGTGACGAAGATTGATCGTCACATCAAAACGGCTAAGCGCGATTCGTTTGATCAGTTCATCAATATGAGAAAACTCGGTCTTCTCTGTGCGAAGAAATTTACGACGAGCTGGAGTATTAAAGAATAGATCAAGAACCTCGACAGTCGTACCAATCGGATGTGCGGTAGGTTGAAGCTTCACAGCCATTTCCCTACCCTCGGTATAGGCAGACCAAGCTTGCTCTTGGGTAGCTGGGCGAGAGGTCATGGTCAAACGCGCAACAGAGCTGATACTGGCCAGTGCTTCACCGCGAAAGCCTAAACTGATGATGGCTTCGAGATCATCTAAGGTGTGTATTTTGGAGGTAGCATGGCGGCTTAACGCCAAACCGAGTTCATCTTTGACGATACCTTTGCCATTATCACGGACTCGGATCAGCTTGGCTCCACCTTTTTCAATATCGATATCGACTCTAGTGGCGCCTGAGTCAAGGCTATTTTCAACCAGTTCTTTAACAACGGAAGCCGGTCTCTCAACCACTTCACCCGCGGCAATTTGGTTTGCCAAACGTGCTGGAAGAATTTTAATTGTCATAGCCCATCACCATCAGTTGTTGGGAATAATTAAAACTTGGCCAATCGCAAGTTCATCGCTGCGCAGGTTATTCGCCTCTCGAAGACTTTTAACACTCACCCCATACTTACTCGCTATTTTGCCTAAGAATTCACCACGCTGAACCTTGTGCTTACGCAATGGCTGATCTTTCATGCTTACGGTAATTTTGAGTTTCTGACCCAATTTCAACGTATCTGATTTCAGCTTGTTTTCACGCTTAATATCAGCCACCGCCACTTTGTATCGAGCGGCAATTTTTCCTAAATATTCACCGCGTTGAACCACATGAGTGATCGTTTTTGTCTCAACAGGGTTAGTCACCACAGGCACAGGTATTGCGCCTGACGAGCCAGGGATTGTGAGGATTTGACCTATCGCAATGTTGCTACTCTTAAGCTTATTGGCTTGCATTATCGCCTTAGTTGAAGAGCCGTATTTCTTCGCAATCAGAGAGAGCGACTCACCTCGTGAAACCTTGTGTTTAATTGCTTTGCCGCGATTGGCAAACAAGGTGCCCTCAGGAGGGTTTTCCTCAAAATATTGGACTACTGCTTTGGTTACAGAACGCGCCAGTTTATCTTGGTGGCTACGTTGAAATAGCAATCGTTCTTCCGTTGGGTTAGTTATAAACCCCGTTTCAACCAAAACAGAGGGAATATCCGGAGACTTAAGAACTGCAAGACTCGCATTCACAGGCTCTTTCTTGTGTAAGTGAATCCCCGCTCGAGTCATCTCTTTTAAAATCTTTGTTGCTGCTTTATAGCCCTCTTTTTGAGAATGACTAAATTGCAAATCCAGCAAAGTTTGACTCACATTCCTATCACTTGAGTTCTTTGCTAATACGTCACCAGCACCGCCTAGTAATTGCGATTGTTGTTCATGGTTCTCAACCCAACGAGCGATTTCAGAATTGGCGCGGCGAGTATTCAGAACAAAGACAGAACCACCTCTTGGTTTAGGGGTACGGAAGCCATCGGCATGAATAGAGATTAAGAAATGCGCTTTGTTTTTACGGGCAATTTCAGACCGTTTATTGAGGTTTACAAAGTAGTCACCACCTCGAGTCAGCACAGCCTTCATACCCGGGACAGCATTAATCTGTGCCGCAATCTTTTTTGAAATTGCGAGGGTTGCATGCTTTTCATACTTTCGTGTTGGACCAATTGAGCCTGGGTCTTCCCCACCATGACCAGCATCAATCGCTACGACAATATCCGCACTGCCGGCAAGTTGAGAAGCATCTCGACTAACCGCGTTTGGTTTCGAAGAGGTATCGCTGGCTTTAGGTGCCGTGTCCGACGCCCCATGCGGGATATCAATCACCAAACGGTGACCATATTGTCCACCAGGTGTTGGCGCTAGTTTGAATATTTGGGGAGTGGTTTTCTTTTTCAGCTCAAACACCAATCGATAGGTGCCTTTTGCCGGGGGGGAACTTTTACGAATTTTTTTAAGAACCGGGCTATCCGACACATTGATAGGCAACTTGGTACCTAACGTCGTTTGCTTCAAATCCACCACTAATCGCTCTGGACTGCTGAGCGTGAAATAGCTGTACTCAGCTTCAGACTTCAGATCGATAACAACACGAGTTTCATCTGGCGACGGCCAAACGCGCACCCCTTCGAGCGCGTTGGCAAAAACATTGGCAGAAAATAGAGTAAGAGCTATGAGAAAAGGGAAGAATGCAGCTCGTAACAGTTTACTGATTAACATAACTCCAACTGTTCAAGTAATTGAGACCCATATGTGTTATTGGCGGTCAACTCGGCGACACGCTGTTCACCGTTATAACGTAATTCAATATCCAAATCTGCCGCTGGCAGCAAGCCTTGGCCCTTTTCAGGCCATTCAACCAAACAAATTGCATCAGGCGTGAAGTAATCACGAATCCCCATAAACTCAAGTTCTTCAGGATCCGCCAAGCGGTAGAGATCAAAGTGATACACCTGCCAAGCGTTGAGTTGATACGGCTCCACTAGCGTGTAAGTTGGACTCTTCACATTCCCATCGTGACCAAGAGCACGCACGAAGCCGCGGCTAAATGTCGTTTTCCCCGCGCCCAAATCCCCATGCAAGTAGATAGTGGTTTGCTGTGAACAAAGTTTCGCTAAAGCTGTTCCTAGCAAAATCGTTGCTTGCTCATCTTTAAGGGCAAATTGTTTGGTGCTCATGAAGATCATTCTCTACGTCGTGTCTGTGTAAAACTTAAAAGAACAAGAATAGTAAACTGGGTTGGTTTTAAGAGACAAGCGTTGTTGTGTAAGTAAAAGCCAAAAATAAGCAAAATCTTGCTTTAATAGTTAGGATCATTGGCTAGATCCAGAGTTTAAGATCCGTTAAGATCCCGCCCCCATTTAACCAGAGCGATCAGCATGAACTATCAAGAGCTCGCCGACAAGATCAAAATTTGGGCTCAAGAGCTCGGTTTTCAAAAAGTTGGTATCTGTGACGTTGATTTAAGCGAGCATGAAGCCGAGCTTCAGAAATGGCTCGATGCTGGTTATCACGGGGAAATGGACTGGATGGCCCGCCACGGTATGATGAGAGCAAGACCTAACGAGCTGTTACCTGGGACCATTCGCGTCATCAGCGCTCGCATGAACTACCTACCTCCAGAAGCTCAATTTGCCTCAAATCTGTCAGATACCACCCAAGCATATATCAGTCGATACGCGTTGGGTCGCGACTACCACAAATTGGTTCGCAATCAACTCAAGAAGTTAGGTCAACGCATTGAAGAAGAAGTTGGC
Organism: Vibrio sp. MarTm2; assembly: GCF_027587055.1. Taxonomy (NCBI): domain Bacteria; kingdom Pseudomonadati; phylum Pseudomonadota; class Gammaproteobacteria; order Vibrionales; family Vibrionaceae; genus Vibrio; species Vibrio sp. MarTm2. The sequence continues at coordinate 103,587 of NZ_JAPPTK010000005.1, read as the reverse complement.
CAGTTTGGCTATCGTCCTTTTGTCGACTCTGCGCCGATTCTAGAGCGTCCACTCGCCCAGAAAGCTGGCTTAGGCTGGACTGGTAAACACTCACTCATCTTAGATAAAGAGTGCGGTTCGTGGTTTTTCTTGGGTGAGCTGCTGATTGACCTACCTCTTCCAATTGATACGCCTAGCGAAGATGCATGCGGGAAGTGCAAAGCGTGTATCACTTCCTGTCCGACCTCAGCCATCATTTCGGAAGGCGTTGTTGATGCCCGTCGCTGTATTTCCTATCTGACGATTGAATTTGACGGTGTAATACCAGAAGAGTTTCGTAAACCAATGGGGAACCGTATCTATGGCTGCGATGATTGCCAACTTGTTTGCCCATGGAATCGATTCTCAGACATCACGGAACAAAGCGATTTTCACAGACGCAGTACACTCACTAACGCAGACCTCGTCCAATTATTTTTGTGGGATGAAGCCACGTTTCTAAAAAACATGGAAGGTTCAGCGATCAGGCGTATTGGTCATATTCAGTGGATGAGAAACTTATCTATCGCCATGGGAAATGCCCCTTTCTCTCCACGCATTATTGACGCTCTCAGAGCTCGAGCAGGTATCAACGACGTTCTTGACGTCCATATTGACTGGGCGATTGAGCAGCAACTAGGCCAAGAATCGATCGCAAGAACTGATACGAAGCAGCAACGGTTGATACGTATTGTAGAGAAAGGACTGCCTAGAGATGCATAAAACTTGCCTATGTGCCCTATGCGCAATTTGATTTAGCTCTAAAAATGGAAATGTGGAAAAAAGACGAGAGGATTGCTTGTTTTCTTACAGATGGAAAAGTTAATCACAATACCAACAAATGACTAGGATCAAAAAACAGTCACTTAATGATCATCTACCACCTCAATTAATGGTGGTAGAAATCCATCAAAACACATCAAAAACAACCACTTAGGGCAAACCGCATCATTAGAAAGAAAGTTTCAGTAAAAGAAAGATCCTATAAAAAAGCGGTTATACATAGCGTAAATTCAGGTTACCCACCAAGTTATCCACATCGTTTGAATTGTGGATAAGTCTGTTAATGGATGTCGAAAGCCCTAGTTCACCTAGGCTCACCATGATTTTTTACTTGAGCACATCCCGTGCTGGATAGAAATTAGAGACATAAAAACGCCCACCTGACTTCAGGAGGACTCGATTATGTTTTTGGTTGATGCTTCTCAGCATTAGATAAAGAGCGGTGGTCTCAATGACCGTTTCAAATGATTGTGTCATTTGAAGGAGATTTGGAGCGTCTCGGCTGGACTCAGTCACAAGGTTCCTCGTGTAAGCCAAGCACTCTAAAATTTGGAGCGACACACGAGGTTCGAACTCGTGACCTCAACCTTGGCAAGGTTGCGCTCTACCAACTGAGCTAGTGTCGCTTTTTGTCATCGTTAAGTACGATGATGACTATAAATTGGAGCGACACACGAGGTTCGAACTCGTGACCTCAACCTTGGCAAGGTTGCGCTCTACCAACTGAGCTAGTGTCGCTTCTTGTCATCGTTAAGTACGATGAGGACTACAAATTGGAGCGACACACGAGGTTCGAACTCGTGACCTCAACCTTGGCAAGGTTGCGCTCTACCAACTGAGCTAGTGTCGCATATCAACAGCTAGTGCTATTGATGAAATTTGGTTGCGGGAGCCGGATTTGAACCGACGACCTTCGGGTTATGAGCCCGACGAGCTACCAAGCTGCTCCATCCCGCGTCCGTATTTCACCGTTAAGTACGATGATGACTTTAAATTTGGAGCGACACACGAGGTTCGAACTCGTGACCTCAACCTTGGCAAGGTTGCGCTCTACCAACTGAGCTAGTGTCGCATATTCTCTTGAAGAGAAATTGGTTGCGGGGGCCGGATTTGAACCGACGACCTTCGGGTTATGAGCCCGACGAGCTACCAAGCTGCTCCACCCCGCGTCCGTATTCACCATTTGAGGCATGATGAAAGCCTATCAATTTGGAGCGACACACGAGGTTCGAACTCGTGACCTCAACCTTGGCAAGGTTGCGCTCTACCAACTGAGCTAGTGTCGCATATCAACAGCTAATGCTATTGATGAAATTTGGTTGCGGGAGCCGGATTTGAACCGACGACCTTCGGGTTATGAGCCCGACGAGCTACCAAGCTGCTCCATCCCGCGTCCGTATTTCACCGTTAAGTACGATGATAACTTTAAATTTGGAGCGACACACGAGGTTCGAACTCGTGACCTCAACCTTGGCAAGGTTGCGCTCTACCAACTGAGCTAGTGTCGCATTGGTTGCGGGGGCCGGATTTGAACCGACGACCTTCGGGTTATGAGCCCGACGAGCTACCAAGCTGCTCCACCCCGCGTCCGTATCACCATTTGAGGCATGATGAAAGCCTATCAATTTGGAGCGACACACGAGGTTCGAACTCGTGACCTCAACCTTGGCAAGGTTGCGCTCTACCAACTGAGCTAGTGTCGCATCAACAACGTTTCCGTCGTTCAGGGCTGCGAATTATAAGAGCATTTTTTTGTGATGCAAGTCCTTCATGCAAAAAAAAGTTGTTTTTTTTCCGTTTGATGAAAAAGCACACAGAACTGAATATTAATCGCTCAAAATTGACGCCGAGCCCCTCTAAACTCACGAAATGGCTTGGCTATCAAATGTTAAAAATCGTTTGACGGTAGTATTTTAGCTCTGCAATAGATTCTCGGATGTCATCCAACGCCAAATGACTGCCTGACTTTGAAAAACCGTCTAATACTTCCGGCTTCCAGCGGCGAGTCAGCTCTTTCAAAGTACTCACATCGACATATCGGTAGTGGAAGTACTCTTCTAACTCAGGCATGTGCTTGTACAAAAAGCGACGATCTTGGCCGATGCTATTGCCGCAAATCGGTGATTTCCCTTTCGGCACCCACTTCTCAAGAAAATCAATGGTTTGGCGAATCGCGTCTTGCTCAGTAACTTGGCTAGCTCGTACCCGAGCAACTAAGCCGCTGCCCGTATGAGTGGTTGTACACCACTCATCCATCTTCTCGAGCTCAGTCTCTGGCTGGTGAATGGCAAGTACTGGTCCTTCAGCTAAAATATTTAGCTCACTGTCAGTTACAATGGTCGCGATTTCGATAATTTTGTGGGTTTCCGGGTCCAGTCCGGTCATCTCCAGATCCATCCAAATTAAGTTTTGATCGCTAAAGGACATAAATCGGTGCCTATTGGTTTTCTGATAAAAAAGGTACTATACCCAAATTCCGATCCTCAAGATAGCTATCATCGAGGATCCATGTAAGACGATAAATGAGTTAAGTAGACGATTGTGGCAAAGAAAAAAAAGCTCACCAAAGGTCAAGTAAGGCGCGTACGCAGCAACCAAAAACGCAAGCTGAAAAATGAAGAATCCGTACAATGGGATGAATCCATGCTCGGCGGTACTCAAAAAGGTTTGGTGATTACTCGTTTTGGCCAACACGCGGACATCGAAGACTTGGAAAGTGGCGACGTTCACCGTTGTAACCTGCGCCGCGGCATAGAGTCTCTCGTATCTGGCGATAAGGTGATCTGGCGAGCGGGCTTAGAGTCAATGGATGGCATTTCAGGCGTGGTCGAGGCGGTTGAAACTCGTACTTCAGTTCTTACTCGACCTGACTACTACGACGGTTTAAAACCTGTCGCAGCCAACGTTGATCAAATGATTATCGTCTCTTCTGTGCTTCCCGAACTATCTTTGAACATCATTGATCGTTACTTAGTCGCGGCGGAAACCTTGCAGATAGCGCCGCTCATCGTGCTCAACAAAATCGACTTATTGGAAGCCAAACAACTCGAGCAGTACAAAACGTGGCTCGCTGAATATGAACGTATCGGCTATAAAGTCCTGTTTGTCAGTAAGCAAACTGGCGAAGGTATCGCTGAGCTAGAAGCCGAGTTAAGTGACCGTATCAATATCTTCGTTGGCCAATCTGGCGTCGGTAAATCGAGCTTGGTCAATGCGCTTATGCCTCAATTTAATGTTGAGGAAGGTGAGATTTCTGAGAACTCAGGTCTTGGCCAACACACCACCACCGCGTCACGCCTCTACCACATTCCTACAGGCGGTGATTTGATTGATTCACCAGGAGTACGAGAGTTCGGTTTATGGCATTTGGAAGCTGAAGAAGTCACCAAAGCGTTTGTGGAATTTCAACCCTACCTTGGCGGCTGCAAGTTCCGAGACTGCAAACATCTCGATGACCCTGGCTGTATCTTAGTGGAGGCCGTTGAACGAGGTGACATCAGTGAAATTCGCTTTGAAAACTACCATCGTATTTTGGAAAGCATGGTTGAAAACAAAGCAAACCGTCAGTATTCGCGTAACAAAAAAGCAGACTTGTAACGCCTTATTGCACAATTGAACCACGCTTTATACTGACTTTTGATGCGTTTTTGAGTAACATTCCGCGCCCAAAAGTAAACAACATCTAGTTAACATTGGAAAAGACGACAATGGATAAGATTAAAGTTGGACTGCAATACTGGATCCCCCAGCACGGTCTAACCCGCTTAGTCGGTAAACTTGCTTCCGCTAAAGCTGGCGGTCTAACTACTGCTATCATTCGCTGGTTTATCAAACAGTACAACGTGAATATGGATGAAGCACTGCATTCCGATCCTAAGCACTTCAAGACATTCAACGAATTCTTCGTGCGCGAACTGAAAGATGGCATGCGCCCTATCGCTGAAGGTGAAAATGTAGTGACTCACCCAGCCGATGCCTGTGTCAGTCAGTTTGGTCCAATTACTGACGGTAAGCTTATTCAAGCAAAAGGCCATGACTATACCGCGCAGGAACTCTTAGGTGGCGATGCAAACCTAGCGGCAGAATTTGCTGATGGTGAATTTGCGACGTTGTACTTATCTCCTCGCGACTACCACCGCGTACACATGCCATGCGATGGAACGCTTCGCCAAATGATTTACGTTCCAGGTGACCTATTCTCTGTGAACCCACTGACAGCAGAAAACGTTCCTAACTTGTTTGCTCGTAATGAGCGTGTTGTGTGTATTTTCGATACCGAATTTGGCCCAATGGCACAAGTGCTTGTTGGAGCGACAATCGTTGGGAGCATTGAACAAGTTTGGGCAGGAACGGTTACACCACCTCGCGGCAACAGCGTTTACAAATGGGATTACCCAGCGGAAGGTGATAAAGCTGTTATCTTGAAGAAAGGTGAGGAAATGGGCCGATTCAAACTTGGTTCTACCGTGATTAACCTATTCGCGAAAGACGCAATCACGTTTGATGAAACAATGCAAAATGGTCAAACGACGGTAATGGGTACACCTTACGCGCATTTAAAGCAAGAACAGTAACTAAAACACCATGTTCATACACTAAGCCTCGATTACTCGGGGCTTTTTTTGACCGAAAACAATTCAAATGCAACATTTTTAACCAGCTTGCAAAACTTCAACCTCAGTCTAAGACCCTAATTCGATTATTAATTATCCTTGTCATCAAAACTCTGTTACAAGGTGAATCATTCTATGCCCAAAATCGATCATGGGATCTTGGTGAAGCTACTGATTTGTTTTAGCTTACCTATTGGGGTCCTGTTCATGCCCATCGATGCAATTCCGATCGACGATCTGACGCTCATTCAGCATCGACTGCTGGCGATCTTTCTGCTCGCTGCACTGCTTTGGGTCCTTGAGCCGGTGCCCGTTTTTGCGACCTCGATATTGATCATCGCCCTAGAGCTGATCATGATTTCAGACAAGGGGCTACATTGGTTCCGAACTCCTCCTGCGGGGCATGATCTCGGAGAGTTGATGCAATACACCGATATTTTTAGCGCCTTCTCGTCACCCATTATTATTCTTTTTATGGGGGGGTTTGCGTTGGCGATAGCGGCATCCAAGTATGAACTCGATAACAACCTCGCTCGCGTGCTTCTCAAACCTTTCGGCCACCAGCCTAGGTTTATCATGCTTGGCTTAATGTTGATCACTGCTGTGTTTTCCATGTTTATGTCGAACACAGCGACCACGGTCATGATGCTCGCGCTGTTGGGCCCTATTGTTGCCTCTGCGCCCAAAGGTGATCTTGGGATTAAAGCCTTAGTACTTTGCATACCGATTGCTGCCAATACTGGTGGTATTGCGACCCCTATCGGTACCCCTCCCAATGCAATCGCACTGCAATATTTGACGGGAGAGAATAGCATCGACTTTTTGAGCTGGATGATGATGGGGCTTCCGTTTGTGGTTGTTCAATTGACCATCGCATGGTTCTTGTTGCAGAAATTATTCCCTTCTTCTCAAGCGACGATGACACTGAAGCTCGACGGACAGTTCCAAAAAAACTGGCGCGCTATCGTTGTATACATCACTTTTGCTGCCACCATTTTGCTTTGGATGACAACCAAACTGCACGGTATGAACACCTATGTTGTCTCGATCATTCCATTAGCGGTATTCACATTAACGGGCATCATGGGGAAGCCAGAATTAAAGCAGATAAACTGGGATGTACTTTGGCTGGTTGCTGGCGGGATCGCAATTGGTATTGGTCTAGACAAGACAGGATTAGCCGCCGCCCTCGCTCACGCGATTGATTATGAGGCTCTTTCCCCTGTCGCGGTTGTGACTACCATGTCGATTGTCTGCTGGTTGATGGCAAACTTTATGTCAAACACGGCGACAGCCAACTTGTTGATGCCCATCGCAGCGGCAATCGGGGCCTCAATGGAGAGCCTATCTGCTGTCGGCGGACTACAAGGTTTGCTTGTCGTGGTCGCCTTCTCGGCTTCACTCGGTATGATTTTACCCGTTTCTACTCCGCCAAACTCATTGGCTTACTCTACGGGACTGATTGAAAGCAAAGATATGGCGAAAACAGGAGTCATCATCGGTGTCATTGGCTTACTCATTGTTTACGCCGCAGCACTGATTATCACTTGATCCCACTCCAGACTTCCTACTTTATGTTTTGGGTAGGAAGTCACACTTCCAATAAAAGGTTTAGAAACGTCGATATTCCACTCTCTGAATAACAATATAGATCAAACATATAACTGGCCATTTTCTATACCATCAGAGTGATAATCTAATCAGCCCACTAAATATTTTACTTTTGCCACTCTCTGGGCGAACTCCGTAGGTGAATCTTCTAGAAAGCAAAGGTTTTTTACTTTCAGTTTGTTGTCTAATTTATGAAGGAAAGGCAATGAAATACACAATAAAACTTAAAATTCAAATCGCCATTGCAATCATCATTGCGGTTGTCAGTGGGGTTCAGGCTTGGATATCCGTCAGCCAACTCAAGCAGGAAACAACGTCCGCGTTGAACAGCGAAATGGCCAATATCAGCCATGCGACTGCACGTTATGTTTCAGACTGGCTTGAGATTCGCAGCGACATGATGCTTGCGAATGAGAAAAACATCCTAGAGGCAAGTGATGCAGACCGAGAGATGCTCGTGACCAAGCGTGCGGGTAACTTTCTATCTGTCTATGCTGGCTTTGAAGATGGCTCCATTGCCTATGGCGATAAAACCGAAGATTGGCCAGCCGATTACGATCCTCGCACGCGCCCTTGGTATCAAGATGCAATGGCAAGCAGTGGTTTAATCATCACAGAGCCTTACCAAGATTTTGATGGCAGCATCGTCATCAGCTTTGCCAAAGCATTCCGTGGCGCAAGAGAGGGCGTGCTAGCGGCGGACTTGACGGTCACTAACATCATTGACGAAGTACTCAATGTTTCATTGGATAACGACGGCTTTACCTTTTTGGTCGACGGTAACAACAACATCGTTGCTTACCAAGATGAGAAACTCAGCCAGAAACCACTCACTCAGCTCAACCCGTCTCTTAGCGCTCAAAAAATTAGCCAACTGATCGACACGGCCTACATCTCTACCATCACTTGGCCAGAGCAAGGTGACAAACTGATCTTCGTCGCCAATATTCCTTCCACCGATTGGTCACTTGGTATTGTCGTCGACAAAGAGCTGGCTTTTGCCTCGGTATCAGAGCAGATTCAATTTACGGCCATTGCATCGATTCTACTTTACTTAGTGATCGCGACGGTCAGTACTTATGTGGTCACTCGCTTGCTTAAACCGCTGCAAACATTATCTGCAGCCCTATCTGATCTCGCAGAAGGTGAGGGAGACTTAACGCAACGCATCGAAATTCGTCGTATGGATGAAATCGGTGAGCTCGCGACCCACGTCAACCAGTTCCTAAGTCAAATGCAGGCCATGATCGCCAACATCATCACTCACAGTGAGCAGCTAGCCAGTCAAGCAGCACAAGCGAACCAACTGTCACAACAGGCCTCTCAGCAAGTTGAAACTCAGCAAAATGACGTCAATCAAATTGCAACGGCAATCCACGAAATGTCAGCTACCGCAGCGGAAGTGGCTAGCCATGCAGAAATGACGGCAACGGCCTCTCAAGGGTCAGCATCAGCATGTGAAGATGGCCAGCTCGTGATTGAGAAAAACCGCGGGGCAATTGTTGATTTGGCTGAACAAGTCTCTTCTGCATCAGGTATTATTTCAGAATTGGAAAACAATACTCAAAGCATCAACCAGATACTCTCCACCATTCAAGAAATCGCCGAGCAAACCAACTTACTTGCACTCAATGCCGCGATTGAGGCGGCTCGCGCAGGTGAACAAGGTCGTGGCTTCGCCGTAGTCGCGGATGAAGTTCGAGTACTGAGTCAACGTACGCACGGCTCAACGGAAGAGATCCGCAACATGATTGAGACGCTGCAAAACAACACTAAACTGGCCGTAAATAGTATGCAGGCAAGTACTTCGCTTGCCGACACCAGTGTTGAATACGCCGAAAAAGCCTCACAGAGCTTGAACACCATCACCTCTGCCATCAATGAAATCAATGACATGGCGCTACAAATCGCCAGTGCGGCGGAAGAGCAACGCGCAGTAAGTGAAGACATTAGCCGTAATACGCAAGGCATCAAAGACGCGTCGGATATGTTGGCTTCACAAGCGGTTCAAAGTAGCGATAGCGCGAATCAAATGCGTGACTCCGCTGACACCATGCGTATGGAGGTTGGTCGCTTCAAAGTGTAAACGCTTTGTTTTAACGATAATTTGATGCATATTGTCAGCCATTCCCTTTACCTAGTCACAAGGATATCGTGTCAATGGGCTTTGAATGGCTGGCCTTGGCGGCAGCATTTTTATGGGCTGTCGCCAGCTTACTTTCGGTCACTCCCGCACAACACCTAGGCACCTTTGCCTACAGCCGATGGCGAATGGGCTGCACATCGCTCATTTTGGGGACGATGGCGATGGCTACCGGTGGATGGTCAACCGTCGAAACATCGGCAATTTCGGCGATGATGCTGTCAGGTGTCATTGGTATATTCATTGGCGACACTGCGCTCTTTGCTTGCCTAAACCGCATGGGACCAAGACAAGCAGGCCTTCTCTTCTCGTGTCACGCCGTTTTTTCAGCGTTATTGGGTTACTTCCTGTTTAGTGAAACCATGACCAATATGGAGCTACTGGGCTCTCTCCTTGTGTTCACTGGCGTAATCACTGCGATTTTCTTTGGTCGAAAAGGGCAAACCGACAACCAATTGGAAGCAATCAAAGGTAAAGTGTGGATTGGCGTTGGCCTAGGATTGGTCGCAGCACTTTGCCAAGCACTCGGTGGCATCATCGCCAAACCCATCATGCAAACAGACATTGATCCTGTTGCTGCCTCAGCCATGAGAATGATGACCGCTTTTGCCGCCCATTGCCTATTTTTCTTAAGTGGCGCAAAACTCGCTCGAGCCACTCAACCTATGAACATCAAGATATTTTCAATTACCGCCATCAACGGTTTTCTTGCCATGGCAGTCGGCATGACACTTATTCTCTATGCACTGCAAGAAGGCAATGTCGGCATGGTGGCGTTGCTATCCTCTACAACTCCGATCATGTTATTGCCTATACTTTGGATTTACTCAGGTAAACGACCCAATCGCTTTGCATGGATTGGGGCAATCGTAGCCGTTATCGGCACCGGAATTTTGGTTCAATAACCTATTACAGAAATCGGTGATATCTGCTTTTCTTTCTCTACCATTGAGAGAGAATCACACTTGAAAAAGAGTAAAACGCACTGGGCAAACGTATACATACAAATTATAGGGTGAAAGATAACAACAATATTTCACAAACAATATTTGATCTTAACCTACAGTTTTGGTTAAAAAGTGTAGTAAAATTACGCTAATTTAGTTTCCAAAGTTACTTTGAAATTTGACGAGGTCATCACTATGACAGCTAAGAAGCCTATGGCTCTAGTTATTCTTGACGGTTACGGTCACCGTGAAGATACAGCAAGCAACGCAATCGCAAACGCGAAAACTCCTTTCCTAGACAGCCTGTTTGCTAATAAACCAAACACTCTAATCTCTGCTTCTGGCATGGATGTTGGCCTACCTGACGGTCAAATGGGTAACTCAGAAGTTGGCCACACTAACATCGGCGCAGGCCGCGTGGTATACCAAGACCTAACTCGCATCACTAAATCTATTGCTGACGGTGAGTTTGCTGAAACTCCAGCTATCGTAGAAGCGATTGAATCAGCGGTTAAAGCGGACAAAGCAGTCCACATCATGGGTCTAATGTCTCCAGGTGGCGTACACTCTCACGAAGATCACATCTACGCAGCCGTTGAAATGGCAGCGGCACGTGGCGCAGAGAAGATTTACCTGCACTGCTTCCTAGACGGCCGTGACACTCCGCCACGCAGCGCAGAAAACTCACTAAAGCGCTTTGACGAGCTATTCGCTAAACTAGGCAAAGGCCGTGTGGCTTCTCTAGTTGGTCGTTACTACGCTATGGACCGTGACAACAACTGGGATCGCGTACAAGTTGCTTACGATCTTCTAACTCAAGCGAAAGCAGAATTCACGTTCGATTCAGCTGTAGCAGGCCTTGAAGCGGCTTACGCTCGTGACGAAAACGATGAGTTTGTTAAAGCAACAGCAATCAAAGCAGAAGGTCAAGAAGATGCAGTAATCGCAGACGGCGATGCAGTAATCTTCATGAACTATCGTGCTGACCGTGCTCGTCAAATCACTCGTACTTTCGTACCTGCATTTGATGGCTTTGAGCGCGCTGTATTCCCTGCAATAAACTTCGTGATGCTAACGCAATACGCAGCGGACATCCCACTAGCGATCGCATTCCCACCAGCATCTCTAGAAAATACTTACGGTGAGTGGCTATCTAAGCAAGGTAAAACTCAGCTACGTATCTCTGAAACTGAGAAATACGCTCACGTAACTTTCTTCTTCAACGGTGGTGTTGAGAACGAATTTGAAGGCGAAGAGCGTCAACTTGTTGCTTCACCAAAAGTAGCAACTTACGACCTACAGCCAGAGATGAGCTCAGCTGAACTGACTGAGAAGATGGTTGCAGCTATCAAGTCTGGTAAGTACGACACCATCATCTGTAACTACCCGAACCCAGATATGGTTGGCCACACTGGCGTTTACGAAGCAGCCGTTCAAGCAATTGAAGCAATGGACGAATGTGTAGCTAAAGTAACAGCAGCTATCGAAGAAGTCGGTGGTCAAATGCTGATCACTGCTGACCACGGTAACGCAGAGATGATGGTAGACCCAGAAACAGGTGGCACGCACACTGCGCACACCAACCTACCAGTGCCGCTAGTCTACGTTGGTGACAAAGATGTTGAGTTCAAAGAAGGCGGTAAACTGTCTGACCTAGCACCAACAATGCTAGCGCTAACAGGTCTAGAAATCCCAGCAGAAATGACTGGTACGGTTCTTGTGAAGTAAACCTTCTGGAATGACGAATACAAACCCGAGCTTTGCTCGGGTTTTTTGTGCCCACCGATTTAGTGCGCTTGAATTAGAACATGGTCCATTCAAGCAATAACGAGATTGACGACCTGCAACTTTTCACATTCTCCTTTCTTCCTCACAAAAGGTTTGGGTATACTGTTTTTTCTCAAAGACATGGCTCAGATAGGATATAGATAGTGATTCGACCAAGGACTGTTTCTGCGTATTTCACGTTGTGCGCGCTTGGGTTCATCCTTTCCCTGAGTTCCACCTCTATCAGCTATGCTGCCTCAGACGCAGAACTGAAGGGCGTGAGCGGTGAAATATCGCGCCAAAAACAATCCTTAAGTAGCCAACAGAAAAAACTCGACGACCTGCAAAAGTCACTCCGCAATCAGGAAACCACAATTGCACGTTTACGCAGTGATATCAAAAAGACGAAAGCATCACTCGATCAAACCAATCAGAACATTGAGTCCCTGCAAGAGAACATCTCGCGCTTAGAGGCGCAGAAGAAAGCGCAAAGCGACAAGCTTGCAGAGTTAGTCCAGACCTATTACATCACCCAACGCGCTAAATCCTCTTCTAACATACTCAATCATGGTGTCGAAGAAGATAGGATCAGTCAGTATTTTCAACACTTAGCCAAACAACGCGCTGAGACAATTCATGAGCTAGAGCAAACGGTCGAGCAACTTGAACTCAGCCATCAGCAACTCAAACTTGAGCAACAAGAGATAACGGCACTCCTAACGCAACAAACCCAAAAAAGCGATCAATTAACAAAAACGCAATCGCAGCGCAAAGGAACGGTCTCGAAAATTAAGAAGAGCATTTCAAACGACAAAGTGTACCTGTCAGAACTTCAGCGCAATGAAACTCGCCTAAAAGCAGAAATCGCCAAAGCCGCGAAGCGAAATGCGGTGCCTATGGACGGTTTAGCTCGCCAAAAAGGCAAACTGCCTTGGCCGGTCAAAGGTAGAGTGCTACATAATTACGGGACAAAACAAACTGGCCAACTTAACTGGAAAGGTATGGTCATCAACGCCAACTATGGTCAGTCAGTGAAAGCCGTCTATTCAGGCACGGTGGTCTTTGCGGATTATCTACGTGGCTATGGCTTGGTTGTTTTGCTCGACCACGGCAAAGGCGATATGACGCTATACGGCTTTAATCAAAGCCTGCTAAAGAAAGAAGGCGACAAGGTCACTGCGGGGGAAACCATCGCCCTAGCTGGAGATACTGGCGGACAATCAAGACCATCACTCTACTTTGAAATTCGCCGAAACAGCAAAACCCAAAACCCTAAATCGTGGTTAACCCGCTAATTCACTTAAATGGACTGGCCGCGATAGTAAGCCTCAACAATCTCAATAAAGTGCTCAAGCTGCTCTTTAGGTAAAGCGTTCACACCGGCGGCGGCGGCGCGACCACCGCCAGTGAGGAACTGAGAACAAATATCTCCTGCACCTTGCTTGTTATTCAATGGTGCTCTCAATGAGACGGTATACGTTCCATCACTGTTTTGGGTCATTACGGCATGCGCGCAATCGGGAGATTGATTGGCTAAGAGATTGCCATACACGCCACTGATTCTTCTTGAGGCTGCACAATTAGGCAATTCGAACACTCCTAACACCTCACTTTGATATTGCGCTTCGGTCGTTAACGCTAGGTCCATATCCTGCTGATACGCTGACTGAAGTACGTAGAATGGCGATGATTTGTCAGCAAGCAACGCAAAGGGGGTATCATAAGCTAACAGCGCTTTAAAAAGATCATCCGGAGCATAATGAAGATCGCCAACATTCGCGCCATATCCATTGTAGTTGATCAGGGTTCCTAGCTCTTTGAGTTGCGCTTTCTCCAAGACGCTCAAACCCGCCTTGTCAGCCAGTTGATCCGCTTTAGCTACCAGATTGTCACCATATGCAGCGGTAATCGCCCAAGTATGGAAGCGGCCGTTTAGCAGCTCATCGACTATCAGTGCGGTACAAGTGTTTGCGTCCAGGTCAATATGCGCCTCTAGATGCGGATGGTCAGGAATCTCTCCTGCTTTGTGGTGATCCGCGTAAAACACTCGAACGCCGCTAGCCAACGCCTGACGAAGTTCAGCATGATTCTGAGCCATAGAGATATCAAGAACGGTAAGAGTATCACCAGCAGATACCGACAACGTCTTTAGCAGTTGAACATCTCGCTTAACTCCCGTCACTAACGTGGATTCCATGGGCTGAGCCAAGCGCAGTTGCAACAGAGCGATGATGCCATCCGCATCGCCATTAAAAACATCGTAGTGCATAGAATAAACCCATCAAAGTATCTGACTACACTTTAATGGGTTCAAAAACTGAGGACAATTTGAATTGGTTATATCTTAGGTAAGATTCGATGCGAGACAAGCACTTATGCGTGGATTGCTTTTACTCCATCTTCTAGCAACTGTAACTGCTCAAGACCTTGTTCAGTCGCTTTGGGCTTCACCACAGCGATCATTTGCAACATACCTTGGTGGATGACTTGCTCCGTGATTTGAGTCTTTGGTGACATCGCGGCTTGATAGCCCAACCAACTGCACGCGATAAGATGCAGTGTCGTCACGAGAGGCTTCATTTCGCTCTCTTCGACATTCAGCAGCTCCAACCCGACAAAGACTCGCATAATGTTAACTAGATTGGTTTGTAACTTTTCCTGTACCTGAATGTATTCCTCATGCAACTGTTCGTCTCGCTGCAGAATCTCTGGCAAGTTGGCGTAAAAGAATCGGTATTTCCACATCAAAGTAAAAATAGAATTCAGATAATGCTTCAGCATCACTAGACTTTCCTGCTGAGCTTGGATTGGGGTGAAGCGCTCTAGAAGCTCATTCGAATAAAGTGCAAAAATCTCGCGGACGATCTCTTGCTTGTTGCGGAAGTGGTAATAAAGGTTTCCCGGACTGATGTCGATATGCGCAGCAATGTGATTCGTGGTGATGTTACGTTCACCGTGTTGATTGAATAGTTCTAATGCTGCCAACACTATTTTGTCGCGTGTTTTCATTATTATTCCGTACCCTCTTCCATTTCTCTTGTGCAGTATAGCGGTTAGTGTAACCCATAACAAAAAAGCGCCTGGTCATATCAGGCGCTTTCAATCAGTTACTTAGTTATTTGTGGTACGGCTTAGATAGCTCATGTACGGCTTCAACAAACACGCCTGCGTTTTCTGGCGGAACATCTAAGTGGATACCGTGGCCGAGGTTAAATACATGGCCTGTACCTGCATCACCAAACCCTTCAAGGATTGTCGCAACTTCCTCACGAATACGTTCTGGCGATGCGTACAACATAGATGGATCCATATTGCCTTGCAGTGCCACTTTATCGCCAACACGCTTCACCGCATCTTGGATATTGATTGTCCAGTCTAGACCAACTGCATCACAGCCCGTTGCTGCGATCTGCTCAAGCCACATACCACCATTCTTAGTGAATAGGGTAACAGGAACACGACGACCGTCGTTTTCACGGATTAGACCGTCGACAATCTTGTGCATGTATTGCAGCGAGAATAGGTTGTAGTCACGGGGAGTCAGCACGCCACCCCAAGTATCAAATACCATCACAGATTGCGCCCCCGCTTTGATCTGTGCGTTTAAGTACTCAATCACGCTGTCTGCTAGCTTATCTAGAAGTAGGTGCAGCGTTTGTGGCTCAGCGTACATCATCTTTTTGATCTTAGTGAAAGCCTTAGAGCTACCACCTTCAACCATGTAAGTCGCGAGCGTCCAAGGGCTACCAGAGAAACCGATCAATGGGACATCACCGTTCAGATCTTTACGGATCTGACGCACAGCGTTCATTACGTACTTCAGTTCACCTTCAGGATCGGGAATACCGATCTTTTCAACGTCCGCTTTACAGGTAATTGGCTTGTCGAATACTGGCCCTTCACCGGCAGCAAAACGAAGCTCAAGGCCCATTGCATCTGGGATAGTCAGAATATCAGAGAATAGAATCGCAGCATCCAAAGGAAAACGACGCAGTGGCTGAAGAGTTACCTCTGACGCGAGCTCAGCGTTTTTACACAGTGACATAAAATCACCGGCTTCAGCGCGCGTTGCTTTATATTCTGGAAGGTATCGACCTGCTTGGCGCATCATCCATACTGGTGTGTAATCGACTGGCTGCTTGAGCAGAGCGCGCAGGTAACGATCATTTTTTAATTCTGTCATTCCGTATATCCGATTCTTTAGACTCACTTTTTGTGGCCGTTATTCTAACACTGTTTGGCTCGCAAAAGCTGTGTGCTTTGCAACCTAGATCAAGTTATTAACTATAAAATCAGTGCTTAATTTGCACCCATTCAGTAAGGGTGTTAAAAATTTGTTTGCTAGCGAAAACTACAATTATAAACCGAGCACTCAGTGCTTGGCATCTCATAACGACATCTTACTTACCCCCTCCTTCATGGAGGGTTTTTTTTGCCTATTTTTCAAGACTCTAAGTCATTTATTAGCTGACATGTTGTTTCAATAAGTTCACGAGCAATCGTCCCTTTGGGGGCGACTGGCGGCATATCGTTAGGGTGGAACCAACGAGCATCACTCAGCTCACTATAATCCGGCTTTAACGTGCCAGATTGATAATCGGCAAGAAATCCCATCATCATACTGGATGGAAACGCCCATGGCTGACTGCCAACGTAGCGAATGTTGGTCACCTCAATACCGGTTTCTTCTTTGACTTCGCGGGCAACACATTGCTCTAGGGTTTCTCCTACCTCCAAGAAGCCCGCAATGACGGTATACATACCATTACGATGCCTTGGATGTTGGGCAAGCAGCAGTTGGCTGTCTTTACGGACAGCAACGATGATGCATGGAAAAATTCTTGGATAATGCAATGTCCGACAATCCCCACATTGCATGGCTAGTTGATTGTGATTGAGGTGATTACGGCCTCCACATTGAGGACAAAAGCGCATTGATTGGTTCATATGGCCATATTGAATGGCTTTGCTCATGAGCAAAAACAAGGGCTCAGGAAAATGCAAACAATCTCGCAGTGACGTTAGCACATAGTCGCAGCTCAAATCCGCTTCATTAAGCCACATCACTGGTATCCTTTCATAGACGCCCACTTCAGTGGCAAGCTCTAGAGGTAGATCTAATTCATGGCTGCTGCCTTTGGGTAATCTTCCGTCTAACAACCAAATGTCACTCCCAGACACAACACACCAGTAACAGTTATGTATAGGGTTGATGTCACCTTTATTTAACATTGTCCATCCTCTTCACTTGCAGTCAAACCATTTTACTGGCAATCTAAATTCATACCAGAGTTTGTAGTAAGGCAATTTTCTGGCTATAAATTCTAGTAAGGACAAGAGGTTGTATCTCTAGAACAGCTTTGTTACTACAAAGCGTAATGATCACCGGAGTGTGATCCGATCATGAGGGCATGGTCATGCTAAATAAACTAAAAAGAACACAAGAACAGTGGGGTGGCTCAAGTGAAGTCATTGACCATTGGCTAGAAACTCGACAATCACTGATTGTTGAATACTGTAAACTCGGTTCTCTCCAGCCCGTCAATGGGCACAGTAACGTGGTTGAGCTCCCTTCTCCTAAGCAAATTAGCTCTTTTTGCGACCACGTTGTCGACTACATCTCCGAAGGCCATTTCAAAATTTACGACATGGTAATGGAAAAGTGGCAAGCTACCGGCTTTAAGACAAACAACGAGATTGATGCCGCCTACGCTAAGATTGTACTCACTACCGACCCACTTTTGGAATTCAACGACAAGTACGTTAATGTCAGCGCAGAAGATGAACTGCCTGACTTCGAAGCCGACATGTCCTCAGTTGGTGAAGTATTAGAAATGCGTTTTGAGGTAGAAGACAGCTTAATTCAGTTGATCGCTGACAGCTTAGCCATCCCTCCGGGCGCATAACCAGGAAAATAACTTGCCATCACGACGGGTTAACGTAAACACGTTGACCCTATGCTTTTTGCCTACAGGCATAGCTATCAGCAACAAAAGTCCCATGATATAGACACAAAAAAGGCACCCGAAGGTGCCTTTTGTCATTTCTTTATCTGCGATTACTCGTCAGATGAGAAACCTGCGTTAAGCAGTGCTGCAAGGTTGTCTGTTGCTTGTTCAGCTGAAGGACCTTCTTGCTCTTCTACACGCTTAGCTTGACGCTCTTGGTGGTATGCGAAACCTGTACCTGCTGGGATTAGACGACCAACAATTACGTTTTCTTTCAGACCACGTAGCTCATCACGCTTACCAGAAACCGCGGCTTCTGTTAGTACGCGAGTTGTCTCCTGGAACGATGCCGCAGAGATGAACGATTCAGTCGCTAGAGACGCCTTCGTGATACCTAGTAGTTCGCGTTCGAAGCGTGCTGGCTCTTTGCCTTCTGCTTCTAGTTGACGGTTAGCAACTTTAACGTTCGCGTATTCAACCTGCTCACCGGCTAGGAACTCAGAGTCACCAGCAAATGTGATTGTACACTTACGTAGCATCTGACGAACGATAGTCTCAATGTGCTTATCGTTAATCTTAACGCCTTGCAGACGGTATACTTCTTGAACTTCGTTCGCGATGTATTCAGTCACAGCGTGTACACCACGTAGACGTAGAATGTCATGTGGAGACTCTGGACCATCCGCAATTACGTCACCACACTCAACTTTTTCGCCTTCGAAAACGTTAAGCTGACGATGCTTAGGAATCATCTCTTCGTACGCTTCACCACTCTCTTGAGTGATAACTAGACGACGCTTACCTTTGGTCTCTTTACCGAAGCTAACAGTACCCGTCTTCTCAGCAAGGATCGCAGGCTCTTTTGGCTTACGTGCTTCGAATAGGTCCGCAACGCGTGGAAGACCACCGGTGATATCTTTGTTACCACCAGACTTCTGAGGAATACGTGCAAGTGTATCACCCACACCTACTTCTGCGCCGTCTTCGATGTTCACGATCGCTTTACCAGGTAGGAAGTAGTGAGCTGGCATTTCAGTACCAGGAATCATTACGTCGTTGCCTGCTGCATCAACAAGTTTGATAGCTGGACGCATATCTTTACCTGCAGATGGGCGAGCTGCTGCGTCAGTTACTTCGCTTGAAGATAGACCTGTTAGGTCATCTGTTTGGCGAGAAACTGTAACACCGTCGATCATGTCTACGAACTGGATGCGACCTGCCACTTCAGTGATGATTGGCATAGTGTGCGCTTCCCAGTTAGCTACTGTTTCACCAGCTTCAACTGCGTCGTTGTCGCCTTTAGACAGTAGAGAACCGTAAGGCAGTTTGTGCTTCTCTTTCGTACGACCGAACTCATCAATGATAGTTAGTTCAGAAGCACGAGAAGTGATAACAAGCTTACCGTCTTTGTTCGTTACGAACTTCGCGTTGTGAAGTTTAACAGTACCTGTGTTCTTAGCTTGGATGCTGTTCTCTGCTGCTGCAGTAGATGCTGCACCACCGATGTGGAACGTACGCATCGTTAGCTGTGTACCTGGTTCACCGATAGACTGAGCAGCGATAACACCTACTGCTTCACCTTGGTTCACTAGGTGACCACGTGCTAGGTCACGGCCGTAACACTGAGCACAACAACCGAAGTCTGTGTCACATGTTACAACTGAGCGCACTTTCATGCTGTCTACAGAGTTTTCTTCCATGATCTGACACCACTTCTCATCAATTAGAGTATTACGTGGGATCAGAACATCTTCAGTACCTGGCTTAAGAACGTCTTCAGCAACTACACGACCAAGAGCAAGTTCAGTAAGAGCAACCTTAACATCACCACCCTCGATGTGAGGCATCATGTGAACGCCTTCGTGAGTGCCACAGTCGTGCTCTGTAACTACAACGTCTTGAGCAACGTCTACTAGACGACGAGTCAGGTAACCCGAGTTCGCTGTTTTCAGTGCCGTATCCGCAAGCCCCTTACGAGCACCGTGCGTTGAGATAAAGTACTGAAGTACGTTTAGACCTTCTTTAAAGTTCGCAGTAATCGGCGTTTCGATGATTGAACCATCTGGACGCGCCATCAGACCACGCATACCTGCAAGCTGACGAATCTGAGCTGCAGAACCACGAGCGCCCGAGTCAGCCATCATGTAGATGCTGTTGAATGACTCTTGCTGCTCTTCGTCACCGTCGCGGTTAACAACAGTTTCAGAAGATAGGTTCTCCATCATCGCTTTCGCTACGCGATCGTTGGTCGATGCCCAAATATCGATCACTTTGTTGTAGCGCTCACCCGCAGTTACAAGACCCGATTGGTACTGTTCTTGAATTTCGCGAACTTCTGCTTCCGCTTCTTCGATCTCAGTGTACTTAGCTGCAGGTACAACCATATCGTCGATACCAACAGAGACACCAGAAAGTGCCGCGTAAGCGAAACCTGTGTACATGATTTGGTCAGCGAAGATTACCGTGTCTTTAAGACCTAGCTTACGGTACGCCTCGTTAAGTAGGTGAGAGATCTGCTTCTTACCTAGCTTTTGGTTAACGATGCTGTACGGAAGACCTGCTGGCACGATTTGCCATAGCATTGCACGACCGATAGTTGTATCAACCATCTTAGTCTCAGTTGTGCTGTTGCCATCTTCGTCTTTAACAGTCTCAGTGATACGAACTTTAACTCGAGCGTGTAGCTCCGCAGTCTTAGTACGGTATGCCTTCTCAGCCTCAGCTGGGCTAGCAAGGTACATACCTTCGCCTTTCACGTTGATCTTGTCACGAGTCATGTAGTAAAGACCCAATACAACGTCCTGAGAAGGTACGATAATCGGATCACCTGACGCTGGCGACAGAATGTTATTTGTCGACATCATCAGTGTACGAGCTTCAAGCTGTGCTTCTAGAGTTAGAGGCACGTGAACCGCCATTTGGTCACCATCGAAGTCGGCGTTGTATGCCGCACACACTAGTGGGTGTAGCTGGATCGCTTTACCTTCGATCAGTACTGGTTCGAACGCCTGGATACCTAGACGGTGAAGTGTAGGTGCACGGTTCAATAGTACTGGGTGTTCACGGATTACTTCGTCTAGGATATCCCAAACAACCGCTTCTTCACGCTCTACCATCTTCTTAGCAGCTTTGATTGTCGTCGCAAGACCACGAGTCTCTAGCTTGCTGTAGATAAATGGTTTGAATAGCTCAAGTGCCATCTTCTTAGGAAGACCACACTGGTGCAGACGAAGGTATGGACCTACTGTGATAACAGAACGGCCAGAGTAGTCTACACGCTTACCTAGAAGGTTCTGACGGAAACGACCTTGCTTACCCTTGATCATATCAGCAAGAGATTTCAGAGGACGTTTGTTCGAACCTGTGATCGCACGACCGCGACGACCGTTATCTAGAAGTGCATCAACAGACTCTTGCAGCATACGTTTTTCGTTACGTACGATGATGTCCGGAGCAGCTAGCTCTAGAAGACGCTTCAAACGGTTGTTACGGTTGATTACGCGACGGTATAGGTCGTTCAGATCAGAAGTCGCAAAGCGACCGCCGTCTAGTGGTACTAGAGGACGTAGATCTGGCGGAAGTACCGGAAGCACAGTTAGGATCATCCACTCTGGGTTGTTACCAGATTGAACAAACGCTTCAACAAGCTTCAGACGCTTAGTGATTTTCTTACGCTTAGTCTCTGAGTTAGTAGACTGAAGCTCTTCACGCATTTCTTCGATTTCAGCAGGAAGATCCATAGACGCAAGTAGGTCTTTGATCGCTTCCGCACCCATCTTAGCCGTGAATTCATCACCCCACTCTTCTAGACGATCCAGATACTCTTCTTCAGTAAGCATCTGAGATTTTTCTAGATCTGTCATACCTGGTTCAGTTACTACGTACATTTCGAAGTAAAGAACACGTTCGATATCACGTAGAGGGATATCCATTAGTAGACCGATACGAGACGGTAGTGATTTTAGGAACCAGATGTGAGCAACTGGTGATGCAAGCTCGATGTGGCCCATGCGGTCACGACGAACTTTAGTTTGTGTAACTTCAACGCCACACTTCTCACAGATAACGCCACGATGTTTCAGACGCTTGTATTTGCCACAAAGACATTCGTAGTCTTTTACTGGACCAAAGATACGCGCACAGAACAGACCATCACGCTCAGGCTTGAACGTACGATAGTTGATCGTTTCAGGTTTTTTAACTTCACCGAAAGACCATGAACGGATCATGTCTGGTGAAGATAGACCGATTTTGATTGCATCAAATTCTTCGGTCTTATGCTGCGCTTTTAGAAAGTTTAATAAGTCTTTCACAATCAGCTCCTGTAAGGAGTTAAAAGGAGCTCACCCGCAAAAGTGAGCACCTTCTACCAAATAATCTCTTTTTCTATTTAGAAAGAAGGGATTACTCTTCGTCTTCTAGCTCGATGTTGATACCTAGCGAGCGAATCTCTTTCAACAATACGTTGAACGATTCTGGCATACCAGGTTCCATGCTGTGGTTACCATCTACGATGTTCTTATACATCTTAGTACGGCCGTTAACGTCATCCGACTTAACGGTTAGCATTTCTTGAAGCGTGTAAGCAGCACCGTATGCTTCTAGTGCCCATACTTCCATCTCACCGAAACGCTGACCACCGAACTGAGCTTTACCACCAAGTGGTTGCTGAGTTACTAGGCTGTACGAACCAGTTGAACGAGCGTGCATCTTGTCATCAACAAGGTGGTTCAGTTTCAGCATGTACATGTAACCAACAGTTACTGGACGCTCAAACTCGTCACCTGTGCGACCATCAAACAGCTTAAGCTGACCTGATTCTGGCAGATCACCTAGTTTCAGAAGCTCTTTGATTGATTGCTCAGAAGCACCGTCAAATACTGGAGTCGCGATCGGTAGACCACCACGTAGGTTCTTGATCAGCGTACGAACTTCATCATCAGATAGAGACGCTACGTCTACTTTCTGACGAGTATCACCAAGATCGTAAACCTTCTGTAGGAAGTCACGGAACTTAGCAAGCTCTTGCTGCTCTTTCACCATCTGGTTGATCTTGTCACCGATACCTTTCGCTGCCAGACCTAAGTGTACTTCTAGGATCTGACCGATGTTCATACGCGAAGGTACACCTAGTGGGTTTAGTACGATGTCAACCGGCTGACCTTTCTCATCGTAAGGCATGTCTTCAACAGGGTTGATTTTAGAGATTACACCCTTGTTACCGTGACGACCCGCCATCTTATCACCAGGCTGGATACGACGTTTAACCGCTAGGTAAACCTTAACGATCTTCAGTACGCCAGGTGCTAGATCATCACCTTGAGTGATCTTGCGACGCTTAGTTTCGAATTTCTTATCGAAGTCAGCTTTTAGCTCATCCCACTGCTCAGCAAGTTGCTCAAGCTGTGACTGTTGCGCATCGTCTTCAAGCGTTAGCTCTAGCCACTTCTTACGATCGATAGAGTCTAGTTTCGCTTCAGTGTAACCACCGTCGATTAGTACAGCTTTAACACGGTTTAGAAGGCCTCCCTCAAGAATCTGGAATTCTTCAGTTAGGTCTTTCTTCGCTTCTTTAAGCTGCATCTGTTCAATTTCAAGTGCACGTTTGTCTTTTTCAACACCGTCACGAGTAAATACTTGAACGTCGATGATCGTACCTGATACAGAGTTTGGTACGCGTAGAGACGTATCTTTAACGTCTGACGCTTTCTCACCGAAGATAGCACGTAGTAGCTTCTCTTCAGGAGTTAGCTGAGTTTCACCTTTAGGCGTTACTTTACCTACAAGGATGTCACCGCCTTTCACTTCCGCACCAATGTAAACGATACCTGACTCGTCTAGTTTAGACAGAGCAGACTCACCTACGTTTGGAATGTCAGCTGTGATTTCTTCAGCACCAAGCTTAGTATCACGCGCCACACAAGATAGCTCTTGAATGTGGATCGTAGTGAAACGGTCTTCTTGAACTACGCGCTCAGATACTAAGATCGAGTCTTCGAAGTTGTAACCGTTCCAAGGCATGAATGCGATACGCATGTTCTGACCAAGCGCTAGCTCACCAAGGTCTGTTGAAGGACCATCAGCAAGAACGTCGCCACGTGCTACTGGTTCACCTGGCATCACACATGGACGCTGGTTGATACACGTGTTTTGGTTAGAACGAGTGTATTTAGTTAGGTTGTAGATATCGATACCTGCTTCACCAGGGATCAACTCGTCTTCGTTAACTTTAACAACGATGCGAGAAGCATCTACAGACTGGATTACACCACCACGTTTCGCTACTGCTGTAACACCAGAGTCAACTGCGATGTTACGCTCAATACCAGTACCAACTAGAGGCTTATCAGCCTTAAGTGTTGGAACTGCCTGACGTTGCATGTTAGCACCCATCAATGCACGGTTCGCATCATCGTGTTCTAGGAACGGGATAAGCGATGCAGCGATAGATACAACCTGGTTAGTTGCAACATCCATGTAGTCAACATGTTCGCGTGGGTGTAGGCCAGATTCACCTTTCTGACGAGCAGTGATTAGCTCTTCAGAGAATGTACCTTCTTCAGTAAGAACAGTGTTCGCCTGAGCGATAACGTACTGACCTTCCTGAATAGCAGATAGGTAATCTACTTCGTCTGTTACTACGCCATCTACTACGCGACGGTATGGAGTCTCTAGGAAACCGTACTCGTTACAACGTGCAAACGCAGATAGAGAGTTGATCAGACCGATGTTTGGACCTTCCGGCGTTTCGATAGGACATAGACGGCCGTAGTGAGTTACGTGTACGTCTCGAACTTCGAAGCCAGCGCGTTCACGAGTTAGACCGCCAGGACCCAATGCAGAAATACGACGCTTGTGCGTTACTTCTGATAACGGGTTATTTTGGTCCATGAACTGTGAAAGCTGTGAAGAGCCAAAGAATTCTTTAACCGCAGCAGAGATCGGCTTAGCGTTGATAAGATCTTGAGGCATGATTGCATCAAGGTCACCAAGGCTTAGACGTTCTTTAACAGCACGTTCAACACGTACTAGACCAACGCGGAATTGGTTTTCTGCCATTTCGCCAACAGAACGGATACGACGGTTACCTAGGTGGTCGATATCGTCCACTTCACCGATGCCGTTTCGGATAGCGATAAGCTTCTTCATCACTTCAACGATATCAGTTTCGTCAAGTGTGCCTTGCTCTTGAGCATCTTCACGTTCGATAGAGCTGTTGAACTTCATACGACCAACAGTCGATAGATCGTAACGCTCTTCAGAGAAGAATAGGCTTTCGAATAGTGCTTCAGCAGCTTCTTTCGTTGGCGGCTCGCCCGGGCGCATCATGCGGTAGATTTCTACCAGTGCAGAAATACGATCAACAGTGCTGTCGATACGTAGTGTTTCTGACATGAACGGACCGTGGTCTAGATCGTTCGTAAATAGAACTTCTAGTGCTTTATGGCCAGCTTGCGAAAGGTTCGCTAGTGCTTCAAGACTGATCTCTTGGTTTGCACCAACAATGATCTCACCAGTCGCTTCGTTGATGTAATCTTTCGATGCAACTTTGCCTACGATGTACTCAACAGGTACTTCGATATGATCAACGCCATCTTTTTCAAGCTGACGGATGTGGCGAGCAGTTACACGACGACCAGTTTCAACGTAAACTTTGCCGTTTGCTTCGATATCGAATGACGCAGTTTCACCACGTAGACGATCAGGAACAAGCTCCATAAGCAGAGTTTGATCTTTAACTTCGAAGTTCACCTTCTCAAAGAAGATGTCCAGGATCTCTTCTGTCGTCTTACCTAGTGCGCGAAGAATGATAGATGCTGGTAGCTTACGACGGCGGTCGATACGTACGTATAGGTTATCCTTAGGATCAAACTCGAAATCAAGCCATGAACCACGGTAAGGAATAACACGTGCGTTATAAAGAACTTTACCTGATGAGTGGGTCTTACCCTTATCGCTGTCGAAGAATACGCCAGGGCTTCTGTGCAGCTGGGATACGATAACCCTCTCGGTACCATTGATTACGAAGGTACCATTGTCTGTCATAAGCGGAATTTCGCCCATGTAGACTTCTTGTTCTTTAATATCTTTTACAGTACCTGCTGGCGCGTCTTTATCAAAGATAACTAGGCGTAGTTTAACGCGTAGAGGTTTTGAATAAGTTACGCCGCGGATTTGACATTCTTTAACATCAAAAACTGGCTCACCAAGACGGTAGCTAACGTATTGCAGCTCGGAATTGCCGTTGTAGCTCTGAATTGGAAATACAGAACGGAAAGCAGCTTCAAGACCGTATTGACCTTCAGGATCCTGTTCGATGAATTTTTCGAACGAATCGAGCTGGATCGATAGCAGGTATGGAATGTCCAAAACTTGTGGACGAGTACCAAAGTCCTTACGGATGCGCTTTTTCTCGGTATAAGAGTAAACCATGGGGTTCCTCAGCTCGCTGATAAGTGACCCAAACTGTCTCCAATCGTTATGAGACAGTGACTGAACAACTGTTTAACTGTAGTGACATTTCGTTAAGAGATAATGAAATGTTTTTTGCTTGGAGGTAGGCGCCTAAACAGCGGAAAAATCACCTAACCCCTACAGCGCAAAAAGGCCGGTGGTTATAAAACCACCAGCCATAGCCGTTAGGCTAAGAAGCTTAAGTAATAATTACTTAACAACAACAGTTGCGCCAGCTTCTTCTAGCTGAGCTTTAAGAGCTTCAGCTTCGTCTTTCTCGATGCCTTCTTTAAGAGGTGCTGGAGCACCGTCTACTAGAGCTTTAGCTTCTTTAAGACCTAGGCCGGTTGCGCCACGTACTGCTTTGATTACAGCAACTTTGTTACCGCCAGCAGATTCTAGGATAACGTCGAATTCAGTTTGCTCAGCAGCAGCTTCGCCTGCAGCAGCACCGCCAGCTACAACAGCAGCAGCAGCAGAAACACCGAATTTCTCTTCCATTGCTTCGATTAGTTCAACAACTTGCATTACAGACATTTCTGCAACTGCGTCTAGGATTTGCTCGTTAGTGATAGACATAACAATTCTCTTTTAAATCAACAATAAGTTTAAATAGCAACCAGTGAAAAGCAAGGCTTAAGCAGCAGCTTCTTCTTTTTGGTCGCGTAGTGCAGCGATAGTACGTACCAGCTTGCCTGCAGAAGCTTCTTTCATGCACATCATTAGGCGTGCGATAGCTTCGTCGTAAGTTGGTAGTGTCGCTAGTACTTCAGCGTCAGTTAGCGCGCCTTCAAATGCAGCAGCTTTGATCTCGAAGTCTTTGTTCTCTTTAGCGAAGTCTTTGAAAAGACGCGCTGCAGCACCTGGGTGCTCGTTAGAGAATGCGATTAGAGTAGGACCAGTGAAAGTGTCAGTTAGACACTCGTAGTCTGTACCTTCAACCGCACGACGCATAAGCGTGTTACGAACAACACGTACATAAACACCCGCTTCACGAGCTTGTTTACGTAGTGAAGTCATAGCACCAACTTCTACGCCACGAGAGTCAGCTACAACTGCAGAAAGTGCACCACTGGCAGCTTCGTTGACTTCAGCAACAATTGCTTTTTTGTCTTGAAGGTTTAAAGCCATCTTGGATTTACTCCTGGTTGTCGTTACACCACTCACTATCATCACGACAGTGAGAGTTATTGAGGTGCTTCCCAGAAGAAAGTTAACTATTTACATAGAGCTTTCTGTCAGTTCGGGCACCATCTACGTAGGAAAATTAAGCCATCTTTTGTAGAACAAAGTCAGACACCTACGGTCTTGGACGGAGACTGGGTCATAATTCAGACTAAATTCTAAACGAATTTAATGAACCAAAGTTCAGCCCCAACCACAAATATTAGGCGCAGAATTATACACTAATTTTGCGCCTAAGCAAATTTATTAGCTTGCTTGAGTGTTCAGGCTACCCTGATCAACAGCAACACCAGCACCCATTGTAGTAGAGATGCTTACTTTCTTCAGGAAAGTACCTTTCGCTGAAGATGGCTTAGCTTTCTTCAGAGCAACTAGAAGAGCTTCTAGGTTCTCTTTGATCTGCTCAGCAGAGAAGTTTGCTTTACCGATAGTAGTGTGGATGATGCCGTTCTTGTCGTTACGGTAACGAACCTGACCAGCTTTAGCGTTCTTAACCGCTTCAGCAACGTTAGGAGTTACAGTACCAACTTTAGGGTTTGGCATTAGACCGCGAGGACCTAGGATAGTACCTAGTTGACCTACAACGCGCATTGCATCTGGAGAAGCAACAACTACGTCGAAGTTCATTTCGCCTTTCTTCACTTGCTCAGCAAGATCTTCCATACCAACGATGTCTGCGCCAGCTTCTTTAGCTGCTTCAGCGTTTGCACCTTGAGTGAACACTGCAACGCGGATTTCGCGGCCAGTACCGTGAGGTAGTACAGTTGCACCACGTACGTTCTGGTCAGATTTACGAGCATCGATGCCTAGGTTAACAGCAACGTCTACAGACTCAACGAATTTAGCAGTCGCTAGTTCTTGAAGAAGAGCTACAGCTTCGTTGATTTCGTATTCTTTAGTTACGTCAACTTTTTCGCGGATTACGCGCATGCGCTTAGTTAGTTTAGCCATCTTATTAACCCTCTACCACTAGGCCCATTGAACGAGCAGTACCAGCGATTGAACGCTTCATTGCTTCGATGTCAGCACCAGTCATATCAGCAGCTTTAGTTTCTGCGATTTCTTGGATTTGAGCGTCAGTTACAGTACCCACTTTTTCAGTGTTTGGACGGCCTGAACCAGACTTAACGCCAGCAGCTTTCTTAAGAAGAACAGCAGCAGGTGGAGTCTTAGTTACGAACGTGAAAGAACGGTCGTTGTATACTGTGATAACAACTGGAGTAGGTAGACCTTTCTCGATAGATTCTGTTTTCGCGTTGAACGCTTTACAGAATTCCATGATGTTAACACCGTGTTGACCTAGTGCAGGACCAACTGGTGGACTTGGGTTCGCCATACCAGCTGCAACTTGTAGCTTGATGTAAGCTTCAACTTTCTTAGCCATGATAATTCCTAAGTTTTGGGTTCAAACGCCAATCGACTGATCAGCTCCCCGTTTACGTAAAATTCTTTTTACTTCATCAGAAGTAAAAAGGCGCGAAATTATAGTCATAATTCGCGCCTTATACAACCCTAAAAAGGTCGTTATTTAATCAAGTTTTTCAACCTGACCAAATTCAAGCTCAACTGGTGTTGCACGACCAAAGATCGACACAGACACTTTCAGGCGGCTCTTCTCGTAATCCACTTCTTCAACAGTACCGTTGAAGTCAGCAAATGGACCATCTGTAACACGTACCACTTCACCCGCTTCGTACATAGTACGTGGACGAGGAGCTTCACTCGCTTTCTCAAGACGGTTAAGAATAGCGTCAGCTTCTTTATCAGTGATAGGAGCTGGACGGTCAGAGGTACCACCAATGAAGCCCATGACACGCGGCACACTGCGTACTAGGTGCCATGATTCATCGTTCATGATCATCTGAACTAGGACGTAACCTGGGAAGAATTTACGCTCAGATTTACGACGTTGACCTGCGCGCATTTCCACTACTTCTTCAGTAGGGACTAAAACTTCACCAAATAGCTCTTCCATGCTATGCATTTTGATATGCTCGCGAAGAGATTGAGCTACACGACCTTCAAATCCAGAGAAGGCTTGAACCACATACCAGCGTTTTTTTGGAGCTTCACTCATGTATAAAAACCCTCTATACCCCAGTCGCTAAAGCAACAAGACGAACCATAATGCCGTCAATGCCCCATAGCGCTAGAGCCATTACAATACTTACAGCTAAAACGATCAAAGTTGTTTGCATAGTTTCTTGACGCGTTGGCCAAACCACTTTGCGAACTTCCATACGAGATTCTTTAGCAAAATCGATCGCAGCTTTACCTTTAGTTGTTGTAGCAGCAACACCTAGTGCCGCAGCAATAAGTACAACAACGCCTGCAGCGCGAACCACTACAGACATTTCACCATACAGGTAATTACCCACAACAGCGGCAGCTAGCAGAGCAAAAGTGACAATCCACTTGAAGATATCTGCGCCATTTGAGCTATCAGGAGTTTCAGCATTATTAGCTTTCATAAAACCAACCTGTCACAAGTCTTAATATAGACGAAAACAACCCCGCTGTTGCAGGGCAAATCCATGAAACGGCAATCGTAATCGATTGACGTACTCTTTTCATTGATCGAGACATAATATCACGACCAAAAAATCCTGCTTAATGCTTGCTTGGACAAGAAATCGGCAAACATTATATTTAGTGCAGAAAAAGGGCATCAAATGATGCCCTTTTTGCTACTGGTTCGTCAAATCTTATTCAAAGATTTTTCCGAAGACTTCAGCTATTCGTAAAGAATTAGTCGAAGATCTTAGCAACAACACCAGCACCTACTGTACGGCCACCTTCACGGATCGCGAAACGTAGACCTTCGTCCATTGCGATTGGTGCGATTAGCTCAACAGTCATTTGTACGTTGTCACCTGGCATTACCATTTCTACACCTTCTGGTAGAGTGATGTCGCCTGTTACGTCAGTTGTACGGAAGTAGAACTGTGGACGGTAACCTTTGAAGAATGGAGTGTGACGGCCGCCTTCATCTTTAGACAGTACGTATACTTCAGACTCAAATTTAGTGTGTGGGTTGATTGACTTAGGAGCCGCTAGTACTTGACCACGCTCTACTTCGTCACGCTTAGTACCACGTAGAAGTGCACCAACGTTCTCACCCGCACGACCTTCGTCTAGAAGCTTACGGAACATCTCAACACCAGTACAAGTAGTTGTTGTAGTTTCTTTAATACCTACGATTTCTACTTCGTCACCTACAGTTAGGATACCACGCTCGATACGGCCAGTTACTACTGTACCACGACCTTGGATTGAGAATACGTCTTCGATTGGCATTAGGAATGGCTGATCTACTGCACGCTCTGGCTCTGGAATGTAAGAGTCTAGTGCTTCTGCAAGCTCAACAATCTTAGCTTCCCACTGCTCTTCGCCGTTTAGTGCGCCTAGTGCAGAACCTTGGATAACTGGTAGGTCATCACCTGGGAAGTCGTACTCAGATAGAAGTTCACGAACTTCCATTTCTACTAGCTCTAGAAGCTCTTCATCATCAACCATGTCACATTTGTTCATGAATACGATGATGTATGGGATACCAACCTGACGGCCTAGTAGGATGTGCTCACGAGTTTGTGGCATTGGGCCATCTGTCGCAGCAACAACTAGGATACCACCGTCCATCTGTGCAGCACCTGTGATCATGTTCTTAACATAATCCGCGTGTCCTGGACAGTCTACGTGTGCGTAGTGACGTGATGGAGTGTCGTACTCTACGTGAGAAGTAGCGATTGTGATACCGCGCTCACGCTCTTCTGGAGCGTTATCGATAGATGCGAAGTCTTTAGCTACACCGCCGTAAACTTTAGCAAGAGTAGTACAGATAGCTGCAGTTAGAGTTGTTTTACCGTGGTCAACGTGGCCGATAGTACCAACGTTTACGTGCGGTTTCGTACGTTCAAATTTTTCTTTAGACATGGGTTGTCCCTCTAGGTACGGATTTAGGTGGCTTTGATGACCACGCAACCAAAAAAGTATTGGTGATATAGTTACTCTCAATCACTAAACGTAGTTTAGTTAAAAGAAAGTATCAAAAGGAAAAGTGTGCTTGAGAGCTGGTGCTGATACCCAGAGTCGAACTGGGGACCTCATCCTTACCAAGGATGCGCTCTACCGCCTGAGCTATATCAGCATCACTATTGAGTGGAGCGGGCAGCGGGAATCGAACCCGCATCATCAGCTTGGAAGGCTGAGGTAATAGCCATTATACGATGCCCGCAACACGTAACTCTGTGAGCTATTTCCTTAAGAATATGGTGGAGGGGGACGGATTCGAACCATCGAAGGCAGTGCCAGCAGATTTACAGTCTGATCCCTTTGGCCACTCGGGAACCCCTCCAAATTTTCACTCCATTTCTCTCGTTCTCTAAAAAGATATTAGCGAAGAAATGGTGCCGACTACCGGAATCGAACTGGTGACCTACTGATTACAAGTCAGTTGCTCTACCTACTGAGCTAAGTCGGCATAAGTGGTGCGCATTCTATTGAAGGATTTCCAACCTTGCAATAGCAAAATCAAAAAAAATCACGATTTTAATCAGTTTCCGCTCTTTTGCTGAAAAAACACACAAATTGGGCGCAAAATGCAACTTAATCGTCCCCTTCTCATTTGCTTTCGGCGCTTGTTGTTGTATTTTCGCTGCTCTTATCGTGATATTTGGGTTAGGAAGACTATGACACCTTATCTCTCTTTTAATCGTCAGCAATGGGCAGAATTGCGCAATTCTGTGCCCATGACGCTATCCGAAGAGGATTTGATCGAACTGCAAGGTGTTAACGAAAGCCTCACAATGGAGGAGGCCGTTGAAATTTATCTGCCTCTCGCGCGTCTTCTGAATCTTTACATTTCTGCCAGACAAAGCCGTAATACTGTCCTTAATAACTTTCTTAGTAATCAGGAATCGACCCCGCCGTTTATTATTGGGATCGCAGGAAGCGTTGCAGTGGGTAAAAGTACCACAGCGCGATTACTCAAAGCCTTGCTCTCTCGTTGGGAGAAACACCCTAAAGTCGAGTTGGTAACGACTGATGGCTTCCTTTATCCAAAGAAGGTTTTGAATGAGCGCGGCATTATGCACCGTAAAGGTTTTCCGGAGTCTTACGATATTAAACGCCTTGTCGAGTTTGTCTCCGATGTCAAAGCCGCAAAGCCCAATCTCGAAGTGCCCGTTTATTCGCACATTACCTACGACATTACTGATGAAGTGAAAGTTGTCGACCGCCCTGATGTCTTGATTATTGAAGGCCTTAACGTTTTGCAAAGTGGCATGGACTACCCGCATGATCCGCACCGCGTGTTTGTTTCTGACTTCCTCGACTTTTCAATTTACGTCGACGCTGACTCTGATGTCATTGAAAACTGGTACGTTGAACGCTTTCTTAAGTTTCGTCAGGGTGCGTTTACCAAACCGGGCTCCTATTTTAGCCACTACACCAAACTCAACAAAGTGGAAGCCATCGATAAAGCTCACGATATTTGGCAAACCATCAATGGCATCAACCTGACGCAGAATATTCTCCCCACCAAAGGGCGCGCCCAACTTATTTTGAAGAAAGGCCAAGATCACCACATAGAAGAAGTGTTGCTAAGGAAGTAGCGAGAAGAGAGAGTCTGCTAAGGGTTGGCTTGAGATGCCAACCCTTTTTTATGGCGTCAGAACATCTCAACGCCATTAACAATTATTTTTTAGCTCCGGTTACTTTGGCTCCGGCCCGTATGAGTTATCGCCCGCCTGCCCTTTTAACAACCCGCACTCAACGAAAATCCAGATTCCGCACACAAGCGAGATTGTGTAAGCGATCATTTGCTCTGTTGAAGGAGAAGTCATTGGTTCTCCATCCATCGGCGCCATTAAACGCCCAACAATCAGTGGCACGTTCATCAATAGCCACCAGTTAGATTTTCCGCGATCGTGCCAGCGTTTCGCTGTAATGGCTAAATCGGGAAGTAAAGCTGCGATGAGAAATATCGGCAAAACTAGGTGAGAAATGGCAGGAAAGAGAACATTCATTCCTATTCCGAAGCCAAATATCGCAATGTAGTAAACCAAATTCCATGTCCAGTAGACTTTTCGACCTACGCGACCTTGGAAAGAAAACAATAACTCTTTAATTGACATCCCATTACCTAAAAAATAAAAACTAATTAATGACCTTCTGGAAGCAATCTTTGTCCATATCTCGAATGTTGACGGTTAGGCTTCGGACATGACTGGCTTGCTCTTGCAAAACGGTCATTAACTGACGAGATAAGTCTCTCTTCTGTTCAGCGGTTCGGCCATCCAGTAATTCAAAACTGAGATGGATAAAATCGACGCTGTCGGCTTCCTCCCCAATCAACCAATTGTGGCAGCGCAACGCTCGTGATTTTACCGAGCCAACATCAAATAACCCGCTTTGTAAGGCGACTTGGTGCAAATCTTCCAGCAGGCCTTGCACATTAACACGCTCATCGACTGAGTTGGAGTATTCCATTACTAGGTTTGGCATTGTTATCCTCAAATGTAAGAGAGTTTCATCATTACGAACTATACTCCTTCCACTATTAGCAATTTCTAAGCAGGTTTTGCAGCCAAAGGGCACTATTCTGCATAACGGATCACTCTAGTCAGCGCAAGATAGGTCAATTATGTGCAGTGACAGCTCCAACCATTGAATGAGATCCGGTTAAGACATGATACTAGTCATGATCTGGCGAATTTATTCTGTTATATTCCTACGAAGATTTTTTACATTAATTGAATTTTTACATAAGAGATAAGGGAGATATTCCTATGCGTCGTCCTGTAGTGATGGGTAACTGGAAACTGAATGGCAGCAAAGCAATGGTTAAAGAGCTGCTAACTGGTCTTAACGCTGAGCTTGAAGGCGTTGAAGGTGTTGACGTAGCCGTAGCGCCACCAGCACTTTACATCGACCTTGCAGAGCGTGTAATCGCTGAAGGCGGTAACAAGATCATCCTAGGTGCACAAAACACTGACCTAAACAACAGCGGTGCATTCACTGGCGATATGTCTCCAGAGATGCTAAAAGATTTTGGTGCTTCTCACATCATCATCGGTCACTCTGAGCGTCGTGAATACCACAACGAATCTGATGAGTTCATCGCGAAGAAATTCAACTTCCTAAAAGAAAACGGTCTTAAGCCAGTATTCTGTATCGGTGAATCTGAAGCGCAAAACGAAGCGGGCGAAACTGAAGCAGTATGTGCACGCCAAATCAACGCAGTGATCGACACTTACGGCGTAGAAGCACTAAACGATGCAATCATCGCTTACGAACCAATCTGGGCTATCGGTACTGGTAAAGCAGCAACAGCTGAAGATGCACAACGCATCCATGCTTCTATCCGTGCTCTAATCGCAGCGAAAGATGAAGCAGTTGCAGCACAAGTAATCATCCAATACGGTGGTTCTGTTAAGCCTGACAACGCTGAAGCTTACTTCTCACAACCAGACATCGACGGTGCTCTAGTTGGTGGTGCATCTCTAGATGCTAAGAGCTTCGCAGCAATCGCTAAAGCAGCGGCAGCAGCTAAAGCATAATTTATTCTTAACGAATAACGATTTTTAAGGTCAGCTTCGGCTGGCCTTTTTTGTGTCTGAGAATTGGTCGTATCGCCATAGATCAAGTATGCTACGTTTTTCCTCCAAGCAAACAGTAGCTCTCAATGCAGGATAAGCACGGCCTGTTGACCGGCCCCATCCCTACCGTTTTACGTCAAATGACCGTTCCGATGACGTTCGGGCTTATCGCGATCTTGATGTTTAACCTTGTCGATACGTTTTTTATCTCGCTATTGGGCACTGAAGCGTTGGCTGCCATCAGTTATACCTTTCCCGTTACCTTTGCGGTTAACTGCATAACGATGGGAATAGGTATGGGCTTATCCACCAATATCGGTCGCTTACTTGGCCAAGGACAGCCCCAAGACGCCGCCCGTTTTTCTTCCCATGGATTGTTGCTTGCGGTTGTCCTCGTTGCCCTAGCCTGCACTCTCGGACTACTGACGATTGAGCCTCTGTTTCTTCGCTTGGGCGCCAAAGCAGAACTTATTCCCCTCATCGAACAATACATGTTTATTTGGTATCTAACGATCCCACTGCTGGTCATTCCCATGGCGGGCAATAGCGCAATTCGTGCGACAGGGGATACCAAAACTCCGGCAAAAATCATGATGCTGGCAGGTTGTATTAACGGGGTGCTCGACCCATTGCTCATTTTCGGTATTGGACCGTTTCCGGAATTGGGCATTCAGGGGGCTGCAATCGCAAGTGCTCTGAGTTGGTTGGGGGCTTTATGTGGTTCGCTCTACGTTCTTATCAAACGAGAAAAATTGCTCGGGCTGCCGAATGTGACACAAATAAGCCACGATTGGCGTTTGATTCTTAAGATCGGTACCCCTGCTGCGTTATCCAACGCAATGACCCCGATCTCTGGCGCCATTCTTATGATGATGCTCTCGAGTCATGGGACCGCCGCCGTTGCAGCTTATGGTGCAGCTCAAAGAGTTGAATCGATCCTAATCTTAGTTTTGATGGCACTAACCTCTGCTTTGACTCCCTTTGTGGCTCAAAACATGGGCGCCAATAATCCTCATCGAAGCTTTGCAGGAATTTTTCTCAGCATGCGCTTTTCAATGGTACTCCAACTGGGTATTTTCATCATGATGGTGCCATTGAGTATTCCGTTAGCCGCCCTATTCTCTCAAGAGCAAGCGGTAAAGGATTTACTGTGGCATTATCTACTTGTGGTGCCATTCAGCTATGGTTTTCAAGGTGTCATCATGATGTTGGTTTCAGGACTGAATGCATTACACCAACCATTGAAGGCATTTCAGTGGAGCTTTATGCGCTTGTTCATTTTTACGCTGCCGTGCGCTTGGTTGGGGAGCCTGTTGTATGACATCGAAGGGTTATTTATCGGGATTGCACTCGGCAATATCATTGGCGGACTGTTAGGGTATCTCTACGCACTGAAGCTACGCAAACAATACTTGGCTTACGAAACAAAAACACCGGCCTAAGCCGGTGTCATTATTTATTCTTCGATGACGTCTTCATCAAGTTCTAAGTCGATATCCAATGGTTCTTGAGAAAGAATCACGCCCGTATTGTCAGCATAGAGGTAATCCTCAGGCAAGAAGGTTACACCGCCAAAGTTAACCGGCACATCCACTTCACCGACACCTTGCGACGTCGCCCCAACGGGAATAGAAGCCAATGCATGAATGCCAATACTCAAGTCTTCTAACTCATCGACTTCTCGAACGCATCCATAGGCAACAATGCCTTCCCAATCATTCTCTTCTGCAAGCGTTGCAAGCTCTGCATCAATCAAAGCCCGACGCAGCGAACCGCCACCATCGATCAACAGTACACGACCTAAACCATCTTGCTCTAGGATCTCACGAATCAAACCGTTATCTTCAAAACATTTGACGGTTGTAATTTGTCCAGCAAAAGAGGCACAACCACCAAAATTACTAAACATAGGCTCTACAACATCGACCTGTTCTAGGTAAATGTCACATAGGGCAGAGGTATTGTATTCCATCGTGTTCCTTCCCATCGCGTTCGTCATCTCCATCGAGTATATAGGGACATTAAGTCATTGCAATGACACGCATCACTTAACTCACCAGTGTTTGTGCAATTACAACTCCGGCAAAAAGCAAGTTAGTGACCAACGAGCACTTAACGATCACAGGCATCATTGGTGCAATTTGCGCGGGTTGCTCTGCTCGCCACACGGCTTTTCCGTGCTTATAAACAATCAGAGCACTAATCAGAAAAGGAAAACTAAACCAGATCGGGCTCGGCTGAAGCACTAAATAGGCGATAAACGACACTAAGGCTCCGACAAGCAACAGAGAATGGTATTGCTTCGCTTTATGTTGACCTAATCGAACCGCGACCGTGCGCTTTCCACACTCTTCATCATTTTCAATATCACGCATATTATTGATATTCAAAACCGCAACAGCGAGCAAACCACACCCTATGGCTGGCAACGTCAGCAGCGGTGCAATCACTCCCGTGTGCAAGAAAAACGTGCCGGCAACACCCAACAAGCCAAAAAAGATAAAGACTGACACATCACCAAGACCCACATAGCCATATGGCTTATTGCCCACGGTATAGGCGATCGCCGCGACAATCGCGAGTACTCCCAAACCAATGAACGCGAGAATACTTTGCAGGCTATCCAATGCATATAGCACCAATGCCATACCGGACACCATCGTCAATACAATATTGATAATGATCGCTGATTTCATGGCGCTTTGGCTCACCTCGCCCGATTGAATAGCTCGCATTGGCCCTAACCGTTTTTCGTTGTCGGTGCCCTTTACTGCATCGCCATAATCATTGGCCAAGTTGGATAATATTTGTAGCAAGGTGGCGGTTATAAATGCCAGCAAAGCAACCGGGAAAGAAAATTGATGCGTGGAGTACGCCAGTACGCTACCCGTCAAGATAGAAACTAATGCCAGTGGCAAAGTCTTTGGGCGTGCGGCGTCAAGCCAGATACGTATAGACTGATTCATGAGTTTTAGTTTAGTCACATAAAGCGTAGTAAAGATTGTGGCACATCAAGCACCGAGCAGAAAAACAAAAAAGGCCACCGAAGTGACCTTTTACTGAAACTTAACCAAAGTCTATTTATTTTACACGACCAACGTATTCGCCAGTACGAGTATCCACTTTGATTACTTCACCGATAGCGATGAACAGTGGTACGCGAACCACAGCGCCAGTTGAAAGCGTTGCTGGTTTGCCACCAGTGCCTTGAGTATCGCCTTTTAGGCCTGGGTCGGTATCTGTCACTTCAAGCTCAACGAAGTTTGGTGGTGTCACAACGATTGGGTTACCATTCCAAAGAGTAAGCATACACGTGTTGTTTTCTACCAACCATTTCGCGTTTTCGCCAACCGCTTTTACGTCTGCAGCGATTTGCTCAAACGTTTCGTTGTTCATAAAGTGGTAGAATTCGCCGTCGTTATATAGATAATCTAGGTCGATATCCATTACGTCTGCAACTTCACAAGTTTCACCAGACTTAAAGGTTTTCTCTAGCACTTTACCAGAAAGAAGTTTACGAATTTTCACGCGGTTGAACGCTTGGCCTTTACCTGGCTTAACGTATTCGTTTTCCAGGATAACGCAAGGCTCGTTATCAAGCATGAGTTTTAGACCGCCTTTAAATTCATTGGTGCTAACAGTAGCCATTTTTTCCTCTTTACATTCTTAGAGCTAAATTCAATGCCGCATATCATAACCCGAAAAGCCGTTTCTGTTGAGCAAAACTGGCTTCAACAGCTAGCGAATGGGATCTCTGATCCTGCCAAATTGCTCGAAAAGCTGGAAATCGCTCCTGCTAAATGGCAAGACGGATTTGCAGCGAGAAAGCTATTTGCGCAGCGTGTGCCGCAAAGTTTTGTCGATAGAATGGAGAAAGGCAATCCTTATGACCCGCTTTTGCGCCAGGTTTTACCACTTTCACAAGAATTTGAAGTGCACGAGGGCTATTCCAACGACCCTCTACAAGAGCAAGATAATGAGACACCTGGGTTACTGCATAAGTACCGCAACCGAGCGCTAATGATTGTGAAGGGTGGATGTGCCGTTAACTGCCGTTACTGTTTTCGCCGTCATTTCCCCTACCAAGAGAACAAAGGCAACAAACTAGTTTGGCAGCAAAGTCTTGATTACATTCGCCAACAATCAGAGCTCAATGAAGTCATTTTATCGGGCGGCGATCCATTAATGGCGAAAGATGAAGAGCTGCAGTGGCTCATCAATCACATCGCTGATATTCCACATATCAAACGCATCAGGATCCACTCGCGTTTACCCGTTGTCATTCCGGCCCGAATCACGCCGGAGTTACTCGAGATACTCAATGACAGTCGCTTACAAGTGATCATGGTGACGCACATTAACCACGCCCAAGAGATCAACCATGAACTGAAACGCGCAATGCACGATCTCAAGCAAGCAGGGGTCACCTTGCTAAACCAAGGAGTGATGCTCAAAGGCGTCAATGATTGCGTTGAGGCACAAGTGGCGCTCAGTGAAACTCTTTTTGACGCTGGAATTCTTCCTTACTACATGCACGTTCTCGATAAAGTTCAAGGGGCTGCGCACTTCTATATTTCGGATCAGCAAGCCAAAGCTATCATGGCAGGTCTGCTTGAGCGCGTCTCAGGATACTTGGTGCCCAAACTCACTCGCGAGATAGGTGGCCGCAAGAGTAAAACCCCTCTGGACTTGCACTTAGAGTAATCTAGACGACAAAAATAATTCGTTCGATAGACAACGCTATCCTGTGCATACTCCGACGCTTTGGAGGTCAAAATGCAACCATCTATCGAACAATTTCTCGATCTTGGGCCATTCACATGGCCTGCTCTACTTTGCTGCGCCGTCAACGGCATTCTGGTCGGTGTCGAGCGCCAGACTCGTGGCAAACCCGTTGGAATTCGCACCTCGATATTGATCATATCGGGCACCTACTTATTTATGTCAATGGCTGTCTCCTTGTCACCCAATACGCTAGACCAAGCTCGCGTGCTCGGACAAATCATTACTGGGGTGGGCTTTCTTGGCGCAGGGGTCATGATGACGCTCGATGGCAAGATTCATGGCGTCACGTCGGCAGCCGTCATTTGGGTGCTTGCTGCGCTTGGAATGATGATTGGTTTGGGGTACTTACAACAATCGGTTGTCATTACCCTGCTGGTACTGAGCGTACTGCTTGGGGTCGACAGAGCCGAAAACAGGGTCAAAGCGCTGCGCCGTGGTGTACACCAAAAATTCCATAGCCGGAAAATCTCGCGCCCAAAACCATGATCGTTGCGGCGAATTAGCAACCTGACGATGGTTACTGCGCCGCAATTTGACAAAAAACAAAGAAGCCGCCGATAACGCAAACTCTGTGCCAGATAAGCATAGAACTTCACATTTCCACCTACCACTTTTGGATAGCATGAACCCTACTTCTGTTACCTCGTAGGGTTTGATTATGTTTTACGTACATATGCTCCTGCTTCTTACGGTGATATTTATCGGTATCCGCCATGGAGGCATTGCTTTTGGTTTACTCGGGGGCCTAGGCGTTTCGGTTCTCGCGTTTGTATTTGGGGTCGCTCCAGGTTCACCACCAATTAGTGTCATGCTAATTATTTTGGCCGTGGTTGCCGCGTCCGCTACGTTGGAAGCGACAGGGGGACTTAAACTGCTCGTGAAATTTGCCGAGCGTTTACTGCGTAAGCACCCAAGTCAAATCGTCTTTCTTGGCCCCCTCTGTACTTACTCCCTTACTGTACTGGTTGGCACTGGTCACTCGGTTTACCCACTTCTACCAGTAATCTACGATGTCGCCTACAAAAAAGGCATCCGCCCAGAGCGCCCTATGGCGATGGCAACCGTTGCCTCTCAAATGGGGATTACGGCGAGTCCTATTGCGGCAGCTGCGGCCGTGGTCATGGCGACTGCCGCCGACAACCACTTAGACATCAGCTTGGTCAATGTTTTACTCGTTACTATACCGGCAACGTTAATCGGCGTATTGGTTGGCTGCTTATGGAGCCTGAAACGTGGTAAAGAGCTCGACCAAGATCCAGCATTTATTGAGCGTTGCCAAGATCCTGAATTCAAGGCACAACTGATTGATGCTTCCAGTGAAGAAGATGAGAGCCCAGCACACGAAGGCGTGGCGAAAAAAGGATTGGCGATTTTCTTAGCGGGTATCGCTACTGTCATCTTCGTTGCCATGTTTGGTAAAGATCTCGGATTGCTACCAGCTGGAGTGAAAATGTCGGTGGCTATTCAGTTCTTGATGTTGTCTGTTGGTGCTTTGATTCTACTCACCACGAAAGTTGAGCCGAAGAAGATCGTTCACAGCAATGTCTTCATTGCGGGTATGACCGCCGTCATCATCATCTTTGGTATTGCATGGATGAGTGACACCATCATCGGCTTCCACAAACCGTACCTAATTAGCCTAGTCAGTGACATTGTTGCTGCCCACCCATGGACCTTCGCGATTGCGATGTTTGTGGTTTCGGTCTTCTTGAAAAGCCAAGCTGCGGTGCTCACCATCATGCTACCACTTGGCTTCGCGATGGGGATTCCTGCGCCAGTACTGATTGGTGTACTCCCAGCTTGTTACGCCTACTTCTTCTTCCCATTCTACCCAAGTGACTTAGCGGCGATAACCTTTGACCGCTCTGGTACAACACAGATTGGCAAGTATGTACTTAACCACAGTTTCTTACTGCCTGGTTTCATTGGTGTGGTCACGGCAACGACTGTTGGTTACGTACTTTCAACCATGCTAGTCAACTAACCTGACCCCATAAACAAAAAGCCAGTTGGTTTCCCAACTGGCTTTTTTATCTGTGCTTAAGCGTAAAACTTAGAACAGCTCTTCTGCAACCTTGAATAGGTCTTCACGAACTGGACGCTTCATGTTCTCGATAGCGTCAATGATGTCATGGTGAACCAACTGCTCTTTTTGGATACCGACACAACGACCGCCGTGACCATCCATCAATAGATGAACGGCATAGTTACCCATACGAGAAGCAAGAACACGGTCGAACGCAGTCGGACGACCGCCACGTTGAATGTGGCCAAGAACTGTCGCACGAGTTTCACGACCTGTTGCCGCTTCAATCTCTTTCGCTAGTTCATTTGCATCCATCATAAGCTCTGTCAGCGCAATAATGGCGTGCTTCTTACCTTTCGCAATACCGTCTTGGATATTGCTGATCAGCTTCTCTTTATCTAGGCCAGTTTCCGGTGTGATGATGTA
Source organism: Vibrio sp. MarTm2 (assembly GCF_027587055.1). NCBI lineage: Bacteria > Pseudomonadati > Pseudomonadota > Gammaproteobacteria > Vibrionales > Vibrionaceae > Vibrio > Vibrio sp. MarTm2. The sequence continues at coordinate 61,283 of NZ_JAPPTK010000005.1, read as the reverse complement.
CTCACAACCACCTGCAATCGCAGACATAAGAGTTAAATCGCCACAGTGGCGACCCATGATCTCAACAATCGAAATACGTTGGTGAGAAGATGAGGTGTCACGTAGACGGTCAATCGCATCAATAACTGTGTTTAACGCAGTTAGGTAACCGATGGTGTAATCTGTACCTGCGATATCGTTATCGATAGTGCCAGGAAGACCGATACATGGGTAACCCATTTCAGTCAGTTTCTTCGCCCCCATGTAAGAGCCGTCACCACCGACAACCACTAACGCTTCAATGCCGTGCTTCTGTAGGTTTTCGATCGCTTTCTGGCGCACTTCCACTTCTTTGAATTCTGGGAAACGCGCAGAACCTAGAAAAGTACCGCCCTTGTTGATCACGTCAGAAACGCTTGAACGATCCAGTTTCTGGATACGGTCTTCATACAGGCCTAGGTAGCCATCAAACACGCCGTAGACTTCTAACCCTTCAGACAGTGCAGTACGTACTACGCCACGAACAGCTGCGTTCATACCAGGTGCGTCACCGCCACTTGTTAAGACACCGATCTTCTTAATCATGCTCACCCTCGATTTTTGGGAATCTTATTTCAATTTTTACGTCAGCAGCTTACATTAAGCGTCTGACTTAATTCCTTAACTGTGCAATATGTTACCTTTCCTAACTAGGAATACTACTTTTATTTGCACGAAATTATGTAACTTTTCTACTTATGTAAGAGTATTACAGCTTTGCAATTTCACTTACTTGATACACATCAGGATCACAGTTAAAAGTGAACCCGCTGAAAAGATAGTCAATAAGTGATGCTTTGTCGCGCTAACCTCAATTACCAATCTTGAGATTTCTGCACTCTTTCCGCTCCTAAGACCACAGAATAAGGGTCTTGATGGATCAGTACATCCGACTCAGGAAACAGTTCAAGAAGTTTATCTTCTACTTCGTCAGAGATTCGATGCGCTTCAATTAATGCGAGCTGATCTTCTAGCTCTAAGTGCAACTGGATAAAACGTGTCGGGCCAGACATTCGCGTGCGCAACTGGTGAACCCCTAATACCCCCGGGACAGAGAGACACACGCTGCGAATGTCGTTAAGTTCGCTGTCTGGCAGCTTTCGGTCCAATAGGGTTTGCGTCGCTTCACGAACCATTTTAAATGCGCTGTACAGGATGTAGATGCCAATTCCCACAGCGAACACAGCATCCGCCTGCTTAATACCAAACCAACTCAACCCGAGCGCTAACATGATCGTAGCGTTCATATAAAGATCGGACTCATAGTGAAGCGAGTCAGCCGCGATGGCTTGGCTGCCTGTTTTCTTCACCACATGCTTTTGAAAACGCACTAGCGCAAATGTCACCGCAATGGCGAACAGGCTAACGTAAACACCATACTCGGGGGATTGAAGATCATGAGGTCTAAAGAATCGGTCGATACCATTAAGAATCAGAAAGACCGCCGACCCAGAAATAAACATTGCTTGAGCTAATGCCGCCAACGATTCGGCTTTACCATGTCCAAAGGTATGCTCTCTGTCTGCGGGCTGAAGAGAGTATCGAACCACGACTAAATTCACCAAAGAGGCGGCGATGTCCAGCATCGAATCGATCAGCGATGCCAGTAGGCTCACCGACCCCGTCACCCACCAAGCAGCAACCTTAACAATCAACAATAGGGTCGCCACTATGGTCGCCGTCCAAGCCGCCATGGTCACTAGGCGCGCATATTCCTGTTTCATAAATAATTGATCAATAAACAAACATACTCTTAGTATAACGCCTCACATGTTGAATAAAAATGGCATAAAAAAAGCGACCATCTGGCCGCTTATTCACACAAATAACATTACTTGTCTGCGAAACGCTTTTGCATTTTCTCTGCGCATTTGCCCATTCGCTCTTGCTGCAGTTCAGTAAACTTTGCTTTCTGCTCCGGCGTTAAAATACTAAGCATTTGATGCTGCTTCTCTAGCATTTTCACTTTGCGCTCGGTCTGTTTCTCTACCATCGCCTTCGCAAGTTCATCCGCAGCAGCTTGGTCGAAATTATCAGCCAGAACTAACTGCTGTACTTTTGCGTGGTGAGCTTGCATCTCTGCCTGACGCTCCGAAAAATTGCCTTTAAAGTTGGCTTTCATCTCTTGCTTGCCCGCTTCGCGCATCTCTTTCAGTTGTTCTTTTTGTGCATCAGTAAGATCTAGCTGGCGCATCATACCGCGGTCAAAACCACCGCCGCATTCACCGTGACCACCTTTCTTATGATCTTTGCCACCAAACGCGAAGGCACCTGCAGTACCTAGAGTCAGAGGAAGAACAACCGCCGCTACTACTAATTTTTTTGCCATTTTCATAATCGTACCTTTCACTGTATTTGTTGGATTAAGCTGCCTTTCTCTGCAGCGCTTGAGTGTAGAATACGACATGCTACGTAAAGCAACGTTTAGCGAGCGTAAAGAAGCGTAAAGAGCTCAATTTGCACTCAATCTCCTGCTCATTTCGCAGTAAACTTAGCGTATCCCCAGATAAAGAGATTTCCCAATGCCAAACATCCTACTCATTGACGATGACATCGAACTGACGAGCTTATTAAACGAAGTACTGACCTTCGAAGGGTTTGACGTGACCGAAGCCAACAATGGTGAAGAAGGGTTGGAAAAGCTCGATGACCGCATTGATCTCATTTTGCTTGATGTAATGATGCCTAAACTCAATGGCATGGAAACGCTGAAACGACTCAGGGAAAACTGGGACACCCCGGTATTGATGCTGACAGCCAAAGGGGAAGAGATCGATCGTGTCATTGGACTGGAACTTGGCGCTGATGACTACCTACCCAAACCATTCAGTGATCGAGAACTGTTGGCAAGAATGCGAGCAATTTTGCGAAGAACTCAGTCGAATGCCAATACCAAATCAGATAAACGTACCGACTGCATTGAATATCAAGACATCCAAATTTTCCCCGGTAAACAAGAGGCTTACTGCCAAGAGCAGCTGATAGAGCTAACCACCACAGAGTTTGCGCTGCTCAGCCACTTTGTCCAACACCCAGGAGAAACGCTCACCAAAGAGGTACTCAGTCTGGATGTGTTGGGTAAACGCCTTGCTGCCTTTGACCGTGCCATCGATATGCACGTCTCTAACTTACGTAAAAAATTACCTGAACGAAGTGACGGCAAATCGAGAATAAAAACGCTGCGAGGTCGTGGCTACTTACTGGTTGAGGAAGATTGATGCGTTTACCCAAAATCACCAGCTTGTATGGTCGTATTTTTGCTATTTTCTGGTTCACCATGCTTCTTGTCTTGGTGGCGGTCTTATCGCTTCCTCACCTTGATCCGCGTAAAGCCCGTGATATTCCTGCCGACCATTACAACCGCTTGGTAGACATTACGCGCAGTATTGAAAAACGATACGAACAAGACGACAACTTAGCCAGGGTGCTCTTTAACCTAGAAGGACCTAATCGTTCGCCTAAAGATCCGCGTCCTCGCTTTTTCGTGACCGACCAAGACGGCAACATACTGACAACTCAAGACCGAAAAAACTTTCGTTACCGCGCACTGCAAAACTTCATCACTAGTATCGATGTGCCTGGTCAGCCGCAGCAAAAATTGTATGGCCACTATATGGTTGCCGGTCCGCTGCCCGTCACTCTGGCGAAACAAGACTTACTGCTCTACATCGGCGTGAAGTGGAATGAACCACCACCATTTTTACTGCGCATGTTTGATAAGCCTTTCCAACTGCTGTTTGCCGTTATGCTGGTCAGCACACCTTTACTGCTTTGGTTAGCGTGGGCATTGAGCCAGCCAGCGCGCAAGTTGGAGCGAGCCGCCCAACGGGTAGCAAAAGGTGAGTTCATTGTCGATCCAGAACTGGAAAAAGGCACCAGTGAGTTTCGCCAAGCAGGCGCGAGCTTTAACCAAATGGTCGAAGCGGTGAATCAAATGATTTCAGGCCAACAACGCCTGCTGTCTGACATTTCACATGAACTGCGTTCACCACTGACTCGGCTAAGGATGGCCAGCGCGCTTGCAACCAGAAAACAAGGAGAGAGCCCAGAACTGGCACGAATTGATACCGAAGCTCAGCGGCTTGAGCAGATGATTGGTGAGCTATTGGAACTGTCGCGCATGCAAGCAGATAGCCATCTAACACGAGAAAAGCAGCCATTGAGCAGTCTATGGGAAGCCATCTTGGCGGATGCCCAGTTTGAAGCGGAGCAAATGGGGAAAAGCCTCACCTTCACCCCAATCCCTGACCGAATCATCTCTGGGACACCTAAGCTATTGATGAGTGCCCTCGACAACATTGTCCGTAATGCTATCTATTACGGTCAGGATCGTATCGACATCCAATTTACCGAGTCAGAGCAGCAGGTCACTATTACCGTGGATGACAATGGGGAGGGAGTACCTGACCATGAACTGGAAGCGATTTTCAGACCGTTTTACCGCGTCTCCACCGCTCGAGATAGGCACAGCGGCGGCACAGGACTTGGTCTTACAATAACTGAAAGTGCCATTCGCCAGCATAGTGGTCACATCGTTGCTACACGCAGTCCACTCGGCGGGCTTCGCGTGGAAATCACTCTCCCTTTAAGCATCGGTGAATAACCCTACAAACACTTAGTTGATAATGGATCTCATTATCATTTATAGTAAATCCTTCAATTATGGAGGATTTACTATGTCTCACACCTTTCCAGAACTGCCTTATGCTTACGATGCACTAGAACCCTATATTGATGCTAAAACCATGGAAGTGCATTACAGCAAGCATCACCGCACTTACTTTGACAAGTTTTCCGCAGCGATCAAAGGCAGCGAACTCGAGTCCACAAGCCTTCGCGAGATTTTCGCGACAATCTCCAATCACCCACCTGCGATTCGCAATAATGGTGGGGGTTACTACAACCATATTCTTTATTGGAACTGCATGAAACCAAATGGTGGCGGCGCACCAAACGGTCAGTTGCTTGATGCGATCATCGCTCAGTTTGGTAGCTTTGCTCAATTTCAGCAATTGTTCACTGAGGCGGCGATTAATACTTTCGGCTCTGGTTTTGCCTGGTTGATCGTCAAAGAGGGCGAACTTCATGTCACCTCAACCACCAATCAAGATAACCCACTTATGGATGTTGCCGATATTCAGGGTGAACCTATCCTTGCTTTAGATGTATGGGAGCACGCCTACTACATCAGTTATCAAAACCGCCGCCCAGAGTACATTGATGCGTGGTGGAATGTGGTGAACTGGGATGCGGTGAGCGAAAACTATTCTGCCGCCCTTGCTCAAGGTAAATAAGCGAGAAAACACGAATACTCACAATGTCAGGCTTGGCGGTCATTCGTTGTGACCTTATACTTTCTGACCTAAATTCCATAGTGCAAGAATAACAACATGTTTGATATCGCCCTTTATGAGCCAGAGATCGCCCCAAATACGGGCAACATTATCCGCTTATGTGCCAATTGTGGTGCTAACCTTCACCTGATCGAGCCATTAGGTTTTGATTTAGAGGAGAAGAAGGTGCGCCGCGCAGGATTGGACTACCACGATCTCGCGCGAGTCACTCGCCATAAAGATTATCAAGCCTTTGTCGAGTACCTTGAAAAAGAGCGTGGTGACTATCGAATCTTTGCTTGTACTACGAAAACAACGGGTCATCACGTCGATGCAAACTTTCAAAAAGGTGACGTATTGTTGTTTGGCCCAGAGACGCGTGGTTTACCTGCAGAGCTCATTGAAAGCATGCCAATGGAACAGCGTATTCGTATTCCGATGATGCCAGACGCTCGGAGCCTAAACCTCTCCAACGCAGTCGCAATTATTGCTTTTGAAGCGTGGCGACAAATGGGCTTTGAAGGCGCTCAATAGAATCATCAAAGACAAAAAACGGACTCCTTGGAGTCCGTTTTTATATCGGCTGAATTCGCGGATTATGGACGAGCCACAAAACCCACCGCTTCATACGCTTTCTTCAACGTTTCTGCAGCGCGAGCAGATGCTTTCTCTGCACCCTGCTTCATCACTTGATCCATGTAAGCACGGTCGGCACGAATACGGTGGTATTCAGCTTGAATCGGCTCAAGCATCGCAACCAGAGCTTCACCTACGTCTTTCTTAAATGGGCCGTACATTTCAACGCCTTGGTACTTCGCTTCAATGTCTTCAAAGCTCATACCTGTCGCCGCAGAGTATAGGCCCATTAGGTTCGAAATACCCGCTTTGTTGTCCCAATCGTGAGCAATACGCGGTGGCGTTTCTGTGTCGGTTTGCGCCTTGTTGATCTTCTTAAGAATCGACTTCGGCTCTTCCAAAAGCGTAATCACGTTCTTACGATTATCATCCGACTTAGACATCTTCTTCGTCGCATCCTGCAAACTCATGACACGCGCATTCACGGTTGGAATGTACGGCTCTGGCACTTGGAAGATTGGCTGCTCAGGCGAGTAGATGTTGTTGAAACGGTTCGCAACATCACGTGCTAGCTCTAAGTGCTGCTTCTGGTCACTGCCAACTGGAACTTGGTGTGCGCCATAAAGCAGAATGTCAGCCGCCATCAACACAGGGTAATCAAACAGACCAACGTTCACATCACCAAACTGGCTAGAAGAGTCTTTCGAGTAACGTGCTGACTTGTCTTTAAACTGAGTCATGCGGCTCAGCTCACCCATCTGGGTATAACAGTTAAGAAGCCAACCAAGTTGAGCATGCTCTGGTACATGTGACTGAACAAATAGCGTGCTCTTTTGCGGATCAACACCAACGGCGAGACAGATTGCTAATGCGTCGAGGGTCGCTTCATGCAGCGCTTTCGGGTCTTGGCGAACCGTAATTGCATGAAGGTCTACCACACAGTATTGGCAATCGTAATCGTCTTGCATTTGCTGCCATTGACGTAGAGCACCCAAGTAGTTACCGATACTTAGTTCACCTGATGGTTGAACACCACTCAATACAATGGGTTTGCTCATGGGAATAGTTCCTTTGACTTCTTAATCTAAATAAATGAAAAACCGTGTCTATTCAGGGTCTACCACCCAGTGACACGGTTTACTCAGTGTACTCATTGATGAGTATTTTGGAAGATCTTTTGTCGCCGTTACGCAGAAACAGCGACCGCTTCGACCAAATCTGCGATGGTGTCGGCGACAAAATCTGGATTCGATGCCGCGATAGGTTCACCGTGGTTATAACCGTATGTCAAACCAAATGAGTGACAGCCCGCATTTTTCGCCGCTTTGATGTCGTTACTAGAGTCGCCCACCATCAGCATCTCTTGCGGCTGACAATTGTGTTTCTCAAGCAACCAGTTCAACGCCATTGGGTTTGGCTTCTTCTCAGGGAAGGTATCACCACCAATCACATCGACAAAGTACTTATCAATACCATGCTTGGCTAATACTTCAGGGACAAACTTCGATGGCTTGTTGGTTACAAGCGCCATGGTGAAGCCTGCTTTGTGCAGCTCGGCTAAGGTCTCTTTTACTGCTGGGTAGAGATGGCTCAGTTTGTGCCCGCTCTTTTCGTAGTAGTCATCAAATAACACTCGAGCCTTAGCCAATAGCTCAGAAGACAAATCAGGTGATACCGTTAGGCTACGACTTAACGAACGACCAATAAGTACATCCGCACCATTGCCCACGTAGTCACGGACTTGCGCTTCCGTTACTGCTGGGTAACCCAGCGCTTGTACCGCTTGGTCTGCCGCGACGGCCAGATCTGGAACGCTATCAAGCAGCGTTCCGTCCAAATCGAATGCGATTAATTTTATGTTGCTCATTGAATTAGTTAACCTTTGCTAGCTCAGCGCGCATCTGGTCAATCACTTCTTTGTAGTCTGGCTGGTTGAAGATTGCAGAGCCTGCAACAAACATATCTGCGCCCGCTTCCGCGATCTCTTTGATGTTTTCTACCTTCACACCACCATCGATTTCAAGGCGAATATCACGACCCGATTCGTCAATCATCTTACGAACGGCACGCAGCTTATCGAGTGTTTTAGGAATGAAAGATTGGCCGCCAAAACCTGGGTTCACCGACATCAACAAAATCATGTCGACTTTATCGATAATGTACTCAAGATGAGAAAGTGGTGTTGCTGGGTTTAGAACCACACCCGCTTTACAGCCGTGCTCTTTGATCAACTGAAGCGTGCGATCAACATGCTCAGACGCTTCGATATGGAAGGTGATCATTGACGCGCCTGCTTTCGCAAAATCAGGGATAATGCGATCAACTGGCTTCACCATAAGATGCACATCGATAGGTGCGGTAATCCCATAATCACGCAGTGCCTGACAAATCGGGGCACCAAAAGTCAAGTTAGGTACGTAGTGGTTATCCATTACGTCAAAGTGAACCACATCAGCACCAGCTGCGAGCACTTTCTCTACGTCTTCACCAAGACGAGCCATATCCGCAGACAAAATTGATGGAGCGATAAGGAAATCTTTCATACCTGACCTCTAGTAGTAATTGGCATCATTGCACACTGAAGAAACTTTGCGCGCAATTCTACCTAAGCTAAAGGTCAGAAGATAGGGAAGCGTAATGAAATGTGATTATTTGCCTGAAACAGGGCGGAATAAAGCAAGAAGCTCGTCGACCTTGTTGCGCCCCGCGCCATTGCGACTGATGGTACGTTTCACTTTAACCACATTCAGCTCCGCACCATGATAGAGGCGTCGGGTTAACGTTGTATCGTGGTTGGAAATTAGAACAGGAATACTGCGCTCTGTGGCTGCGCGCTCCGCGACATCCGCCAATGCGGCTTGATCATCAAGGGTAAAACCATTGCCTGCGTAAGAGGTAAAGTTTGCAGTTGTCGAAAGGGGGGCATACGGTGGATCGCAATAGACCACGCTGCCTTTGCGGGCTCGTTTGAAGGTGTCATGATAGCCTTCGCATACGAACGTCGCTTTCTTAGCTTTCTCAGCAAAAAATTCGAGTTCCGCTTCTGGGAAATAAGGCTTTTTGTAAGAACCGAATGGGACATTAAAGCCGCCCTTTTTGTTGTAACGGCACAAACCATTAAAACCAAAACGGTTCATGTACAAGAAGGCGAGCGAGCGATACATCACGTCATCTGTCGCGTTAAACTGCTCACGAATATGCAGATACGCCTCTTTTCGGTTGTTCTCTGGACAAAACCAACGCTTGGCTTCAGAGATATACGTCTGCGGGTCGTCTTTGAGCAGGTTGTATAAGTTGATCAAATCTGGATTGATATCCGCCAGCAGATATTGTTCATAGTCCGTGTTTAGGAATACAGAACCAGCACCAACGAACGGCTCCACCAACTTACGTGCCTCTGGCAAGTGACGCTGGATATCTTCGACAAGTCCGTATTTTCCACCCGCCCATTTCAGGAAGGCACGTTGCTTCTTCATCTACTGCTCTATCTATCAACCAAAATTGAGGCTGCGGAATGTAACATATTTTGCGTCGAATCTCAGACTATTTTCCGCGTTCAATCTCTCTATGAACCTGACTCAGTGATTTTGCCCAAGGTTCAAGCTGTTGTAACTCATCGGAGAGTTCTGCCACGCCGTCTCGAGCGACTTGGATGGTCGGGAAGTTATCGTAGGTGATAATGAACCATTCCACATCATTGCGAACAGTTGGGTAGATATAAACGTTCTGTTTGAGTTGATAGGTGTCGAGGAATGCTTGTACATCAGCTAAATCAGTCACCGCAGCCAATTGCAAGGTGTAGCTGCGTGGTGAAAATGCTTTCAGCTCCTCTTTGGTGAAAGAAAAGTTCACTACAGGTTGCGGTGCGACTTCTGGCTCAGATCCACTTTCAGGCTCTGGTGTTTCATCTTCAGGAATCGACGCCTCAACCACTTGGTCAATCGCGGAAGTATCCACCGTTTCTGGTTTATCATCGAGCAGGGCGTCAACCACTTCTGAGGTAATCACCACGCGTTGATGCCCATCATCACTGCTGCCGACACTCGTCACTTCGCTCGTCACGGCTGGCGGCAAAGATTGCGAGTCATCTTCGGCGCTTGCCAGCATAGGGTCAACCACGGGATCTGGGGTAATGATTGATGGGTTAGATTCAGTTGATTCGGCGCTAGAAGTAGCATCGGGTAGCGTCGGTATCACGGTTTGTTCAACAGACTGAGTGATCTGCTGCATCTTATCGTTTGGTGAAGGCTGAGACATCATCCACCAGTAGCCAGCCCCAACAAGTAGCAGAAGAGTCACCACCACTAAGGCGATATTGATGGGCGAGCCGATAATCGAACGGATAATGATCCTTTTTTCCACTTTGTGATCCCCTAATGCCATTATTTCGCCAGGGCGGCGAGCCACTGTGCGATACGCATTGCGTACTCGCTTCTCCATGTCATCTTCAACATATCTAACCACCAATTGCTCAAAAAATCGATCCGCTTCCGACTCGGAAAGGACGTCAATTTCGAGATCAATGGGTTTGTGTTCTTGCCCATAACTTAGACGCGTGAGCAATGCATCCAGTGTGTTTGACTGTGCAAACAACAAGACATTAACGGTCCAAAGTGGGTTTTGCTGAGATTCCAGAACCAACATCCACAGCTCTGAAATAAACGACTCACTGAGCAAATGCGCATCATCAATGGTGATAACAATGTCACACGCTTCCCCTTCCATCATTCTGACGAAAGATTCCACCAAAGAGTCTGAGGGATTAAAAAGCGGCTCCGACACCAACTGCGACAATACCGTCATGCGACGTTGTTCATCATCTTGATTCGGAAAACACAGCAGCAAGGCTTGATTCTTCTCCAATGCCCACGCTTCAAGATAACGCTGAGCGAGCCAAGTTTTACCCGCGCCGTTGTCACCAGCGATCGTCACTAAGTTAGAACCAAAGTTAGTCAACAACTGCAGTCTCTCAAGCAATTCTACTTGAGAGTCTAACTCCAACACATGCGAGTCATGCGCCATGTTCATCCGCCACCCTAAAGATAATACTCAAAGATACCAACTCAGCAGCTTATACAACGAATTGTTGAGCTGTTTTCTGGGCTGGTATCACACCAAGGTAAGATTAAATATCGCGGCCAAAATCAATTGCTTGCTTGATAATGGCTTCAGGTACACCTTTTACAACGTCTGCGGTACCAATGCTTGTTGGTAACACCAATCGAAGCTCACCCGCCAACACTTTTTTATCGCGCATCATGTGACGCATAAAATCGTCAAACGTCATCTGCTCTGGAGTGTGTACAGGAAGTTTTGCTTTTTTAAGTATAGAGACAATTCGCTCAACTTGCGCTTCAGAGATAAGCCCATGAAGCTGGGCCGTTTTTGCCGCCATGACAGTGCCAGATGAGACCGCCTCGCCATGAAGCCAGTTGCCGTACCCGAGTTCTGCCTCAATCGCGTGGCCAAAGGTATGCCCTAAGTTCAGCAATGCACGAATGCCTGACTCTTTTTCGTCTTGAGCCACAACCTCTGCCTTAATCTCACAACAGCGTGCGATTGCGTAAGTCAGTGCGGTTTCATCGAGAGCGTACAGCTTGTCTAGATTTTCTTCTAACCAAACAAAAAAGTCCTGATCGTAGATAATGCCGTACTTGATGACTTCAGCGATACCCGCCGCAAACTCACGTTCAGGGAGTGTTTTCAAACAATCGGTGTCGATCACCACCGCTTTAGGTTGGTAAAAAGCACCAATCATGTTTTTACCCAGCGGGTGGTTGACTGCGGTTTTTCCGCCAACCGAGGAGTCCACTTGTGACAGAAGCGTGGTTGGGATCTGGATAAAATCAACGCCACGCTGGTAACAAGCGGCTGAAAATCCGACTAAATCGCCAATCACACCGCCACCTAACGCAATCACAACCACATCACGAGCGAAGTTCCCTTCTAGCAAGTAACTCATTACGGTATTGAAGGTCTCGAGTGATTTGTATTGCTCACCGTCTGGCAGTTCCAATAGCGAGGATTCACAACCAAGTTGGTCAAGTAAAGAGAGGATTTTGTCGGCATAAAGTGGCGCTACAGTGACATTAGAAATCACCACCACTTTTTGTTTCTGTGCTAAGAAAGAAAGGTGGGCCGGATTATTAAACAATCCGGCACCAATTGAGATTGGATAGCTACGTTCGCCTAAGCTGACCGTAATCCGTTCCATGGGTATTCTCCAATTGCTAAAAGTCTTAACGTTCTTCTAGCATTTTTACGATCTGGTTGGCTACCACTTTTGCACTTTGATCGTCTGTACGTACTGTGTAATCCGCAATTTCTTCGTAAAGTGGGTTACGTTCACCTGCTAGGGCTTCCAACACTTCACGTGGATTATCAGTTTGTAATAATGGGCGCTTCTTGTCGCGGTTAGTGCGAGCAAGCTGTTTTTCAATCGTTGTTTCTAGGTAAACCACGATCCCGCGAGCAGAAAGACGATTGCGGTTTTCTTTGCTCTTGATTGAACCACCACCTGTCGCAAGAACAATGCCTTGCTCTTCGGTAAGGTCGTTAATCACTTTTTCCTCGCGATCACGGAAGCCTTCTTCACCTTCTACGTCAAATACCCAAGCGATATCTGCGCCTGTACGTTCTTCAATAACGGTATCAGAATCAACAAACTCCATATGAAGTTGTTGAGCTAGGTGTCTACCGATTGTGCTTTTGCCGGCACCCATTGGGCCAACAAGGAAAATATTGCGTTTCTCAGCCATGTTTAGCAGTAATTTACAACGTTAATTCAATGACATCGCCACAAGAAATGCCAGTCTATAACTAGCGATGAAGATGCTTGTGGCACCGATTCCTCACAGATAATTCGTGATAAGACCCGAAATTATCTAGATATGGTGCCACTAATGCAAATTTATTTTTTCAAAGTCACCATTTCTTACTGAATCACGACTTTCGGAGTAACAAAAATAAGCAGCTCACTTTTGCCCATTTGTTGATAAGAACGTCTAAACAACGCCCCCAAAAGCGGCAAATCACCAAGCAGAGGCACCTTGTCCACCGTATCGGTAACACTGTGCTGAAAAATGCCCCCAAGTACGACGGTTTCGCCATTCTCTACCAACACTTGGGTACCAATGCGCTGGGTATTGATCGCCACCGCTTCACCCGTTCCGGTTTTGACTACGTCACCAGGCCTATCTTGAGTAACATTTAAATCCAGAACCAGACGGTTGTCAGGGGTGATCTGCGGCGTAACTTTTAAACTGAGCACCGCTTTCTTAAATGTCACCGTAGTCGCACCGCTTGACGAAGACTCCAAATAGGGAATTTCTGTACCCTGTTCAATGTAGGCAGGCTTTTTGTTTGTGGTAATCAGGCGCGGACTTGAGATCACTTCGGCTTTTGACTCACGTTGCAAGGCTGAGAGCTCCAAGTCTAACAACAGATCTGAGCCTAGTTTTGCCACTTGAAACGCTATCGAAGACGCAGTCGCTGACGTAGCGCCCAGGTTTACATTTAAGAAGTCATCCACTGGCAAGTTGTCACCTTCAAGCAATCCAGCTTGGAACAGGTTACTCTCAATAGAGCCGCCAACCGTGTTGTTTCCGTTCGTAGAGGTAAAGCCCCAACGGACACCTAGCTCGTCTAAGTTACCTTCGTTGACACTGACAATGCGCGCTTCGATTTGAACCTGTTTTACAGGAATGTCGAGGGTGTCGATAATGTCGCGAATAACATCAATATTCTCTTTCAAATCACGAATCAAAAGCGCATTAGTGCGTTCATCCACAGTTAAAGAGCCGCGCTCAGAGAGCATACTGGCAGCTCCCTGTCCGCCGATCATTTCTGCAATTTCCGAAGCTTTGGCAAATTTAATCTTGATAATTTCTGAACTCAAATCACCCAACTCTTCTTCTAGGCGCGACTTTTCCAGCATCTGCTGTTCACGCAAATCTAGCTCGGCCTTTGGTGCAACCAGAACCACATTGCCGTCGATACGCTTATCTAAGCCTTTCACCTGAAGGATAATATCCAGCACTTGTTGCCAAGGCACACCATCAAGGCGAAGCGTTAAACTGCCTTGAACCGAATCTGATACGACTAAGTTAAAGTCGTTGTAGTCCGCGATAAGCTGGAGCACGTTACGAACTGGGATATCTTGAAAGTTGATCGATATTTTTTTGCCACTTTTTTCAAGAATACTTTTCTCTTGAGGCTTTGTTTCTACCTTGGGCCGAGTGACGACCACTTCGAGATAGTTACCCGTCAAATGGTAATCGTAGCCATAATCACCATCGACACTGGTGAGCAAAATGACACGGTCTTCTTTACGAAACACCTCTATCGACGACACATTGGTAGCGAAGTCTTTCACATCCAATACGTAAAGCTTGTCGTCGGAAACGCTCGTGTCCATCAGTTCAATACTCAGACCTTCTTGCGCTTTATGAATATCGACAGCGATGTGAGGCGTGGCTAGTTCGACCACTATTTTGCCGTTTTGCTGCGAATCAACCCGAAAGTCTATCGAATTTAATTGATTCATAGCCTGCTGAGCATAACTGGTCGGCAATAGCACCAGTGCACAAATAACCATAGCGCCCTGAAGGAGGTAACTTAATGGGTTTCTTAATCCTTTCATCTCTAACCGTAATTCCTACTTGAGCGCCAACTTTACGCTACGTTTATTCCAACAACCTAATCCATCCGGAAGGGTCTCATTTATTTTTAGATAGTCGTCTGCCACGTGTGTGACTTTGCCATTGTTCAATCCGATGTATTGCCCAGAGCTCACTTTTACTACATTGCCTTCAGGGGTTTGAACCAAAGCCGAGACTCTCCCTCCACTGCCCATAACGCCTTTAAGGCGCAGTTTGCTAAGCGGGAAACGTTCAAGCTGTCCGGTTTTTCTCCGCTTTGCAGGTTGCCAACAGTCTGTCTTTGCTAGAGGTTGGTTGAGGACAAGCGCCGCTTGAGGCAACACAAAAGGCTCACGCAGGTTATGTGATTGATAGGCGGAGATTTGAAAATCGAACACGGGCTTTAAGTCCACCACATCTTGTCTTGCTTTACGCTCAACTTGCGCGACAAACTCGTCGAGAGACTCCTCATTCGCTTGGCAGCCAAGCAAAAACAGGGATAAGCCTAATAGCGCCAACTTATTTTTCATCTTCTACCTCCGGCTTAAATTGATAGGTGTAAGCTCGAACGCGAAAATGCAGCGTACTGCTCTCCTGACTGACGCGCTGCCAATCAATATCGTCAAAATTGATGATGCGCGGCAGTTCGGCGATCGCTTGACTGAAGTCCCCGATACTGTGGTAGTGGCCAGTAAGTTCTATGTTGAGAGGCAAGCGATAAAGGAACTCTTGATTCTGTTTTTGCCCCCAATCAATTCGCGTAAATGTGAGCGAGTTTCTTAACCCTTCTTCGTTAACCGATGCCAACATGGAAGCGAGTTCTTTTTGGACTGGCAACTGACGTGATAGATAATCGTAACGCTCCGACAGCTCATCTAACTGAGTTTGAAGCTTGGGCAGAGTGGCGACTTTATTGGCTTTGATGGTCGCCGTGGATTTTAAGGTCACCTCTTGTTGGCGAAGTTGTTCTATCTGCTCCATTTGCGGTTGCAGATAAAACCAATATCCTGCCGCCTGAATCAAACCCGCAATTAGGAATATGACAACCAGTTGAGGGAGCAAGGGCCATTCTGCCAACTCTTCTATGTCTAATTCGTTGTAACTAGCCATTGCTGCTTACCTCTACATTCTGTTTATTTGCTGCACTAGCCACAAAGGAGAAAGAGACATTAAAGCTTTGAAATTTCTTATTGAACCGCGGGGTGTCATGCACGATGGAGTGCATCTCTACGTTTCGAATGTGTGTGGAGCTCTCTAAGTTATCGAGCATAGTTGCCAAGCGAGAAGTGGTATCGCTGATCCCTGATAAACGCACCTGCAAACCATTCATTTTCACCTTGTCGACATAGACGCCTTCAGGGATGAGTTGCGGCAATGTATTCATAAAGTTGGTGGTTTTATTACGCTGATTTTGTAGCTTCTCGACCACTGCAAGTCGCGTTAACAACGCCTTATGCTCCTGCTCTACTTCTTTTAAGGCGTCAATCTGCTTATCGAGTTGGGAAATGTAGGCGTTGAGGTAATTCAAGCGAGACTGCTGCGCTTGGGTTTGGCGTTGAAGGTAGCTGGCCGCCCCCCACTGAGCGGCTACGGCAACCAGGACGCCAATTAACAGCAAGCCAACGAATCGGTGTTTGTGGCGGTCGCGTAGTTGATCACGCCATGGGATTAAATTGACACTATGCAGCATGCTCTTGCTCCAACCAATCCAGTCCTCTTAATGCCAAACCTGCAGCTGTTGCGTAAGCATGGCCTGTCGAATAACTGGCGGATTTCTTGTTGTTTTGCCGCTCAAATAGCGCCAACGGGTTGAACAGCTCACACTCGGTATTCAGCCGCCTAGCGATTTCTTCAGCCAACATAGGCGTGACGGCGCCTCCGCCCGCAAGCCAAATTCCTTGCACCGAAACGCCATGAACCGAAGTGAGCATTTGAATGTTGCGCTGCAACTTATCGACCAGAGCAAAAATAAAGCGCTCTGTACTCCCATGGACCAGGTGCTCCAATTGATGATCGTTTTCAATCAGTTGCGTTCCTAAAGCAATCTCTTTGCAAAAAGGCGCCTTATCTTGCAAGTCCATACACACCGAGGTTTGGCTCAAGCCAACGTCCACCAGCAACCAATCAAACTTGTGCTGCATTCTTGATGCCATTTGCCAAATGTGAACCAGGCTGTGCGTTTGCACATCGAGCAATACGGGTTGATAGCCCGCTTTTGTCGCGGCCTGAACTCGGCTTTCAGCGACATCACGTTTGGTGGCATACACTTGATAACTGGCTAAGGCTTGCGATGCGCTCGCTCGGTTCACTTCAACGAAGTCAAGGTTGAGCTCTTCGATAGGAAATGGCGACTGATGAGCAAACGCTTGGAAAATCGCGTACTCTCTTTCCTGCGCGTCTAATGCGCTATCTATCTGTAAAACCTTACTTATTACAGCATTGTCTGGTATTGCCAGCGCAACTTTGCGACTAAATAGCGGTAGGGACTTCCTTAGTTCTTTGAGTTTCTTTACAATTTTCTGATAATTTAACATGTGGTTATCAGTGAAAATGTCGGCTTCGATTGGCAACTCTTGGTAACTCACGAGTGTAAACGTGCCTTTTGAGGGCTTGAGAGCTACCGCTTTTATACTGTGGTGGCCGATATCAACGCCGATGACTAGAGATTTACCCATGCTTTGCTCCATGCTGTTGCTTAGCTCTATGTTCGTAAATTGATGGTTTCTTACCGCACACTAACCAGACGAGCTAAGGTTTTAGCTTAAAGTACAATGGTTTGCATATAGTGAACCTAATTAATCAGGGATTCTCCGGTGAAGTTCATAAAGCGATTGTTCATTTTTTCACTGGTTTGCATGATTCTTGGAGTCGGTACAATTTTCGGCTTCTATTTCTATGTCAAACCAGAGCTACCCGATGTAGCGACTTTAAAAGACGTAAAGCTGCAAACGCCCATGCAGGTGTTCAGTCAAGACGGCAAACTGATCTCTCAGTTTGGTGAAAAACGTCGCATACCAGTTAGCTATGATGAGATTCCTCAACACCTAATCGAAGCCCTAATCGCGACGGAAGATAGCCGCTTTTATGATCACCCAGGGATCGACCCAATTGGCATCACGCGTGCAGCAGTTGTCGTTGCAATGTCGGGGTCGGCAAAGCAAGGGGCGAGTACCATAACCCAGCAGCTTGCGCGAAACTTCTTCCTCTCCAATGAGAAGAAGATCATGCGCAAAATTAAAGAAATCTTTATCGCCATCCATATTGAACAGTTGCTGAGCAAGCAAGAGATCATGGAGCTTTACGTCAACAAGATCTTCTTGGGTTACCGTTCCTACGGCTTTGGCGCCGCTGCACAAACGTATTTTGGTAAAGATCTTAAAGATTTAACGCTGAGTGAAATTGCCACTCTGGCTGGCATGCCAAAAGCACCGTCAACCATGAACCCTATTTATTCTGTTGATCGCGCTACCAACCGTCGTAACGTGGTTTTACTGCGTATGCTCGATGAGAAGTACATTACCCAAGAAGAGTACGACCAAGCTCGCGCTGAAGAGATTGTTTCCCGTTATCACGGCGCAGAAATCGAGCTGAGTGCCCCTTACGTGGCTGAACTCGCTCGCGCATGGATGGTGGCTCGCTACGGTGAAGAAGAAGCGTATACGTCTGGGATGAACATCTACACCACTGTAGATTCCAAGCTCCAGGCTGCGGCGAACAAAGCCGCAATCAATAACCTGATTGACTATGACATGCGTCATGGCTACCGCGGCGCTGAAAAAGTGTTGTGGAATCCGGAGCAACCTGCTTTTGATGAAGACAAGATCAACAAAACTCTGCGTAGTGTTCCAAGCTATGGTGGCATCACTCCTGCGGTAGTCACTAAGATAAATGGTAAGCAAGCAACTGTTGTGATTAAGAATGAAGGTAGTCAAACGCTTAACTGGGATGGCATTAAGTGGGCGCGCAAGTTTCTAACCGATGATCGCCAAGGAGCAGCACCAAAATCCGCAGCCGACGTTTTGGCCGTGGGTGAACAGATTTGGGTGCGCCAAGTAGCAGCAGTGGACGAAAGCGAGCAACCAACCTCAACTTGGCAACTAAGCCAAGTACCAAATGCGAATACTGCGTTTACAGCAATGAACCCAGAAAATGGGGCCGTGCTTGCGTTGGTCGGGGGATTTAACTTTATCCATAACAAATTCAACCGCGCAACTCAATCGGTACGTCAAGTAGGCTCAAGTATCAAACCTTTCATCTATTCGGCAGCGATTGATAAAGGATTAACACTGGCAACCTTGATTAACGATGCGCCAATCAACCAGTGGGATCAAAGCCAAGGTACCGCTTGGCGCCCTAAGAACTCGCCTCCGACTTACGTTGGTCCAACACGCCTTCGCATCGGCCTTGCCCAGTCAAAGAACGTGATGGCGGTTCGTGTACTGCGTGAAGTAGGATTGGATGAAACTCGCCAATACTTGACACGTTTTGGCTTCGATATCGATCAGGTGCCACGCTCAGAAACGATTGCTCTCGGAGCGGGTAGCTTAACACCGATGAAGATGGCGCAAGGTTATTCAGTATTTGCCAATGGCGGCTACTACGTTGAACCTTTCTACATCAGTCGTGTAGAAGGCCCATTTGGCGATTTAGAGTTTGAAGCGACACCAAAAACCATCTGTCGCGATAATTGCGACACCGAAGAGACTCTCACTGAGCAAAACGAGTTTCAAGAGCAAGATGTTGCCCTCGAAAATACGACGCTTAACCAGAACACTGAGCCTCAGTACGCACCTCAAGTCATCTCGGAGCAGACCGCATTCCTAGTACGAGAGATGATGTACAGCAATGTTTGGGGTGGAGGTAATTGGCGTGAAGGGACAGGTTGGAATGGTACAGGCTGGCGAGCTCAGAAGCTGAAACGCCGAGACATCGGCGGTAAAACCGGTACCACCAACGATTCCAAAGATGCTTGGTACAACGGTTACGGGCCTGGCATGGTTGCCGTAGCCTGGGTCGGATTTGATAACCATAACCGAAAACTGGGTCGCACAACCCCTAACAGTAACCTTGGTAAAAACCAAACATCTGGTGCAGAAGCGGGCGCAAAAACAGCGCAACCTGCTTGGGTAGATTTCATGCACGATGCGCTTGACGGAGTACCTCAAGTCAACAAATCCATTCCACCAAACATTGTTCGCGTGCGTATTGATCGCGACACAGGCATGCTGACCAACAAGTTTGATGGTAGCGCGATGTTTGAATACTTTTTGGAAGGCACTGAACCAACAGAGTATGTGACAAACCAAATCACAGACAGTATTTATACGTCAGACGATGGCAGTGAAGAGCTCTTCTAAGTGATGAACCAAAGAGGCTGATGTAATCCATCAGCCTCTTTTTTATTGCCTTAATACTGTCATACGGCGCAGCCTAAGGTGACCAACCGCAATCTAAATCTCCGCGACACAGACTAATTTGACTCAATACTCGCCAGTTGCTCTTTGATTGCGTTCGCTAGTTGCTCAAAACGAGTTCGAAGCGGTGAGCCCGGTCGATACACCAGAACAATACTGCGTGACGGCACAGGATTAATGGCACGAACGTAGCAGACACCATCCTTTTGTTTCTCTTTCGGCAAAGAGAGCTCGGGCAACAACGTAATCCCCGCCCCCGCTGCAACCATATTGCGTAAGGTCTCTAGGCTCGTCGCTTTAAAGCGCTCATCATCTTTTGCCCCAGCAGCAAAACAGAACCCCAAAGCCTGATCACGCAAGCAGTGACCATCTCCCAGCGCTAACACCGTGCGCCCATTAAGCTCAAGCATATCGACTTCATCCAATGCCGCCCATTCATGATCGCAAGGCACCGCAACACTCATTGCTTCATTAAAGACTTCGATTTCTTTAAAGGGTGCCGTTTCTGCAACAGAGGCCAGCACAAGGCAATCCAGTTTTCCATCTTCTAGCTGCCTAACTAGCTGGTGCGTCTGCGCTTCATGAAGAAACAGTTCAAGCTGTGGAAACTGCTCTTTCATCATAGGGACAATTCTTGGCAACAAATAAGGTCCAACCGTCGGAATAAATCCGATGTGCATAGGGCCCACCATTTCACCCGCTTGCCCACTGGCCATGTCTTTAAACGTTTTCACTTCCGATAGAATACGCTTAGCTTGGTCGACCAATTGCAACCCTGCATCAGTAAATAGAACACGGCGACTGCTCCGTTCTAACAATGCGGTCCCCAACTCATCTTCGAGTTTTCGAATTTGACCACTCAACGTTGGCTGACTCACAAAACACGCTTCAGCTGCCTTGCGGAAGTGTTTGTGTTCAGCTAAAGCTACTAAGTACTCAAAGTCGCGAATATTCATTGTTGGTTGCCCCCACAAGGTAGATAGAAAGAATCTATCAAAACCATAGCATTAAACGATTAGAGCTATCAAAGAATTTCTTTAATAATAACTCCATCGAAACAGAGCACAGTGAACACACTGATAAGACTCACTGAAAATTTACATAAATCATCAAGGAAACTCATATGTTCGTATCGAAAGAAGGTCAAAGCGTTCCACAAGTTACTTTCCCAACTCGTCAAGGTGACGCATGGGTTAACGTGACAACAGATGATCTGTTCAAAGACAAAACCGTTATTGTGTTTAGTTTACCCGGTGCTTTTACACCAACGTGTTCTTCAAGCCACCTGCCGCGTTACAACGAGTTGTTCCCTGTTTTTAAGGAGCACGGCGTGGATGAGATCTTATGTCTGTCGGTGAATGACACCTTCGTGATGAATGCGTGGAAAGCCGATCAAGAAGCCGAAAACATCACTTTCATTCCTGATGGCAACGGCGATTTTACCGAGGGTATGGGCATGCTAGTCGACAAAAATGATTTGGGTTTTGGTAAACGCTCATGGCGCTACAGCATGCTCGTGAAAAATGGCGTGGTTGAAAAAATGTTTATCGAGCCAAACGAGCCGGGCGACCCGTTCAAAGTATCCGATGCCGATACCATGCTGAACTACATCGCTCCAGATTACAAAACGCAAGAGTCCATTACGGTATTTACTAAGCCAGGTTGTCCTTTCTGTATGAAAGCGAAACAAAATCTGATTGATCACGGTCTTCAATATGAAGAAGTGATTCTTGGCAAAGATGCAACCACAGTGAGCTTACGTGCTGTAACAGGTCGCTCAACCGTTCCTCAAGTCTTCATCGGTGGTAAACACATCGGTGGTAGTGAAGAACTAGAAGCGTTCCTAGGCTAACTCAATGCCCTCAGTCTCCCGATGCCAATCTGGCTCGGGGGACACCCTACTCACTTCCTTGAGTCTTGATACTTGGTTGTCTTAAACCCGTCCAACAACGTATCAGGATTGACCCCAATTACCTTCCCAAGCCCTACACTGGCTTGGCTAGAAAAGCGAGAACCGTTATGAAACAGTTAAACGTTGATGTTGCCATTATTGGTGGTGGTACAGCAGGTCTTGGTGCATACCGCGCGGCCAAAGCACACACGGACAGTGTTGTGATGATTGAAGGTGGTCCATATGGCACCACATGTGCTCGCGTGGGTTGTATGCCTTCAAAGTTGCTTATCGCAGCAGCGGAAAGTGTTCACCAAATCGAAAAAGCTCCAGGCTTTGGCGTTTATCCACAAGGTGATATCACCATCAACGGACGTGAAGTAATGGATCGTGTGAAACGCGAACGTGACCGCTTCGTTGGCTTTGTTATTGAAGGCGTTGATGAAATACCCGCTCAAGATAAGCTCAAAGGCTACGCGACTTTCCTCGATGACAATACGATCATGGTGGATGACCACACTCAGGTTAACGCTAAGCGAATCGTGATTGCGACGGGTTCTCGACCCGCATATCCAGCTGTGTGGAACGAACTGGGCGATCGACTTGTGATCAATGATGATGTGTTTGACTGGGATGACCTACCTGAATCAGTGGCGGTATTTGGCCCAGGTGTTATTGGCCTTGAGCTTGGTCAAGCGCTGCACCGCTTGGGAGTCAACGTGAAGTTATTTGGCTTGGGAGGTCAAGTAGGCCCGCTCACGGACCCAGAGGTTATGGCGTACGCCGATCAAGCATTCAAACAAGAGTTCTACTTAGATGCGGACGTGAAAGTCGAGAGCATGAAACGCATTGAAGGCGAAGACAAAGTTGAAATTCAGTTTATCAATCACGATGGTGAACTTGAGAGTTTTATCGTCGATTACGTCTTGGCTGCCACTGGACGTAGACCGAATGTCGATAAGCTAGCGATTGAAAACACCAACATTGAGTTAGATGAACGCGGTGTGCCGACCGCTGATCACTACACGCTTCAAACGTCAGTAGAAAGCATTTTTATCGCAGGTGACGCGAGTAACCAAATTCCATTGCTTCACGAAGCCGCAGATCAAGGTCGCATCGCGGGCGACAATGCAGGTCGTTTTCCTGATATTCGAGCGGGACTGCGTCGCTCTCCGATTTCAGCGGTCTTCTCTGATCCACAAATTGCGATGGTCGGTGAAACCTATAAGCAGTTAACAACACGTTTAGGCAATTGTGGCTGTTTTGCGACGGGTGAAGTTTCTTTTGAAAACCAAGGCCGCTCGCGAGTCATGCTACGCAACAAAGGTATCTTGCATGTCTATGGCGAACAAGGTACCGGACGTTTCCTTGGCGCAGAAATGATAGGACCCAATGCCGAGCATCTCGCTCACTTGCTTGCTTGGGCGCATCAAAACCGAATGACGGTGTCTGAAATGTTGGATATGCCTTTCTATCACCCTGTTATCGAAGAAGGCGTTCGAACAGCCTTACGCGATCTCAACGCGAAACTGCATCTTGGCCCAGAGATGATCAAACACTGCCTAGATTGTGGTCCTGGTTGTTAATCCGACTAAAAAGAAAAAACGAGCCAAGTGGCTCGTTTTTATCTTTAGCGTAAGAAGAAATTATTTTTCTGCGGCAATCACTGAGATCTCAACCAATAAAGCCTCACGCGCCATATCACCCGTCACACAAGCTCGTGCTGGTGCATGCCCCTCTGGTACCCATGCATCCCAAACAGCATTCATCGCTTGGAAATCTTGCATGTCTTTGAGGTAGATGGTCGCCGACAACATGTGTTCTTTATCGCTGCCCGCTTCAATCAATAGTTGTTCGACTTTATCAAGCATAGTCTGCGTTTGCTCGGTAATACCTTGTGTTGCATCAGCGCACACCTGACCACATAGATAGATGGTGCCATTGTGCTTCACAATTCGGCTCATACGTTGTTTCGTGTGTTGGCGCTCGATCATTTTTCTCACTTTCTCATTCATTTACGATATTCTAGTAACACGCTATGTTACCTAAATTCGTATCCTCATGACATGCCCTTACTGCAAAGATAACTGGTTCTGGCAAAAGATTGGCCGCTGTAAACGCTGCATGGATCAACTTACCGTGCTATCTGTTTTATGCTGGATCGTCTGGTGGTTTTTGTTCAAAGACAACCCAAAAAGTATTGAGTCCATCGCGCTACTTATGGCGGGCTTTGCATTCAATGCACTTCTCGCCCTTCACCTATGGATGCGCTTTGTGATCATTCCTTGGCAAGAGCGCAACAAAAACAAACGGTAGAGACGAATTTGAGATCGGATAAAAAAAGCCCCAAGGACAATGTGTCCTTGGGGCTCTCTTAGATTCGTCTAAGAAAAAGCAGTGGTACTTTAATAGACCCAGCTTTTTATAAAAGGTTCCCAAATTGATCGATCTTTTTGGATCTTTCTTCAAAAACCTTCCAATTCATACTCTTATGCTACATTGGCACGAGCAATGGACTTCTCAACTAAGTTAACTTCTAATGCGACTTCATCACACGCATGTTGACGTGGACATTGCTCGCAATCTTTGAGCACTTTTTCAGGCAATAGTGACTTCGAGGTCGGTAGGAAGTTTTGCTTCATAAAGAATTCTGGCGTACGAGTCAGCACAAAGACTTTTTTGATCGCCATCTGACGCGCTTTCTCCACCAAATACTGCACAATAGCACTGCCTTGTCCCTGACCTTGCCAGCCCGCTTCGACCCCCAGTGAACGCACTTCGGCTAAGCCTGAATCGTACACATACAAAGAGGCACAACCTGTCACTTCACCGTGATGCTCCGCAACCGCAAATGAACCAATGTCGCGCACCAACTCATTACGAGAGCGTGGCAAGTTTTCTCCCATGTTCGCCCAATGCGTCACCATGCCTTCAAGCGCTTCAATGTCGGTTAAACGCGCAGGGCGTACTTTGACTGTCGAAGTGTCACGTTGAGTTAAGCGCGATTCCGCTTGCTCAACCGCATGCGCGACTTGTTTTGGAGAGACCCCTCCCAATGCACTGCGCTTCTCGAGACAAGATTCAATGGTTAAGATGTCGTACACATCTTCTTCAATCACATCTGAAAACTCTTTCAACTCAGCAATGGAGAGCTCTTCTAGTGCGCAGCCTTTAGCAATCGCTCCGACAACCGCAACCCCAACAATATGGTGTGCCTCACGGAATGGAATTCCTTTCGCCACAAGGTAGTCAGCCAGTTCAGTCGCGTTCGCGTAACCTTGTTTCGCCGCCTCTAGCGTACGCTCACCATTGACTTTAATACCATCAAAACAGAGCGCAGCCATTTCCATACAGTCATTCCATGTATCGAGTGCGTCAAATAAGCCCTCTTTGTCTTCCTGCATATCTTTGTTGTATGCGAGCGGCAGCGCCTTCACTGTCATCATCATTCCAGCTAGGGCTCCGTAGACGCGACCGGTCTTACCACGAATCAGCTCAAGGGCATCTGGGTTTTTCTTCTGTGGCATCAATGACGAACCAGATGTGACGGTATCAGCCAGTTCGATGAAGTTCGACTCACCCGAGTTATAGAAAATCATATCTTCGGCGAGACGCGAAAGGTGCAGCATGGAGATCGACGCAATCGACATCAGTTCCATCACATGATCACGGTCCGAGACTGAATCAAGCGAGTTACGTGTCGCACGGCGGAAGCCTAAACTATGGGCAAGCTCTTCACGATCCATTGGGTATGCGGTACCAGCCAATGCGCCAGAACCAAGTGGGCAAGTGTCAAGACGATGAATGGCATCATTTAGACGAGAGTAATCACGCTCAAACATCTCAACATAAGCTAAACACCAATGCGCAAAAGTGACCGGTTGAGCACGTTGCAAGTGCGTATAGCCAGGCAACACCGTGTCTTGGTGTACTTTCGCCACGGATACCATTTGCGATTGCAAACGATCAAGCGCCATAAGCAATTGCTGACCTTGCTGACGACACCAGAGCTTGAGATCGGTCGCCACTTGATCATTACGCGAACGCCCTGTGTGGAGTTTTTTACCTAAATCACCCACTTTGCTGATCAATTGCTGTTCAACCCAAGAGTGAATATCTTCCGCATCTGAGCGAAGGATCTGATTCGGATCTTCCATCACTTCAAGCTTGAGTTCATTCAAAGCTAACTCAAGCTTCTGCTGCTCTTCTTCTGTTAAGACGTTAACGGAAAGCAAAGCCTTGGACCAAGCAATAGAGCCGACAATATCTTGCTCAGCTAGTCGGTAATCAAAGCGCAATGAGTCATTAAAATCTTTAAATCTCGTATCTGCTGCTTGGGTAAATCTTCCGCCCCATAATGCCATCGCGTTTCTCCTGATTACCAGTGCTCACTATTTGTGCTAGTAGCTATAATGCTTAAAAAGACTCTGAATTATCTTCAGTATTTTATGATGGTTCAAAGTTACGGCAAATCAAACTAAAAATAAAGTATTAATTCATTATTTTTACATATTTATTCATGGCAACTTAATTAATATCCAGAGAAAGAAAAAGCCCACTTGGCGTCCAAGTGGGCTTGTATCAATCAGTGGTAAGCGTTACTTCTGATTTTTCAGAGCTCTGATACGGCTCGAGAGCGAGTAGAGGCGGATGAAGCCTTCTGCGTGACTTTGGTCATACACTTCATCTTCACCAAAGGTAGCAAACTCTTCACAGTACAAGCTGTTGTCAGAACGCTTCTGAGTCACAGTTGCTTGGCCTTTGTATAGCTTCACAACCACTTCACCGTTCACATCTTGCGCCAGCTCTTCTGATGCCGCTAGGATAGATTTGCACAGTGGCGTGAACCAACGACCATCATAAACAAGATGAGAAGCTTTCACGCCCAACTCTTCACGGAACTCAAAGGACGTTTTATCCAAAACAAGCTGTTCAACGGCACGTAGGGCTTCCATCATGATGGTGCCTCCTGGCGTTTCATAACAGCCGCGAGATTTCATCCCCACTAAACGGTTTTCAACGATATCAATACGGCCAATACCGTGTTTCGCCCCTTTCTCGTTTAAGTAAACCAGTGCGTTGTATGGCGTCATCTGCTCACCATCCACTCCAACGACTTCACCTTTTTCTACTTTTAGCGATACGTATTCAGCTTCGTTGGGAGCTTGTTCTGGATCCACAGTCCAAGCCCAGCAATCTTCGTTTGGTGCATTCCATGTATCTTCTAGTACGCCACCTTCTGTAGAGATATGCCATGCGTTTGCATCACGTGAATAAATTTTCGTTAACGATGCGGTACAAGGGATATTACGCTCAGCCAAATAGTCGAGACACTCTTCACGGCTCACTAAGTCCCATTCACGCCACGGTGCGATAACATGTAGATCTGGTGCAAGTGCCGCAAAAGCGCCTTCGAAACGGACTTGGTCGTTACCTTTACCCGTACAGCCATGACATAGGGCATCAGCGCCCACTTTGCGTGCAACTTCAACCTGAGCTTTAGCGATGATTGGACGAGCCATAGAGGTACCAAGCAGGTATTTCCCTTCGTAATAGGCGCCTGTTTTCAATGTTGGATAAATGTAATCCGCGACCATCTCTTCTTTTAGGTCCGCGATGTAACATTCAGAGGCACCAGACGCTTTCGCTTTTTCTTCAATGCCAGCAAGCTCTTCTTCGCCCTGACCAACATCAGCAACAAAGGCTACTACTTCACAATCGTAGTTCTCTTTCAGCCAAGGGATGATCACTGATGTATCCAGACCGCCAGAGTATGCGACAACAACTTTATTAACTTGAACTTTGCTCATTTTCTTTTCTCCAAATCCCGGCGCTGCGCTTGGCGGTCAGTGCTACGGGTTACTTCCTAGTTATTCTGTTTGCCTTACCGCATTTACGTTAAGGCTAATTCATTCTCGTTACTGCTTTGGCAGAAACTGAGTTCCAATACTTTGGCCTGCAAACAGCTCGACCAATTTTTCAGGGTAGCGCCAAGTGGCGACTTCAATTGGGCGACCTAAGTCATTGGCGGCTTCTAGCGCAGCGTTTACCTTAACGATCATCCCGTCAGTAATGACGTGCCCCTGAATCAAGCTTTGCGCTTCTTGCGCGTTTAAACTCTTAATCAAGTGGCCTTTACCGTCGAGCACACCGCTCACATCCGATAGCAGCACCAACTCTGCATCCAACGCACCAGCCACCGCGACAGCCGCTTGGTCAGCATTCACATTCATCATTTGCCCCTGCGCCGTCAGGCCAATTGAGCTAATGATCGGCAATGCCCCTGTTTCTAATACAGCTTGCAGTACTGATGAGTCGCCCGGTGTCGCTTTGCCCACCGCACCCAACTCAGGGTCCAACTCTTCTACTTTGCACAAGCCGCCATCTGCGAGGCTTAAGCCTACTGCGTTCAACCCATCTTTGATCGCTTGACCCTGTAGCATTTTGTTTGCGGTACCGGCCAAAGCGCCTGCGATAACTGGGATCTGCTCATACGGTGTCACGCGCAGCCCCTCTTTCTTCAAGGTCTTTAGTTGCAGTTGAGCCATTAGATCGTCCACCAGATAACCTCCTCCGTGGACGATCACAATTCGTCGCTGAGCCTGCTTTTGATAATTGGCTATAGCACCAAATACCTGGCTAAGAGTCTCAGTACAAGACAGTGCAGCACCGCCTAATTTGATCACTAATGGAGTTTGTTTGTTATCTGTCATTACTCGTCCCTTTACCTACTTGCTTAAGCTTTATGCCTAAATAAGGGCAGTTAACTCTGGAAATCCGTAGTGGATGTTTAAACATTGCATCGCTTGACTCGATGCGCCTTTGAGTAAGTTGTCTATCGCTGAAACAACGATGACGTGCTCACCCTGAACCTTCCAGCCGATATCGCAGAAAGGTGAATTCTCTACATTTTGGATTGAGGGCAGTGTCGATTCGAGAAGACGTACTGCAGGTTTACCCTCGTATGCTTTTGCAAATGCAGTCGCAACCTGTTGTTCCGTTGCACCACTGGCCAACTTCATTGTGACCGTGGCCAAAATGCCGCGTTTAAAATTGCCCAAATGTGGCGTAAAAATTACGTCGCGACCCAAGTGGCTTGCGATTTCTGGCTGATGGCGATGATTGAACACGCCGTAGGGCTTTAAACTCACTTCGCAGAAGCTGTTGGTTAATGTCGCCTTTCTCCCTGCACCTGAAACACCACTCGTGGCGTTAATAATTGGCCATTGGACCGTATCAAGCAGTTGTGCTTCGATAAGTGGTTTGATAGCCAGTTGAGATGCCGTCGGGTAACAACCTGGAACGGCAACGAGCTGTGCTTGTTTAATCTCTTGCGCGTTCCACTCTGCCAATCCGTACGATGCCTTATCAAGCAAGTGCTCATACTGATGTTCAAAGCCATAAAACTCGCTATAGAAGCCCTCTCTTTTCACGCGAAACGCACCCGAGAGGTCAAAAACCTGACAACCTTGATCTAAAAACTGGAAAGCCAAATCGTGACTCACTTCATGTGCAGTCGCTAAGAACACCACATCACAAGCCTTCGCTGCAGCTGTCACATCTTTAAGCGGCTGCACAGGCTCACTGATAACGCCAGCCAATTTTGGATGCAACTGTGAAATGCTCTTACCAGCATCCACACTATTGGCGGACACATATAAACCTGATAGCGTAAGTCGAGGGTGTTTGTGCACCATGAGCGCCAACTCTGCACCGGTGTAACCGCTTGCGCCAATGATTGTGGTTTTCAGCATTTCGACATCCATTTTTTCAAAAAAACACCACTCAACAGAGTGACTACAAATTTACAAAAACATCGCTTTTATCGGTTTTTTATTCATTAAAAGTGATTTATTATGTGTTTTACCTTCTAAATTGATTTATGTCAACAGGGAAAGCAAACTAAATATGCAATTGCCGAGTTTCAAAGAGGTCTATCAGGGCCTTATTTCTACCTCTTCTATTAGCTCGACCGACCCGAGTTGGGATGAAGGTAATGCGCAAGTCATTGAGAAACTTGCAGGATGGTTGAAAGACGTTGGATTCCAAGTCGAACTGACGGAAGTGGAATCAGGGAAGTACAACCTCATCGCTAAAAAAGGTGTAGGTGAGGGAGGGCTACTACTCGCCGGTCACAGTGATACCGTCCCCTTTGACGAAGGGCGATGGAACTTTGACCCGCACGCGTTGACCGAAGCAAACAATCGCTTTTACGGGCTAGGCACTGCCGATATGAAAGGCTACTTCGCTTTTATTATTGAGGCGGTCAAGAAAGTGGATTGGAGCAAACAGACAAAGCCGCTGTACATCTTAGCCACCTGCGATGAAGAGACGACGATGCTCGGAGCACGCCACTTTACTGATAATGCTCCGTTTAAACCGGATTACTGCATTATTGGTGAGCCCACCAGCTTAGTACCGATTCGCGGCCATAAAGGCCATGTTGCTAATGCCGTGCGCGTCACTGGCAAATCCGGCCATTCATCTGACCCCGCTTTGGGAGTGAACGCCATTGAGATCATGCATGAAGTCTTGTTTGCATTAATGCAGCTGCGAGACAAGCTGATCAAGGAATATCATCACCCAGGTTTTGCCATTCCTAGTCCAACGCTCAACTTGGGCCATATTCACGGTGGGGATAGCGCCAACCGCATCTGTGGCTGTTGCGAGCTGCATTATGATGTCCGCCCTTTACCTGGAATCAGTTTGGATGGCTTAGACAATATGCTGCGCGGCGCACTCAAAGAGGTCAAAGCCAAATGGCCAGGGCGAATTGACATCACCCCACTGCATGAGCCTATCCCTGGTTACGAATGTCAGCACGACCATCCCTTTATTGGTGGTGTCGAAGAGATCTGTGGGATGAGCTCAGAAACCGTCAACTACTGCACCGAGGCGCCTTTCTTGCAGCAGCTTTGCCCAACACTCGTCTTAGGGCCGGGCTCCATTGATCAAGCGCATCAGCCAGATGAATTCTTGGCATTCGAATTTATTGACCCGACCATCGATGTCCTATCTAAAGCGATGTACCGTTATTGCTTTGACTAGATCCAAATGACAACAGGGCTAGCTTGAATGTAGCTAGCCCTTTTTTGTAATAAATTTTCAGCATACTTCACATCAATCTGCTGCTTACTTGGGTTACATTCCTTTTCATAATATTTGCAAACTTTGCATGCGATAATTGACTCCGCACGACATTTTTCGCTAGATTGTTTGCTTAACAAAAGAACATTGGATGTAATTTTTTTACAAGGCAGGATGACAATGAACGAGAAATACTCTGCTCTGCGAAGCAATGTGAGCATGCTAGGACACTTGCTCGGTAACACCATCAAGGATGCACATGGTGAGGAACTTCTAGAGAAAGTAGAAACGATTCGTAAACTTTCCAAGTCCGCCCTAGCTGGTAATCAGGCTGACAGAGGCAGCTTGATCGAGGAAATCAAAAACCTTCCAAATGAGCAGCTGACCCCTGTTGCCCATGCATTCAACCAATTCCTCAATCTGACCAACATGGCAGAGCAGTACCACACTATCTCTCGTCATTGTGACGCACACGTTTGTGAACCAGACGCCCTCAATACGCTTTTTTCTAAGTTGAGCCAAAACGACATCAGCAAGTTAGACACGGCTCAAGCGGTTCGTGAACTGAATATTGAACTTGTCCTGACCGCTCACCCAACAGAGATCACGCGTCGCACCATGATCAACAAGCTTGTTAAGATCAATGAGTGTCTATCTAAGCTTGAGCTCGGTGACCTATCAGTCAAAGAACGAGCAAAAACAGAACGTCGCCTTGAGCAATTAATCGCTCAGAGCTGGCATTCCGATACCATTCGTAAGCAGCGCCCAACGCCTCTTGATGAAGCAAAATGGGGCTTTGCCGTTGTCGAAAACTCTCTGTGGGAAGCAGTACCAGATTTCTTGCGTGAGATGGATGGCCGCCTAAAAGATTACCTTGGTGAAGGGCTGCCGATTGATGCTCGCCCTGTACACTTCTCCTCTTGGATGGGCGGTGACCGCGATGGGAACCCATTCGTCACTCATACCGTCACTCGTGAAGTGATGCTTCTCTCTCGCTGGAAAGCGGCCGATCTTTACCTCAACGATGTCAATGAACTTGTGAGCGAACTGTCGATGACCCAATGTAACGACACCATTCGCACACTTGCCGGAGAAGACGAGCACGAACCTTATCGTGCGGTTCTAAAAGAGTTACGTAACCTGCTAAACGAAACCAAAGAGATTCTTGATGCGAAAGTCCACGGCCAAAAACTGGCGGTCAAGGCACCTCTGCAGCGTATCGAACAACTTTGGGAGCCACTATACGCGTGTTACCAATCACTGCATGAATGTGGCATGGGCATCATCGCTGATGGCTCGCTGCTAGATACTCTTCGTCGCATTAAAGCGTTCGGAGTTCACCTCGTTCGCCTAGATATTCGCCAAGAAAGCACTCGCCACTCAGATGTGCTATCTGAGCTGACTCGCTACTTGGGCATTGGTGACTACGATCAGTGGAGCGAACAAGATAAGATTGCCTTCTTGACCAACGAATTGGCATCGAAACGCCCGCTTCTTCCCCGTGATTGGGAGCCATCAGAGGTAGTCAAAGAAGTCCTAGATACCTGTAAGATTGTCGCCGCTCAGCCGCGTGAAGCTTTCGGTGCTTACGTTATCTCAATGGCACGTACAGCCTCTGACGTACTGGCCGTTCACCTGCTCCTTCAAGAGTCCGGTTGCCCATATCGCATGGACGTTTGCCCATTGTTTGAAACACTAGACGATTTGAACAATGCGGAATCTGTAATCAAGCAACTGATGGGGATTGACCTCTACCGCGGATTTATCCAAAACCACCAGATGGTAATGATTGGCTACTCTGATTCAGCAAAAGACGCTGGTGTAATGTCGGCAGGCTGGGCTCAGTACCACGCGATGGATTCATTAGTGAAAGTGGCTGAAGAAGAAGGCGTGGAGCTTACTCTCTTCCACGGTCGTGGCGGTACGATTGGCCGCGGTGGCGCACCTGCTCATGCCGCGTTACTGTCTCAGCCACCGAAGAGCCTAAAAGGCGGTCTTCGTGTTACTGAGCAAGGTGAAATGATCCGCTTTAAGCTGGGCCTACCCGATGTTGCGGTAAACAGTTTCAACCTGTACGCCAGCGCTATTTTAGAGGCGAACCTGCTACCGCCACCAGAGCCAAAACAAGAATGGCGTGATCTGATGGATGTACTGTCTGAAGTCAGCTGTGAAGCATACCGCAGCGTTGTACGTGGCGAGCCAGACTTTGTTCCATACTTCCGTCAAGCAACTCCAGAGCTCGAGTTAGGCAAACTACCGCTTGGCTCTCGCCCGGCAAAACGTAACCCTAAAGGCGGCGTAGAAAGCCTGCGAGCGATTCCGTGGATCTTCTCGTGGAGTCAAAACCGTCTGGTGCTTCCTGCATGGTTGGGCGCGGGTGAAGCTATTCAGTACTCGGTCGACAAAGGTCACCAAGCGCTGCTTGAGGAGATGTGTCGTGAGTGGCCGTTCTTCTCAACTCGTCTAGGCATGTTAGAGATGGTGTACACCAAGTGTAACATCGAGATCTCTCGCTACTACGATGAGCGTCTCGTCGATCCTAAACTTCAGCCTCTGGGTGATCGTCTACGTGACCAGCTTAAGAAAGACATCAAAGCGGTGCTTAACGTAGAGAACAACGAAAACTTGATGCAAAGCGATCCGTGGGGACAAGAGTCGATTCGCCTACGTAATATCTATGTTGAGCCTTTGAACATGCTTCAAGCAGAGCTACTGTACCGCACTCGTCAGAGTGAAGAAGCATCGACAGAAGAGCTTGAAGAAGCGCTAATGGTCACCATTGCGGGTATTGCTGCGGGCATGCGTAACACTGGTTAGTGCCCATTTCCACTCTATGCAAAGGGTTAGCTGAAAGGCTAGCCCTTTTTTATTCTTCGCTATTGGTTAATAGATAAACAGCAAAAACACCAACAAAATAAGACTTTTATAACCAATAAAAAGAATTATAAACCGAATTTTTCAATTATTGAGAAAATTATCAGTTTTTTGGTATATTTTGTCCTTCTATTCTACTTTATGCTTATTATTTAGATATACTACTCGTCCTCTGTATGTATATAACAATTCTTAACATGCAGTTTCTTCGACTCCTTCGTGATTCGATCTAGGTGATAAACGGCTTTTTTAAGGTGACATGGCCAACATATGTTGGCGCTGCTTAAAGACTACCTTATACGGTATTCCACTGATTATTAAGTGCCATAGAAGCACAACAGTAGCTAAGCAGTCGTATTTGAGTTTATTGACCATTTGGATTGAAGACATGTCATTACCACACGTTATTCTGACAGTGCTGAGCACACGCGATGCTACTGGCTACGATATCACCAAAGAATTTTCAGCAACCATCGGCTACTTCTGGAAAGCTAGCCACCAGCAAGTCTATCGTGAGCTTAACAAAATGGCTCAAAACGAGCTGGTAACTTGCGTATTAGAACCTCAAGAAGGCAAACCTGATCGTAAGGTTTACTCCATCACAGACGCGGGTCGCACAGCGCTTGGTGAATGGTTCGACCAACCAACTGCGCACCCAACAGTGCGTGATGAGTTCTCAGCAAAACTCATGGCGTGTGCCGTTCAACCATCGGCACCATACCGAGTTCAGCTAGCAGAGCTGGTTGAGGAGTCTCGCAAACTCGTTGCGCATTACCAAGAAATTGAAAGTGCGTACTACTCAACACCATCCACTTTGGATAAGCAGCAACGTCTAGAGCGCTTAACATTGCGCCGCAATCTTCTGGTTCGCCAAGCTTGGATTGAGTGGGCAGACGAAGTACTCAGCGAGCTTGCAGAGCTAGGCTAATTACCGCGCTATCCCATACAAGCCGAATCCACGGATTCGGCTTTTTAGTGCCTGCCATTTTGAGTTCCGTCGTAACTTTATAAAAGCAAAAGGAATTGAGTGCAAAACCACGTCACTATATGCCTTCTATGTGACTAAAGGACACTTGCCCTGATGACGAGACCAACCTCCAAGCTCATTGCGAACCTATTTCTTTGTCTGATACTCAGTGGATGCGTTAACCAAGCGCTGCTGGATGCGCAGCCAGCATTGGTCACAGCGCAAAGCACGAATCTCACCCCACAGTCCCCTGATAAGGTTGAGATGTATTTTGTGGGTTTCGCTGCGGACTCTTCCCAGAACGTATTCATGAAAGAAGTCAGTTATGTCCAGCAGCTATTTGATCAACGGTTTGAAACCGAAGGGCGCTCGCTACTATTGGTCAACAATCGCCAGACTCAAAATGATTACCCGATGGCGACATCAGACAACTTATCCGCAACCCTCACCGCTATTGGCCAGCAAATGGATGTCGACAACGATATTCTGTTTCTTTACCTCTCTGGGCATGGTGAATTTCGCTTTGGCTTGAATGTGAGTTTTGGGCCAAATCACAACGAAACCATTTCGCCTAAAGAGCTCAAGACGATGCTAGACAACTCAGGGATAAAATGGCGAGTGGTCGTGATTTCAGCCTGCTTCTCTGGCAACTTCGTGAGTCAGCTTGCCGACTTAAACACCCTAGTCATTAGCGCCTCCGATCCTAACCACCCGTCGTTTGGATGCACCAATACCGCAGAATTCACCTTCTTTGGTGAAGCCTTCTTCAAAAATAATCTGACAAGAACACACTCATTTTTCCAGGCTTTTCTCGCGGCCAAAGAAGAAGTCACACTGAGAGAAAGCAAGCTCGGTTTCGATAACTCGAACCCAATGTACCGAAGTGCTAAACCAATCGATGACCAGCTGTCTTTAATGGACCTATGAAACAAAAAAGCCAGCTAGATAACTAGCTGGCTTCTTAGATGATCATTTTCGAAGGGCTATATCCCGTCGCCACCAATAAAGCTTTGGGATTTACCATTGAATTGTTGGTCCATATCCAATGACGGCTTATCGGTTTTCGGTCTACCGACAATCTTGGCAGGCACCCCCGCCACGGTCGTATGAGCAGGCACGGGTTGCAACACTACGGAGCAAGAGCCAATCTTAGCACCTTCGCCGACTTCGATGTTGCCGAGAATTTTCGCCCCAGCACCAATCATCACGCCTTCACGAATTTTCGGGTGACGATCCCCGCACTCTTTACCTGTACCGCCAAGTGTCACATCTTGAAGGATGGAGACATCATTCTCCACCACCGCGGTTTCACCAATCACAATACCCGTTGCATGGTCTAACATGATGCCACGGCCAATGCGGGCAGCTGGGTGAATATCCACCTGACAAGCCACAGAGATTTGGTTTTGAAGATACGTCGCAAGAGCGACTCGACCTTGCTTCCAAAGCCAGTTAGCAACGCGATACCCTTGCAGCGCGTGATACCCTTTCAAATAGAGTAATGGCATTGAGTACATTGCGACCGCTGGATCTCGGTTTACCGTCGCGCAAATGTCACACGCTGCGGCTTCGGTAATCTTTGGATCGGCATTAAACGCCTCTTCAACGACTTCACGTACCGCCATAGCCGGCATTGAAGCAGTATTGAGCTTGTTGGCAAGAATGTAGCTCAACGCCGACGCTAAGCTGTCGTGTTTAATGATCGTGGCATGATAAAAGCTCGCGAGCATAGGCTCTTGCTCCGAGAGCTCTCTTGCTTCACGAACAATCGCTTGCCAGACGTTCTTTTTTTCGCAATGTTTCATGTGCTTTCCTAGTATCCAATCCTTGTTGCTAGATACGATCTTTCCCCTAGTGGCTGGGTAGCCTTATGCCTCTGCCTTCTTATCGCGAGCAAGGAGATCCTTCGCAGCGAGTCGCGCATCCTTTCCTTGATACAATACTTGATAGATTTGATCAACAATTGGCATCTCAACACCCATGCGTTCAGCCAACAAAAACACTTCTTTGGTATTGCGATAGCCTTCAACCACCTGACCAATTTCCGTCTGTGCCGTATCCACATCCTTGCCTTGACCTAAAGCCAAACCAAAGCGGCGGTTACGTGATTGGTTATCTGTACAAGTCAGTACCAGATCGCCCAGACCCGCCATGCCCATAAACGTTTCCGCTTGTGCACCAAGAGCAGCTCCCAAGCGGCTCATTTCCGCTAGGCCACGGGTAATTAATGCGGTACGAGCGTTCGCGCCAAAACCAATGCCATCTGACATACCCGCGCCAATTGCAATCACGTTCTTCACCGCGCCGCCCAACTGCATGCCAGTAAAGTCACTGTTTGCGTACACTCGGAATGTTTTACTGCAATGAATCTTTTCTTGAAGATCGGCAACAAACTCGGCATCTGGTGAAGCTACTGAGATAGCCGTTGGCATCCCCATCGCTAACTCTTTCGCAAACGTCGGGCCAGATAACACTGCCAGTGAGTAGCCTTCCCCTAGCGCGTCGAAAGCCACATCTTTTAACAAACGACCCGTTTCTGGCTCCAACCCTTTCGTTGCCCAGCAGATGCGCGTATCTTCGCGCAGGAAAGGCTTCACGCTGTTCAATACAATACCAAACACATGGCTCGGTACGACAACCAAAAGGTCACGGCTAGACTGAACCGCTTTTTCTAGATCAGACTCAACGATTAAACTCTCTGGAAAATCAATACCAGGTAGAAACTCATGGTTAGCGCGATCGGCTTCCAAACGCGCCATGTGTTCTGGCTCGTGCCCCCAGATTACGATGTTCGCACCGTTGCGAGCCAACGAGATCGCGAGCGAAGTGCCGTATGACCCCGCTCCAAGAACCACCATTGAAATCTCTTTACCGTAGGCATTGTTGGTATTTTTATCTGTCATTGTTCCGCCTGATTGTCGTGTAAGTGACTAGAATCCAGTTGTCATCGCCTTGATGAGTAAGACGCTGAAAACTCCACTCTACTTAAAGAAAAAATGCACAGCGCATCAACATGAAGATACTCTGTGCATTTGATTCCCGCTCTGTAAAAACAGAGTCAGTCAATTAAGCTTCCGCTTGGCCTTCCGCCTGAGCTTGTTGCTGTAGGTAGTTCATAAACAGTGCATCAAAGTTAACTGGTGCAAGGTTTAGTTGTGGGAACGTACCTTTAACAACTAGGCTAGAAATCGTTTCACGAGCGTATGGGAATAGAATGTTTGGACAGAACGCACCTAGACAGTGAGCTAGTTGACCCGCTTCCATTTTCTCTGCTGTGAAAATACCGCCTTGCTGTACTTCACATAGGAACGCTGTCTCTTCTGCATTTTTCACAGTAACAGTCAAACGAAGCACAAC
Organism: Vibrio sp. MarTm2; assembly: GCF_027587055.1. Lineage (NCBI taxonomy): Bacteria > Pseudomonadati > Pseudomonadota > Gammaproteobacteria > Vibrionales > Vibrionaceae > Vibrio > Vibrio sp. MarTm2. The sequence goes on along the minus strand of NZ_JAPPTK010000005.1, from coordinate 23,127 downwards.
TTCGTAAACACCCTCACCCAGTTCACGGCTTTGCGTGTCTAGATCCAGCTTCACATCTGGGTTCCACTCTTTTTGGAACATGTCTGGTGAATTTGGCGCTTCGAAAGAAACGTCTTTTAGGAAGATACGTTGAATTGCGAAGTTTTGAGCTTCTTGTTGCGGTGCTGCTTCAGCCATTATAAAAATCCTTTAATCTTGAATTACGAGTCTGTTTCGAGACTAACTGAGAGTGCTTACGCTGACTAGGTTTCCACGCTATTTCGTGGGAGTCTTCACATCTCTCAGCGATAAACGCTGACTTTTCAATCAACGCTCCAAGCATTCGTTGTGTAAATTACTTCTTACCTTTAACCAAAGGTAGGTTTGCTTCATTCCAAGCAATAAGACCATTCTTAAGCAAGTTCACTTTTTCAAAGCCTGCTTTCGCTAGAAGGTTAGCGCTCTCTTGCGCCGTTTGACCTGTCTTGCATACTACGATGATTGGGTCACCTTTGCGGTTTTCAAGGCTACCAAAGTTACCTGCTTTAATATCAGACGGCAAAATGTGAACTGCATCGGTAATATGACCTTTGCGGAACTCATCTTTCGCACGAATATCAACCACAACACCATTCTCACGGTTCATCAGGGTGGTCACTTCGTTGGCAGTGATTTCTTTGTAGGCTGCTGTCGCAGACTTAACGATGTTCATGATAAGGGCGACCAAAAGACCTACCCATACCAGAGATAGAATCATGTTCTCTTGAAAAAATGCGATGTACTCTTGCATGTCCTGTGCTCTTCGATGATAGAGCTGCCACTTCAAATATGAAGGCGATAGCAGCTCTAGACTAAAATTCAGATTGGGAGTATAGCGAGGTTAAGGTGCCTAAGCGAGCCAAATGCACGCACAATCCCCATCTGTTGCGTATTTCGTCACGCTCTTGGGAATGGGAAAGCAGTCACCTGATCAATGTGATCACAGCCGATCGCCAGCATAATCAAGCGATCAACGCCCAGTGCGACGCCCGCGCACTCTGGAAGCCCTGACTCCAAAGCAACGATCAGGTGATGATCAATCGGTTGAGGCTCCAGCCCCATCTCAACGCGCTTAGCGTTGTCTTGCTCAAAACGTTTCAACTGCTCTTTGGGGTTATCCAGCTCATGGAAGCCGTTTGCCAGTTCAATCCCTTTAAAGTAGACCTCAAAACGATCGGCGACTCTTGGATCCTGTCGATTTATTTTCGCCAAAGCGGCTTGGGAGGCTGGGAAATCATAAACAAATGCCGGAGTCTTTTGGCCTATCTTAGCTTCGACGCCGATGCTAAATAGCAATTGCAGTAGGGTATCGCGATCGTCTTCAGGCTCAGCAATATCACTCAGTCCCAGCTTTGCCGCCACCACTTTGAGTTCCTGCATCGAACCTTCTAACGGGCACACACCAAGTACGTCCATGAAAGCTTGCTGGTAAGTCATACGCTCAGCAGCGCCACACTTCAATACTAGTTGCAGTAGGTCGTCCATCTCATCCATTAACTGGTGATGATCAAAGCCAACTCGGTACCACTCGAGCATAGTGAATTCAGGGTTGTGGTAACGACCATTCTCCTCATTACGAAATGCTTTATTGATCTGATAGATACAACCACTACCCGCCGCCAAGAGACGCTTCATATGGAACTCAGGGCTCGTCATAAAATAGAGCTTACTGCCGTCGGCGTAACCTGGACCAACAAACTCCGTTTGGAACGTGTGTAAGTGAACATCGGTCACCGTCGCATGGCTCATTGCGGGTGTATCAACTTCCAATACATCACGCTCTAGGAAAAACTGACGGATCTGGTTCAACAAATGCGCACGTTGACGCAATTGTTCTACCGAAGCGGTGGGCTGCCAATTTTGGTTCATAGGAACTCTCTTTAGATGTTTGATGGCGGCAAAGTATCAATTTTGCTCTTCTTTGCCTAGTGAGTGCCATTTTACCGACTTAGACGCTTCAAAGCAGCTTTAAAATGGGCGAGTATGAAGCAAGCATTTCGCGTATTACAGCTCAAAAAACATCCGTCGCAACACGAACTATCCATGCCTGTAATGTCACGCAACAGCCGTTTAACAAAGTTCCTCGCAAGCCAAAAAGTCATAAAATCCTTTGCCGTGATTGCAGTCACATAACCTGCAAAATTTATGCTCTTACATGCATTAGTGGAGCAAAAACCTGATTACATCAATTTTTCTGAAAAAAAGCTCTTCTACACTAACCCTACCACTTTTGGGGAGTAACCCCATTTTATTATAACAAGCGGATATTTCCGCAATTTCACACTGGAGGATAACTGTGCAAACTATCACCACAGATATCGCAGTGATCGGCGCAGGCGGCGCTGGTCTTCGCACTGCTATTGCAGCAGCTGAAGCAAACCCTGACTTAGAAGTTGCTCTGATTTCTAAAGTATACCCGATGCGTTCTCACACGGTCGCTGCAGAAGGTGGCTCAGCCGCAGTTATCAAGGATGAAGACAGCTTAGACAACCATTTCAACGATACCGTTGGCGGTGGTGACTGGCTTTGTGAACAGGATGTCGTTGAGTACTTCGTAAAGAATGCAACTCGTGAAATGATTCAAATGGAACAGTGGGGCTGTCCATGGAGCCGTAAAGAAAACGGTGAAGTGAACGTACGCCGTTTCGGTGGCATGAAAGTCGAACGTACTTGGTTCGCTGCCGACAAAACTGGCTTCCACATGCTTCACACCCTATTCCAGACATCAATGAAGTACGACAACATCAAACGTTTTGATGAGTATTTTGTTGTGGATCTGCTTGTTGATGAAGGTGAGGTTCAAGGCCTGATCGCGATTCACATGTCAGAGGGTGAATTAGTGACCATCAAAGCAAAATCCGTTGTATTGGCAACAGGTGGCGCAGGTCGCGTTTACCACTGTAACACCAACGGCGGCATCGTAACGGGCGACGGCATGGCGATGGCTTACCGCCACGGTGTTCCTCTACGTGATATGGAATTCGTTCAGTACCACCCAACAGGTCTTCCTGGCACAGGTATCCTGATGACTGAAGGTTGTCGTGGTGAAGGCGGTATCATCGTTAACAAAGATGGCTATCGTTACCTACAAGACTACGGCATGGGCCCTGAAACTCCAGTGGGTCAACCTAAAAACAAATACATGGAACTAGGTCCACGTGACAAAGTTTCGCAAGCTTTCTGGCACGAACAACAGAAAGGTAACACCATCAAACACCCTCTTGGTGATGTCGTACACCTAGACCTTCGCCACCTAGGTGAAGAGTATCTGCAAGAGCGTCTCCCGTTTATCTGTGAGTTAGCGAAAGCTTACGTGAACGTTGACCCTGCAAAAGAGCCAATTCCAATTCGCCCAACGGTTCACTACACCATGGGTGGTATTGAAACCAACGGCGAATGTGAAACTCGCATCAAAGGTCTATTCGCGGTCGGTGAATGTGCCTCTGTGGGTCTTCACGGCGCTAACCGTCTTGGTTCTAACTCACTGGCTGAGTTCGTGGTATTCGGCCGCGTTGCGGGTGAGCAAGCAGTAAAACGTGCAGCAGAGTTTAAAGGCTGGAACGAAGAGTCAATTGCAGCTCAAGTGAAAGCAGTTGAAGAACGCATCGCAGCACTGATGAACCAAGAAGGTGATGAAAACTGGGCAACCATCCGTACTGAAATGGGTCACACCATGGAAGCAGGTTGTGGTATCTACCGCCAAGAAGACTTGATGCAAGCAACCATCGAGAAAATCACTGAGCTGAAAGAGCGTTACAAGCGCATTAGCATCAAAGACAAAGGCAAGGTGTTCAACACAGACCTGCTTTACGCTATCGAAGTCGGCTACGGCCTAGAAGTTGCGGAAGCGATGGTTCACTCAGCAATCTTGCGTAAAGAGTCACGTGGTGCGCACCAGCGTCTAGACGATGGTTGTACAGAGCGTGATGACGTGAACTTCCTGAAACACTCTCTCGCATTCTTCAAAGAAGACTCTGCACCAAGTATCGACTACAGCAACGTGACGATTACTAAGTCACAACCAAAAGCACGTCTATACGGTGAAGCAGCAGAGAAAGCCGCTGCAGAAGAAGCAGCGCAAGCGGCAGAGAAGCAGGCAGAGGAGCAAGCATAATGTCAGCAAATCGCATCCAAAAAGTAGAAGTTCTGCGTTATGACCCAGAGAAAGACGCAGAACCGCATTTTCAAACCTTTGAAGTGCCATTTGATGAAACCATGTCAACGCTTGATGCACTTGGCTACATCAAAGATAACCTAGACAAAGATCTGTCTTACCGCTGGTCTTGTCGTATGGCGATCTGTGGTTCCTGCGGCATTATGGTCAACGGCGTGCCTAAACTTGCGTGTAAGAGCTTCCTACGCGATTACCCAAATGGCGTTAAAATTGAACCACTAGCAAACTTCCCAATTGAGAAAGATTTGATCGTTGATATGACGCCATTCATTGAGCGCCTAGAAGCCATCAAACCTTACATCATTGGTAACGACCGCAAACCAGAAGACGGCACGAATCTACAAACACCTGAGCAAATGGCGAAGTACAAGCAGTTTGCTGGCTGTATTAACTGTGGTCTGTGCTACGCAGCCTGTCCTCAGTTCGGTTTGAACCCTGAGTTCATCGGTCCTGCTGCCCTAACTCTGGCACACCGTTACAACCTAGACAGCCGTGACAACGGTAAAGATGAGCGCATGGCGTTAATCAATGGTGAGAATGGTGCCTGGGGCTGTACCTTCGTCGGTTACTGTTCTGAAGTGTGTCCGAAAAACGTAGACCCAGCAGCAGCGGTAAACCAAGGTAAAGTGGAGTCTTCAATGGACTTCGTTATCTCCATGTTCAAGCCTGATGGCACTCCAACAAAAACAGCAGAGGAGGCGTAAGATGAGTAACCGTAAACCTTACGTTCGTGAAGTAAAACGTACATGGTGGAAAGATCATCCGTTTTACCGCTTCTACATGCTGCGTGAAGCAACCGTACTGCCTTTGGTGCTATTTACTTTGTTCCTGACATTTGGTCTTGGCGCACTAGTAAAAGGCCCAGAAGCATGGCAAACCTGGCTCAGCTTTATGGCTAACCCTGTGGTAATTGCGATTAACATCGTGGCTCTGTTAGGTAGCCTCCTGCACGCACAAACCTTCTTTAGCATGATGCCTCAGGTAATGCCGATTCGCTTGAAAGGAAAGCCTGTCGATAAGAAGATCATTGTTCTGACTCAATGGGCTGCTGTCGCTTTCATCTCACTTGTCGTCTTGGTCATCGTGTAAGGAGCTTTAACAATGAAACCAAATTTTTCAGTAGATAGAGCACCAAGGCGTTCAGATGAGCCAATCTGGTGGGGCCTATTTGGCGCAGGTGGTACTTGGTTTGCAATGATTACACCTGTTACGATTTTAGTGCTGGGTATTTTGGTACCTTTAGGCGTCATCAATGCTGATGTACTGAGTTATGAGCGCGTGTCTGAGTTTGCCACCAGCATCATTGGTGCCCTGTTCATTATCGGTACACTCGCACTGCCAATGTGGCATGCCATGCACCGTGTACACCACGGTATGCACGACCTTAAGTTCCACACTGGTGTCGTTGGCAAAGTGGCGTGTTACGCGTTCGCAGGTTTAATTTCTGCCCTAGCGGTAATCTTTATCTTTATGATTTAAGAGACAAGCTAAAATCAAAAAGAGGCTGATAGATACTATCAGCCTCTTTTTTCATACCTGCTCGAGCTTTAGGTTACCCATGTACCTATTGCTGGGTCACCTTCTTCGTTTGGTCCATAAGCCCCAGAGCGCCAAAGCCAGTGATTACATCCAAGTTGGTTTTTAAGCCTGTTTCATCACTACCACCGATGTAGTTTTGCGGCATCTGAACTTGGAAGTTCTGCAGATTACTGTACAACGAGTTCGCCACATCGCGATTTAGCTCCGCTAGGTACACTTCACGGTTAGCGCCCAGTGCGGCGTACTTCGCTTTTAGGACTTCTGCTTCCGCTCGACCTTTTTCAAGTATCGCTTTGGCCTCAAATTCTGCCGATAGCGCATTCGCTTTTTGGATGGCTAGGTTGGCTTCTGCTATCGCGAGCTCTTTCTCTTTTTCGACTTCAGCAAGACGTTTGGTTTTTTCAACTTCAACGATCTCACGCTCTGCAATTTGCCTCGCGACTTCAACTTCTTTCTGCTGAGAAATGATCGCCAGTTCCTTCTGACGCTGAGCGTCTTGTACTTCACGAGTTCGCTGGATCTCTTTTCGCAACTGCTCAGTTTCCGCTTGAGCTTTCGACGTCTCTTGCTCCTGAATGGCACGGATGCGGTCGGCAACCAAACGCTTTTTGTCCGCTAATAGCTGATCAAGCTGCTTCTCTGGCTGAGGATCGCCAATGGTTACCTGAGTCACTTGGATGCCATACTGCTGCAGAGGGTTATCTTGACGAATCGGTTGACCACTTGAATCCACAACAGGCACGGTTTTCCAGACCAGTTGGTTGGTGCGTTGCAACTGATTAGCATTCGATTGATCCACCCCTACAGGTGCAAGATCTAGCTGTTCGACTTCAACCTGACGACGCTCTGTGGTGTAGATACCATCACGCAGTTGATCGCCAAGCTTAGATTTAAACTGGTTCAGCCCACCTTGGAAGAACTCTTCGCCTGTGTATTGAGTCGCGGTAATCACCGTCACGTTACGCGCATTCTTCACCAGCAACGCATCAATTAAGTTGCTGTTGTTGCGAAATTCTCGGTGCATTTTCTTCACCGCTTCTGGATCATTACTCAGTTTGAAGCGAAATGTCACCGGGATTTGACCAATATAAGTATCGGCAAAACGTACTTGCACGGGATCAAGACGTTGATAAAAGTCTTCCCCTTTACTGTTGCCGAATGAAACCGTAATCACCTGATCATACTGAGTGATTTTGGAAAGAAACGGCATTCTGAAGTGAATCCCAGGCTCGGTGAATACATCCAGTTCACCGGTGATGTTGTTTTGATGCACGTAACTGTAACCCGCGTCAGTCATCAAAACAGAGCTATTAATCGTTAAACCCAATGCGAGTAGCGGCACACCAAATACCGCGGCTTTTATTCCTCGGTGTAGCATCTGGCGACGCTGTTCGACTTTCGTTGTCTGTCCTAAGCCAATATCGTTCATTCTAATTCTCCTATACGTTGAATGAGTTCTCTTAAAACCAAACAAAAACAGAATGTTATAGAGACTCGCTTCAACGGCGTTAAATGTAACAAAACATTTAACTAAGGAATAATCGAAAGATTCACATTAATTACATGTTTTTTCCGAAATATACGCAAATCTTATTTATGAGCCGCAGATACAAAAACGCCGACCCAAAGGTCGGCGCTTTCAATACTTCAGTGATTAAAGAATAAAGCGGCTTAGATCTTCATCTTCAATGGTATCGCCCAGTTTAGCTTTCACGTAGTCGGCATCAATGGTTAGCTTAGAGCCTGATTTATCTGTCGCTTCAAACGAGATCTCATCCATCAAGCGTTCCATCACAGTGTGCAAGCGACGAGCGCCAATGTTTTCCGTGGTTTCGTTAACCGTCCACGCCGCTTCAGCGATTTGCGTGATGCCGTCTTCAGTGAACTCGATATCAACATCTTCGGTCTTCATTAGCGCAACGTATTGCTCTGTCAGAGACGCTTTAGGCTCCGTCAAAATACGTTTGAAGTCGTTGCTTGAAAGCGCTTCAAGTTCAACACGAATAGGCAGACGACCTTGCAGCTCTGGAATCAAATCCGATGGTTTCGCCACTTGGAATGCACCTGAAGCCACAAACAGAATGTGGTCTGTTTTGACCATGCCGTGCTTGGTTGACACTGTGCTACCTTCGATTAGAGGCAGTAAGTCACGCTGTACACCTTCACGAGATACGTCAGGGCCTGAGCTTTCACCGTGCTTACAGATCTTGTCGATTTCATCAATGAAGACGATGCCATTGTTCTCAACGTTAAAGATTGCCTGCTCTTTTAGCTCTTCCTGGTTGACCAGTTTTGCCGCTTCTTCTTCCGTCAAAGCTTTGAATGCATCTTTGATTTTAAGCTTGCGCTTCTTCTTAGTGTCACCCGCGAGGTTTTGGAACATGCCTTGAAGCTGATTCGTCATCTCTTCCATGCCCGGAGGTGCCATGATTTCCACACCCATTTGCGGCGCAGCCACATCAATTTCAATCTCTTTGTCGTCGAGCTTGCCTTCACGTAGCTTCTTACGGAAGATTTGACGAGTGTTTGATGAGCTTTCATCTTGCTGCTCATTCTGACCCCAAGCATCACGCGCTGGCGGCAGTAGCGCGTCAAGAATACGCTCTTCGGCTTGTTCTTCAGCACGGAATTTTACTTTTTCCATCGCTTGCTGGTGCGTCATTTTGATTGCTACGTCTGTCAGATCGCGGATGATGGTTTCCACTTCCTTACCTACGTAGCCAACTTCGGTAAACTTCGTCGCTTCAACCTTGATGAAAGGCGCATTGGCCAGTTTCGCCAGACGACGAGCGATTTCTGTTTTGCCTACACCGGTTGGACCAATCATTAGGATGTTCTTCGGTGTCACTTCTACACGCAAGCTTTCTTCCAATTGCATACGACGCCAGCGGTTACGCAGCGCAATCGCAACTGAGCGTTTCGCGTTTTCTTGACCAATGATATGGCGGTTTAGTTCATGAACAATTTCGCGAGGAGTCATTTCAGACATAATCAGTTTCCTTAAATTTGTTTGCCACTATCTTTGGTTATTCAGCGATTTTCTCAACTGGAATTTCTAGTTCTTCAATAGTGTGGTGATGGTTAGTGAATACACAGATATCACCGGCAATTTTCAGTGATTTCTCTGCGATTTCACGCGCATCTAATTCAGTATTCTCAAGCAGTGCCGTTGCCGCGGCTTGAGCAAAGTTGCCCCCTGAACCAATCGCAATCAGATCGTTTTCAGGCTGAACGACATCACCGTTACCCGTAATGATAAGTGATGCTGTTTCGTCAGCCACCGCTAGCAGAGCTTCTAACTTACGAAGTGCGCGATCGCTACGCCAATCTTTTGCCAGCTCCACTGCTGCTTTGGTCAAATGACCTTGATGCATCTGCAGCTTACTTTCAAACTTTTCAAACAGCGTGAAAGCATCAGCCGTGCCACCAGCAAAGCCCGCTAGAACTTTGTTGTTATAGAGGCGACGCACTTTGCGCGCATTGCCCTTCATTACTGTGTTACCTAGAGATACTTGTCCATCACCAGCGATGACGACTTTGTTATTACGACGTACAGATACAATGGTAGTCACGAGTAGGGCCTCATAGTTGTTTTAATCTCAGTGTTAAAGATTATATGAGGCTACCCAAAGAGGAATTCAAGGGAACAACCTTGAGATAGAAATGAAAAACGAACCCCGGGAGGTTCGTTTTTTGTGTTTTACTGTGCTTCTTTCCAAATCGCGCAAGGCTCGATCTTAGCGCGTTGAAGTTTGTGCTTATCTCGCTCTGCATCACGCTTAAATTTGTAAGGCCCTAGTACCACGCGATACCAACTGCTGCCCTCTTTTTTGCGGATTTTGCTATTGATACCCTGAAATGCGATATCCAGTTTACGTGCTTCCGCTTGTTGAGCGTTTTTGTACGCACCACACTGCATGATGTAAGGGATTTCGGAAACCACTTGCTCCTTCGCTTGCACTTCCACTTCGCGGTTTGGCAAACTTTCAACGTAATCCCATTTCTCTTCAGGAGGAGGAGGTAACGTCGCTTTTGGTTTCGGCTTTGGTTTAGGTTTTGTTTCGACAACAGGTGCTGGCGGTTCAGGGTCTGTGCTTAGAGTATACAAGCCATAACCAAAGACAGACACCAATAGAATGGCGATAAGTCCACTACGCCAGGGTTTTCGACGAGGAGCCGCTTGTTTGCGTGTAGGTTTACGCCCACTGCTGCCTCGGCCACGTTTTACATAATCTTTGTTTGCCACTGTTGTACATCAATCATAGGTGAGCCACTGCCGATATGGTAATGCAGATTGCCAAACGATGACAGAGGGGAAATGGAAGCGGCGCAGCAAAATGCACCGCTTTTGGTTGTCGTTACAGTACTCTTGGTGGCGCCGCGCTCTCTCTCACCACAAGACTCGTCTCGAGCAGCCTTGAACCAGCACGTACATCATGCCCTCGAAGCAGCTCAAGCATCATCAACATGGCTTGGCGTCCAATCTCATACCGTGGCTGAGAAATCGTGGTTAGCGGCGGATCGCAATACTGGGCGAACTGAATGTCATCGAAGCCAACGACAGACAAATCTTGTGGGACCCGTAGCCCTAACTTCTTCGCTTCTTGGATCGCGCCAATGGCCATCGCATCATTGTGACAGAATACCGCGGTAGGCGGCTCTTTGAGCGCAAGTAGTTGACGAACCGCCTTTGCACCAGCTTCAAAGGTAAAGTCTCCATTAGTGCAGTAGTTGGCGTTCATGGTGATGCCCGCACGGCGCAGCGCTTGTTGATAACCTTGATTACGGAACTGACACAAAACCGCGGATTCTGGACCCGAAATCTGTGCTACGCGCTTGTGCCCCATTTGCGTCAGATAGTTCACCGCCTCAAACGCCGATGTTAAGTTGTCGATATGAACTGTAGGAAGCTCTAGCTCAGGTGCAAATTCACATGCCATCACCATCGGAGGCAGGTTTTTTTGCTCTGGCTTACTGACATCAAAAGGAAGGTCGGTACCAAGTAGCAACATGCCATCTGCCTGCTTGGTAAAGACGAGATTCACAAATGAGCTTTCACGTTTTTTCTGTTGGCCGCTGTCGCCAAGTAAAACGATGTAGCCATGTTCCATTGCTGCGTCTTCGATTCCACGGATGATTTCTGTGTAATAGGGATCACAGATGTCTGGAATGATAGCAATGATAGTTTTGGACTCATTGCGACGCAAATTACGCGCTAAAGAGTTCGGTGAGTATCCAGCTTCTAGCACTGCATCTTCTACTCGTTTCCTGGTGGCAGAAGACACTTTTTCGGGATTCATCAACGCACGAGAAACCGTCGCTGTCGAAACGCCTGCTAGCTGGGCAACATCCTTCATTGTCGCCATAAAAATTTTACCCTCTTCAATTTCCAACATTGGTAGCGCGGTGCCACCTAAACCTTGTTGAGTCACATCCTCTCGTTCTGATTGTCGGGAGTGACGATGATGAGCTAAAGCTCATTCTTATGGTTCATTTGCGCGAAGCAAACGATTAACTTGCCGCGATATCGTGGGCATAGTCAATTAATACTTGGTCTAGTTTATTCATTTCGTCATTCAAAGTTACGGGAGATTTAACAAAACGAGCAGCTCAAACAAGATCTCAATCACAAATAAATGAAAAACATGCAAATCATTAATCTTGCAGCAACTAATTAATCCAACATTGATAACGCAAACGAATGAATCTCCCAAAAGGACTAGCTGAGATCTTGCGGTTCAATATCCAAAGTCCAACGCACTTTTTTCGCGCTAGGCAGCATTTGAATGACAGGCTTGGCGCTCGACAGTAATTTTTGCATCGTAGAGCGTTGCTGGGTTTGCAGTAGTAAGTGCCAACGGTATTTACCTGCACGCTTGGCCAAGGGAGCGGGCGTCGGTCCTAACACTTGGCAGCCATCATCAAACAGCGGATGAGCCTCTAGGGTGTGACGGACTTGACGCAAAAACTCTTCAACCAATGGGCTTTGATTGGCCTCAGCTCGAAACAAGGTAAGGAATGTATACGGCGGTAGCATCGCCAGTTTACGCTCTTGAAGCGCGGTCTCTGCAAAATGACGATAACTCTTAGTTAATAGCGCCTGCAACAAGCTATGCTCTGGGTGGTGAGTTTGCAGCACAACTTCCCCAGGTTTACTCGCGCGCCCTGCCCGGCCAGCAACTTGAATGAATAGCTGAGCTAAACGTTCAGAAGCGCGAAAATCACTGCTGTAGAGAGAGCCGTCGACATCCAACAGACCGACTAACGTGACATCGGGGAAGTGATGCCCTTTAGCAAGCATCTGGGTTCCAATAAGGATCTGATACTCACCATTTCGGATCGCAGAGAGCGCCGACTCAAGGCTCCCTTTTCTGCGAGTGCTGTCTCTGTCAATCCGTATCGCTTTGTAATCTGGAAATAGCTGCGCGAGTTGTGCTTCTAATTGCTCAGTTCCGACACCAACCGTCACCAAGTGTGTCGAGCCGCATCCTTGACACTGATGAATAATGGGTTGCTGAGACCCGCAGTGGTGGCAACGAATCTCATTACTGTACTGGTGGTAGGTATAGTAGGCATCACAGCGTTTACATTCTGCAATCCAACCGCATTCATGGCACATAAGAGCCGGAGAGAAGCCACGTCGGTTAAGAAACAGCATCACTTGATTGCCAGCCTGTAAGTGCTTACGCATTTCGGCAATCAAAGGCGCAGAGAGACCACTCTCTAAGTACAATCCTTTGATATCTAGTACTTTGTTGGTGGTTGGCGTCGCATTACCCGCACGCTTAGAGAGGATCAAATGGTGATACTTGCCTTGCAGTGCGTTGTGGAGCGTTTCCAGCGCAGGGGTCGCAGAGCCAAGCACAATGGGAATCTGCTCTTTGTTCGCTCTCATAACCGCAACATCCCGAGCATGGTAGCGGAGACTGTCTTGCTGTTTATACGAAGCGTCATGCTCTTCATCAACGATGATAATGCCCAAGTTGTGAAACGGCGTGAGCAATGCTGACCGAGTACCAATAACAATCCCCGCCGCGTTGTCTCGAGCCGACAGCCACGCGTTCAATCTTTCGCTATCATTCAATCCAGAGTGAATTACTTCAACAGGAACCGTGAAACGCTTTTTGAATCGATTGATGGTTTGAGGAGTAAGGCCAATTTCCGGAACCAGGACTAACGCCTGCTTTCCTTTCTCAAGTACAGGTTTTATCAAGTTGAGATACACTTCGGTTTTACCTGACCCCGTCACCCCTTCCAGCAAAAAGCACCCAAAACCATCGGTACTATTGACGGTCGCAATCGCCACCGCTTGTTCGGTGTTGAGCTTCGGCTTTTCAACAGGCGCTTCAACGTCTTGGCTCCAATCTCGAATGACGGGTTTGCGCTCAATCGATTCTATCCACCCTTTCTCACTTAACGTTTTTAGAACGCTAGAACTGATGTCTTGATCAATAAACGCCTGGTGAGGAACCGATCCAAGCTCGAGCATGTGCATCACTTTCGCCTGTTGTACTGCTCGACCGAACCCCTGCATGAATTGGTCACGCCCCAGCGACGTCAGTTGCCACTCCACCAGCGCAGCAAAATCGGCAGGCTTGCCCTTTCTTAAGGCACTCGGCATAGCATTAAGTAAGGTATCGCCCAGCGGGTACTGATAGAACTGGCTACACCAATACAACAAAGAGTAAAGCGTATCTGGCCATACAGGTTGGCTATCAAGTACTTGTTTGATCGGTTTGAGCTTATCAACACCAAATTCCGACTCATTCACCAATGCGGTAACCACACCAACCAGAGTTTGTCGACCAAACGGCACCGACACTCGCCCGCCGATAATCGGAAAAGCATGTGAAGGGATCTGATAATCAAACTGTTTGTCCAGTGGAACAGGTAACGCCACTCGCGCAATCGTTGGTCGCATAATAGCCATTAAAGAAGTGTAAAGTGAGACCAAACCAGTGTAAGGGAAAAGGTCAAAAGTAGAAAGAGACGGGATTTGTTGACCAAAACTTAGCTTGAGAGAATACCAACAAGCACCTTTGCCATATTCGGCTAAAAAAGTAGCACTTTTCTCTGTAAACGGGTTGATTCAGAGAGATGGATTCATTACTATAGCGCGCCTTAGAGATATGGCTCGCCAATGGCAGCGGTATCCAAGCTATTTTTTAACTACGTGTGGTGTCCGGCTAAGATTCGGATAGCGACACGGCCTATATTAGAGGTTCTCCCATGAAAGCTGGTATCCACCCAGAGTACAAAGCTGTTAAAGCAACATGTTCTTGTGGCAACTCTTTTGAGTTCAACTCAACTCTAGCTAAAGAGTCAATCCACCTAGACGTATGTGACAAATGTCACCCGTTCTACACTGGTAAGCAACGTATCGTTGATACAGGCGGCCGTGTTGATCGCTTCAACAAGCGTTTCGGTGCTCTATCAAGCAAGAAGTAATTACTTCTTAACCGAATCTAAAAAGGACGCTCTGGCGTCCTTTTTTGTTTTTCACGTTCAGAAAAGTCTTTATTAACACAGTGTATTGCTTCATCAATATTGAGAATTCCTAGCGACATCTCTATTCATCTGGTCTAATCTCCAGTGAATTGACACCTTTTGGCGTTACAGGTCGCATTCTGACCTTTGCAGCTTGACTTAGTTACTCTAGAATGGATTCCCCCTTTCCAAACATTAATAACGAGTACCTACACCTATGTCATCTGACAATCACCAAGAACTATCCCCTGAAGAACAATTCCGTCAACAGGCGTTGGATTACCATGCTTACCCAACAGCCGGTAAGATCTCTGTTGAACTAACCAAACCTGCGGAGACCGCAACTGACCTCGCGTTAGCATATAGCCCAGGTGTAGCGGAGCCCGTTCGTGAGATCGCGCAAAACCCAGACAATGTTTACAAATATACGTCTAAAGGCAACATGGTTGCGGTTATTTCAAACGGTACTGCGATTCTTGGTCTAGGTAACTTAGGTCCGCTGGCCTCAAAACCAGTTATGGAAGGTAAATCACTGCTATTTAAACGCTTCGCTGGTTTGGACTCGATTGATATTGAAGTCAAACACCGCACTATTGAAGAGTTCGTTGATACCGTCGCCAACATTGCTGACACCTTTGGTGGTATTAACCTAGAAGACATCAAAGCACCGGATTGCTTCGAAATTGAAAAGCAACTGATTGAACGTTGTGATGTTCCTGTTTTCCACGACGACCAACATGGTACTGCAATTGTTACTGCGGCGGGCATGCTTAACGCGATCGAGCTACAAGGTAAAAAGCTAGAAGAGGCGACGATCGTTTGTTTGGGCGCAGGTGCTGCCGCTGTAGCTTGTATGGAGCTACTGATCAAATGTGGCGCGATGCGTGAAAAGATTTATATGCTTGACCGTAAGGGGGTCATTCATACTCGTCGTGACGACCTAAATGAGTACAAGCAGCTATTCGCCAACAATACAGATAAACGCACGCTTGAAGATGTGATCGAAGGCGCGGACCTGTTCTTAGGTGTATCTGGTCCTAACCTACTTCCGGCTGAGGCTCTAAAGCTGATGGCCGACAAACCTGTTGTGTTTGCTTGTTCTAACCCTGATCCAGAGATCAAACCGGAACTGGCGCATGAAGTGCGTGATGACCTCATCATGGGTACAGGCCGCTCTGACTATCCAAACCAAGTGAACAACGTTCTTTGCTTCCCATTCATCTTCCGAGGTGCGTTGGATGTTCGCGCAAGTGAAATCAATGATGAAATGAAGCTGGCAGCGGTTGATGCGATTCGTCAACTGGCGAAAGAAGAAGTGCCGGCGGAAGTCCTTAAAGCTGCGGGCGCAGAGCACTTAGAATTTGGACCAAGCTACATCATTCCAAAACCAATGGATGCTCGCCTACTACCTCGCGTTGCTAAAGCTGTGGCACAAGCGGCCGTTGACTCTGGTGTTGCGCGTATCGATATGCCTGAAGGTTACATGGAAGCGTAATCGTCACGCCTCTGAAAACCAAAAGCCGCTAACCTAAAGTCAGCGGCTTTTTAGTATCTGAAACAAATCGACGACAGCAAATTAAGAGGTGCGTTTGTTACCAATTATGGACTAACCAAGGCGTGTTTTTATTCTTCGTCAAACGCTTCGTACTCGATCCCCATTTCTTCCATCAGTTTTTTCACTTCTGCAGGGATATCATCTGGACGATCTTTTCTTAAATCTTCATCCGTTGGTAGTGGCTGACCGGTATAGGCATGCAAAAATGCTTCACACAATAGCTCACTGTTTGTTGCATGGCGTAGGTTATTAATCTGACGACGAGTACGCTCATCCGTTAATACCTTCAATACTTTCAATGGAATAGAAACCGTGATCTTCTTTACTTGTTCGCTTTTCTTTCCATGCTCAGCGTATGGGCTTATGTATTCGCCATTCCAGTCTGCCATTGCGCACCTTAATTCATTTTTATGTTTAGTTGAGTAAAGCGCAATTTTAGCGGTATTTATAGCCACAAGCAAAGACATATAGACGTCTAGAAGTGTTGACGTCTCTAAAAATGAGAAGTAAAGTGGTGAGATATGGAGATGGAATAACATATATCTAACATCCATCAGGTATATCGTATTCCCTACAAGTTGTCACCACTGTTCGAAAGGAAACACTTATGAGCGCCCATAAGCCAGCCACCATTGCCGTACGTACTGGTATTGAATCAGACACTCAACACCACGCTGTTGTTCCCCCTATTTACCTCTCGACAAACTATGGCTTTCCAGCATTTGGTGAAGTTCCTCAGTATGACTATACCCGCTCAGGCAACCCAAACCGCGGCTTGCTTGAAACCGCATTGTTTGAGTTAGAGTCAGGCAAAGGCGCGGTAGTGACAAATTGTGGCACCTCTGCGCTCAACTTATGGGTGTCTGCATTTTTGGGCCCAGATGACCTCATCATCGCGCCTCATGACTGCTACGGTGGCACATACCGTTTATTCAACACGCGCTCACAGAAAGGTGACTTCCAAGTGCAGTTTGTTGATCAATCGGACGAACAAGCGCTCAATGCCGCCATTGCGCTAAAGCCGAAACTCATCCTGATTGAAACCCCTTCCAACCCTTTAGTGCGCGTAGTCGATATCGCAAAAGTATGCGCCAAAGCAAAACAGGTTGGTGCACTCGTCGGTGTCGACAATACCTTTTTAACACCAGTGTTCCAAAAGCCTCTCGAATTAGGCGCAGACTTCGTTATTCACTCAACCACCAAGTACATTAATGGCCACTCAGATGTCATTGGTGGCGTGGTCGTGACTAAAACCGAGCAACATGCAGAGGAGCTTGCTTGGTGGGGCAACTGTATCGGCGCGACAGGTACTCCATTTGACAGTTATATGACCCTACGTGGCATACGCACCTTAGGGGCTCGCATGAAGGTGCATGAAGAAAGCTCGGCGCAAATCCTTGAGTACCTCAAAAACCAAGACCTTGTTGGAACCATTTATCATCCGAGTCTTCCGGATCATCCAGGACACGAAATAGCTAAACGACAGCAGTCTGGCTTTGGCTCTATGCTCAGCTTTGAGTTTGCAGGAAGCTTTGAGCAGCTCAAACACTTCGTTGGCCAGCTCGAACTCTTCTCACTAGCCGAGTCTTTGGGTGGCGTAGAGAGTTTGATCTGTCACCCAGCTTCGATGACGCACAGAGCGATGGGTGAAGAGGCGCTTGCAGAAGCGGGAGTCACTCATCAGTTGCTCCGCTTGTCAGTCGGTTTGGAAGATGCCGATGACCTAATTGCAGACTTAGACCGCGCCTTTAATCAAACCAAGGAGGCATGCTAATGACTGCTTCTCGTCAGCTGCACAAATTTGGCGGCAGTAGCCTCGCCGATCCCGAATGTTACCGCCGCGTAGTCACCATCTTAAAAGAGTACTCCAACAGCGAAGACCTGATTGTCGTCTCTGCAGCAGGAAAAACCACCAATCGACTGATCGAGTTTCTTGAATCCCTCAATAAAGATGGTCGACTAGCGCATGAAGTGCTACAAAACCTCCGCCAATTCCAAACTTCCTTGATTGAAGAGCTGATCACATCAGACGAACAAGATGCCTTGTTGGCAATACTTCATGATGAGTTTTCAACATTAGGCGAATTGACCGCACCACTCACTGAAGCGGAGAAAGCGGCGGTACTTGGCCACGGTGAAGTATGGTCATCTCGTCTCCTAGCGGCGCTCCTTAACCAAAGCGACCTAAACGCCGTTGCACAAGATGCTCGCGCCTTCTTACGAGCAGAGGTCGGGACTCAACCAGAAGTCGACAGAGGTGCGTCATACCCGCTATTAAAGGAAGTGTTGGTACAGCATGCTCATCACCGAGTGGTGATTACTGGCTTTATGGCGCAAGATAACCACGGCCAAACCGTGCTGCTTGGTCGAAATGGCTCCGATTACTCCGCCACCGTCATCGGGGCACTGGCTGAAGTCAGCCGCGTGACTATCTGGAGTGATGTTGCTGGGGTATACAGCGCGGATCCACGTATCGTGAGTGATGCATGTTTACTGCCATTACTCAGACTGGATGAAGCCAGTGAACTCGCTCGTCTCGCTGCCCCTGTCTTGCATAGCAGAACGTTACAACCTGTCGCTCAAAGCGCAATGGATCTGCATCTTCGCTGTAGCTACGAGCCAGAGTCGGGGTCGACTCGCATAGAGCGTGTATTGGCTTCTGGTCGAGGAGCAAAAATCATTTCCTCACTCAGTGAAGTACTGCTTATCCAACTCAATTTTTCTGCGGGTCATGATTTTTCTCGACTCGAAAAAGAAGTCCTTTCAAGCCTGAAACGCGCTCAGCTTGAGCCATTGACCTATGAAGTTCAACACGATCAGCATACCCTGCGTCTTGCTTACACCGCAGAAATTGCCGGCGGTGCGCTAGAACACCTGCAAGATGCCGCAATCGAAGCGGAAATTAAATTAAAGGAAGGCTACTCATTGGTTGCAGCAGTAGGTGCGGGAGTGACCAAAAACGCCAACCACTGCTATGGTTTCTATCAAAAGCTGAAATCATCGCCTGTTGAATTTGTTTCTGAATCTCAATCTGGCTTGAGCTTAGTCGCCGTTTTACGCAAAGCCGACACCACTCCGTTGGTAAAAGCTATTCACAGCCAGTTGTTCCAAGCTCAAAAACGCGTGGGCATAGCCCTGTGTGGCAAAGGGAATATAGGGTCAAGTTGGCTAACCCTATTTGCTGAACAAAAAACCGAACTAGAAAAGCGCCGCGGTATGAACTTTGAGTTAGTTGCTGTCATCGACAGCCAAACATATTGGTTCGACCCGCAAGGTATTGATGCCGCAACTGTGAGTGCCCACTTTGACGATGAAGCCACCGAGTATCAACCTGGAGAGTGGATTACCAAGCTTGGTGCGATTCAAGGTTACGATGATGTCGTCGTTTTGGATGTCACCGCAAGCAAAGAGCTGGCAAGCCAATATTTGAAAATTGCAGAGCAAGGTATGCATCTAGTATCGGCGAACAAAGTCGCGGGTTCGGCTTCAAGCAAATATTATCATCAAGTCCAAGATGCCTTCGCAAAGATAAATCGCCATTGGCTATACAACGCAACTGTCGGTGCAGGACTTCCTATCAACCACACAGTGCGTGATTTACGAGAAAGTGGGGATGATATCCAAGCACTGTCAGGAATCTTCTCTGGAACGCTCTCATGGCTTTTCCAGCAGTATGATGGTTCGGTACCTTTTGCCGAGTTAGTTGATTTAGCCTGGCAACAAGGCCTTACCGAGCCCGATCCACGCAACGACCTTGATGGTTCGGATGTTATGCGCAAACTGGTTATCCTTGCCCGCGAAGCAGGATTAGCCATAGAGCCAGAAGCCGTCAAGGTCGAAAGTCTAGTTCCTGAAGAGTTGGCAGCGCTCTCACTCGATGACTTTCTAGACAAGAGCCAATTGCTCAGTGAACTACTTGCGGAACGACTCAAGAAAGCCCAGCGTGAAGACAAAGTGCTTCGTTACGTTGCCCGTCTCGAGAAAAATGGCCAAGCGAGCGTCGGCGTCGAAGCATTAAGCAAAGAACATGCACTGGCTAATCTACTGCCATGTGACAACATTTTCGCGATTGAGAGCAAATGGTACAAAGACAATCCACTCGTTATCCGTGGACCAGGCGCAGGAAGAGAAGTGACCTCTGGCGCGATTCAATCGGATCTCAATCTACTCTCTAGCTTCCTTTAAACCTACCTAGGGCTGTCTTATACAGCCCTTTTTCATCCTGACTCGCAAACTCTGTCTAAAATCATAGACAGAGAACTCCAGTAAAGTGAACTTCAATATCGCTCATGTTCAAGTTGAATAAAATTCATAATTAGATTATTGACATTAAATGGTATCCAAGACATTCTGTGGACATATAGACGTCTAAACGTCAATTTAAGGATTTGAATTTGAGCGGGCAGAGTTGCCACAGGGAGAGTAAGATGGGATACACACACGCAGGTCATATTGACGCCTTAAACCAGAATATCGCTGAACTTTCTGACAACATCAATGTGTCATTTGAATTTTTTCCGCCAAGTAGCGAGAAAATGGAAGAGACGCTTTGGAACTCTGTGCACCGCCTAAAAACACTAAAGCCGAAGTTTGTTTCTGTGACCTATGGAGCTAACTCAGGCGAACGTGACCGTACCCACTCAATCATCAAAGAAATCAAAGCTGAAACTGGCTTGGTCGCAGCACCACACTTAACCTGTATTGATGCGAACCGTGAAGAACTAATTCAAATCGCTGATGACTATTGGAATAACGGCATTCAAAGCATTGTTGCACTGCGTGGCGATATCCCTCCGGGTGGTGGTAAGCCCGAGATGTACGCCTCCGATCTTGTAACATTATTAAAAGAACGTCATGACTTTGATATCTCGGTTGCCGCTTTCCCTGAAGTCCACCCTGAGGCGAAAAGTGCGCAAGCTGATCTTCTGAACCTAAAACGCAAAGTCGACGCTGGAGCAAACCGTGCCATCACCCAGTTCTTTTTTGATGTAGAGAGCTACTTACGATTTCGTGACCGTTGTGTTGCAGCAGGTATCGATGTTGAAATCGTTCCTGGTATTCTTCCAGTCTCAAACTTTAAGCAGGCCTCACGCTTTGCTGCACAGAATAACGTAAAAGTACCAAGTTGGATGGCTAAACAGTTTGAAGGTCTGGATGATGATCCGACAACTCGCCAGCTAGTTGGTGCAAGCCAAGCGATTGACATGATTCGAGTACTGAGCCGTGAAGGTGTGAAAGATTTCCATTTCTATACGCTAAATCGTGCGGAAATGACATACGCTCTGTGTCATACGCTAGGTGTTCGACCTTCCGCTTTATAATCGATAAAACGCAAAAAGGTTGGCATTCGCCAACCTTTTTTCAATTCAGTCACAGATAAGTGTTCAACTTACTCGACTTCATCCATTTTACCTAGAAGGTTACGGATGCGATCTTGCCATGCAGCATGTTCTTGTTGCATCTGTTGAGCCTTTTTCTCCAATTCTTCGCGGCTAGAACGTAGCTCATTTGCCTCAAGAGCAAGCTTTTCTTTCTCTTCTTTCAGCTCTTCAACTTCCATCTGTAGCAAAGAAATAGTGTCGACTGCTGTTTGGATTTTCGCTTCTAGTTGTTCTAGTACTTCAAAAGACATCTTAGCCTACCTTTAGTTATTCGTTTATGTGAAGGGCTCTCCACTCAATACCTTCATTCTACTCAGCCCGAGAATGATAAACACGCCCTATATTCGATATTTTGTGCCATTCGGTCAAAAAAACAGCACAGCTTGACAATCCCCTGACTGAAAGAGATTCAAAGTGCGAACCCGAGGAATTTCGACGCTGCTTTGATCGAGTTCAATTCAAATTACACGAAATAGCAAACGTTTTCCTGTCATTGTGTTAGAATCCTGCCGATTTTCTCATTCCCCCTTACTTTGGAGCTATCATGAAACGCGATTTAGCAATGGCATTTTCTCGAGTAACAGAAGGCGCTGCATTAGCAGGCTATAAATGGCTTGGCCGAGGCGACAAAAACGCCGCCGATGGGGCCGCTGTTGAGGTGATGCGCTCACTGCTCAACAAAACAGAGATCAGTGGTGAAATTGTGATCGGTGAGGGTGAGATCGATGACGCGCCAATGCTGTATATCGGAGAAAATGTCGGTATCGGGGGCGATGAGGTTGATATTGCAGTCGATCCTATTGAAGGGACGCGTATGACCGCAATGGGGCAGTCTAACGCTTTAGCCGTTCTTGCTGCGGGAGAGAAAGGAAGCTTCCTGAAAGCGCCAGATATGTACATGGAGAAACTCGTTGTTGGTCCTGGCGCAAAAGGCTGTATCGATCTCCATAAGCCACTAAAAGAGAACCTAGAGAATATTGCTCAGGCACTGAACAAGACACTCGATACCTTGGTCGTCATAACACTCGCAAAGCCACGTCATGATGATGTCATTGCTGAAATGCAATCAATGGGTGTCAGAGTCTTTGCCGTGCCTGATGGCGACGTAGCAGCGTCGATCCTGACTTGTATGCCAGACAGTGAAGTTGATGCGATGTACTGTGTAGGTGGCGCTCCAGAAGGCGTCGTCTCCGCCGCAGTCATCCGTGCACTAGACGGTGATATGAATGGACGACTACTCCCTCGACATGAAGTGAAAGGGGATAGCGAAGAAAACCGCATCTACGGCGCCGCAGAGCTAAAACGCTGTGAAGAGATGGGTGTTGAAGCGAATGTAGTCTTGAAGATGGAAGACATGGCGCGCAGTGATAATGTTGTTTTTTCAGCTACGGGCATCACTAAAGGGGACCTATTAGAAGGTATTACACGCCAAGGCAATATCGCAACAACAGAAACTCTATTGATTCGCGGCCGTTGCCGTACGATTCGCCGTATCAAATCAATTCACTACCTTGAACGTAAAGACCCAGAAGTCAGAGATATTATTCTCTAACTCTTATCGAATATTATGAGTTAAGGCCAGCTTCTGCTGGCCTTTTTTGTATCCGGAACAATTTGGGAATTGAAAGAATGCGCCTGCATTTAACATCGTTGTATCCCTTCCAGAGCCCTCAACAAGTAATAAAAGCCTCAACCTAAACTTTCTTCTAATGATTAGTATGCAAGCATGAAACGAAGCTTATTGTTATAGATTCAGTGGCAGGAAAGTTACAGGTCAAAGACGTCTTTAGACTGGCGGTTCAGAATGACTAGGCTTTCAAATAAGTAGCAAAGTGATTGAATTGATACTCGATTCCATGGGTGAACGCACGGGCTCGATGGTTCGATATTCCGGCACGTGAAAAAGTACGCAGTATTTTCGGAAATCTGAAACGTAAAAAAGCCCTAGTCTTTCGACTAGGGCTTAGTATAAG
>NZ_JAPPTK010000049.1:0-631 GCF_027587055.1 Vibrio sp. MarTm2 | reverse complement strand
TAACGCCCAATTAAGGGGTGAGCAACGCTGCCACCCAACCTAACGCATTGTACCGTAACCACTAAAATTGAAGTAGAAGCCAAAATGCCAAGCGTTGGGAATCCCTCTTAAATTGCTTGTTATGTTCGTAGCCATTTGTACATGACGTGGCTATCAACTAACCCTAGATGAGCATGCTTATATGCCTTGGGAATTGTACCTATGCTTTGAAACCCTAGCTTCTCCCAAAGCTTCACCGCAACTTCATTGGTAGAGACCACGCTGTTAAATTGCATGGCATCAAAGCCAAGTTCTAGAGCAGTTTCCTGAGAATGTTCACACATAAGGCGTGCAATGCCCTTACCTCTAGCTTTGCTAGAAACCATGTATCCACAATTACATATATGGCTACTTGGCCCCATTGCATTTGGCTTGATGTAGTATGAGCCCAGTACAACGTCATTTTCTACGAAAACAAAAGCTTTCAGGGGAGATTCACACCATAAAGCAAATGCTTGTTCTAGCGTCATATTTGGGTCAAAGGCATAAGTTTCTTGTGCCTGGATTACCGCAGAAAATGTTGGCCAAAACGACTCAAAATCGGCTTTTGTGATTTCCCTAATCATGAATTTCCTCCTAGAACATAACGCCC
>NZ_JAPPTK010000048.1:0-683 GCF_027587055.1 Vibrio sp. MarTm2 | reverse complement strand
TAACGCCTTGTTAAGGTGTGAGGCACGCAATACCGAAGCCTCTGCATACCACCTTAACCGCTAAACCTGACGCATAGCAAAAATGCCACGCGTGCCGAATCACTCTTGAACAATTTGTTATGTGCCTTTGCGAATATAGCCCCAATACACTTTGTGCCTGTCAGCCAAAGGAATGATTTTATATTTTTGAATACCAAGCAGGCACCCAACCCTTGAATGCCCCTCAACTAAATGAGGCATGCCAGATTTACCACTAAGAACATTTGCATCTAGAAATATCGGTGGCGTTAACCAAGTGCCGTGCTTTTTCCAATGATTGAGTACTTCCTCTCGGCAATCAATCACAGCCTCTCCGACGTCGTTGAAATGCGATGCATCTTCAGATACCTCCTCAAGGAAATCAGGAAATGAAGCGTTGCTACCTATCTGCAAAAACTTCGTCGTATCAAAATCAACTAGCTCCCACTTTAGATCAGGAAGTGATAGATCACCGTAGAGAGCTAAAAAGCGACTGTTGGCATTATGATCAATATAAAACTGTTCAATTACAGAATCAGGCGCACTAACCCCATGCAGCTTGAGTAAATCGATACTCTTATCTGTGCTGTATGGATCTAGTGCAATTTTCGACAAGTCTTTATACTTCAATTTATTGCCTCAAAACTCTGGTGGCACATAACGCC
>NZ_JAPPTK010000047.1:0-810 GCF_027587055.1 Vibrio sp. MarTm2 | reverse complement strand
AATTAAGTAGTGAGTAACGCACTGACCAAGGCGCTGCAAACCACTTAAAACACAAAAGCCAACGCATAGTAAATTCGCCAAGCGTTACGAATCTGCTTGAATTGTTTGTTATGTTTTACCACAAATGACTGATTTATTTGGCAAAGAACTGCTTTATTGACCGCATTTCAAGAAGTGAATCACACACTCAAACTCACTTGGCCGCCAGATGCGCTAGACACAAAGCGCGTAAGTCCACTTCCCTGCCCAATGAGGCAACCCGATAAACGCTCAACAAGCGCCCTCTCTTTCCAACCACAGCGCAGAACAATGGCAAATTGCCGAGGCAACTGCTAAGTCGACATGCTACTTGGCAAATACGCTGAAAGCGCCTTAGAGCCAATGATATTTAAAGCCAACCGCCACGACCTGAAAATGAAGCAACCCACGAATATTGGCATGTTTTACGGGCTGAGAAATTCAAGAATTTAGGCCGACAATGCGGATTTGCTGAAGTAACTCGGACGAACTGCCAAAGGGACAAAGAACACAGATCGAAGAATCTTTAAGCCACTGAAATACAAGTAAACATAACGCCGCGTTAAGTGGTGAGCAACGCCAACCACCCAACCTAACCCATTGTACCTTAAACACTTAACCTGACTGGAACTGAAATCGCCAAGCGTTGTGAATCCGTCTTAAACGCCTTGTTAGGCGAAGTTTCCCACCAGTGTTTAAGTTATTTTGAAAGCAGATTACCCTAAACAAAATAAGCAACCAAACACCCACTGACTTTTTGTGATTCAAGAACCACAAAACTCACTATGTTTT
>NZ_JAPPTK010000046.1:0-825 GCF_027587055.1 Vibrio sp. MarTm2 | reverse complement strand
GCTTGTCCGCAGGACTTTGAGGAGCTGAAAGCCGAAGTCCAGACAGGGCGCGTGAGCCTCTATCAATTAACGGGTGAGGGCTACGACATCACAGTGGCCGGAGAAATCCTCGGTGAGAGCTATTACCTATGGGGCGTGTCCGGCTATGGGGTGATTCAAGGCATTCGAGAGCTTCAAACCTACGTGAAAAATGCGGGGTTAACCAGTATTTCCGCTGAGACCTACTTTCCTGCGTTGGCGCGTTTGGTTCGCCGCTTGAACACCACGGAAAAGCCTCTGACCGACACCACGCACCTAACAATGAGAGTGTAATTATGGGTGGTAAATCCAGCTCTAAGAACATCACCTCGACCAGTAACGTCAGCGGTCAAAATGCCATTTCGGGCAACAACCTCGGAACAGCCATTAGTGGCGTGTCGGACTCGACCATTACGGTCACGGCCACTGACCACGGCGCCATCGAGAAAAGCCTGTTATTTGCCGAAAGCGCAATGAATGGCTCGCTGTCGTTTGCGGGTGATGCCTTAGACGATATGAGCGCGGCGAACTCGGAGAACTTGCAAATGTTGGCAGGGCTCGCGGGTAACCAAGCCGAACAAAACAAACAAAGCCTAGATTCCATTATGGAGCTGGCGAAATTCAAACAAGACAACGGCCAAAGTGAGACGCGCAAAGAGCAAATCATCATGTTGGTTGTGATTGCCTTGATTCTAGGAGCGGTGGCCATGATGGCACTGAAGAAACGATGAAATTTACGCTGCAAGAAAATCAGCCGTATCCAGTGACCATTTCCGGCTCTTGGCTGTGGCTGCGTTACGCAAGCGC
>NZ_JAPPTK010000045.1:0-895 GCF_027587055.1 Vibrio sp. MarTm2 | reverse complement strand
ACCGTCAAGAGTGATATAAAGCAAGCCTTCTGGGTAATCAAATTTCTGCTCACCAGTGATGCTTTGATCAAGCTGCTGCGTTGGGTTGTCACCAAACTTAAACTCGGTGATGGTGGCGCCATCAGCACTGTGTGCAGGCATCACATCGATAGTCGCAGTGGTTGGATTTTCACCTTGATTCGGCTCAGTGATGGTCCAACTGCCATTTTGCATTAACTGGACATCATCAGTGATGGTGATATCGAGATCGGCTTTGGCGGAATTATCACCGTCGCTGTCGACCATATAAACGGGCAGCGCAAAGCTGAGTGCGTTGTTGCCCTCGGCATTGGCGTGATCGATGGCTTCAATCAGCGTAAAGGTGTAATCGCCTTTGTTGGTGCCATCGAAGTTGAGCGTAAACACCGTTGTCTCCACACCGTTCGCCGCTGTGGTAACGCCGATATACTGGCCAGAATCTGCGGGCTCTTCTCGTAGCTCAACCACAAGCCCATTCGACTTAAGCGAGCCGTCGGTATTGAACTCACTTGGCTCAAGGCGGAAGTGACTTAAGCTGTCACTGCCTTCGGTATAACTGATTGTGCTTGTGGCTTGGACTGCACTGCCGCTTGGCGCCGAGCCATCGGTTAATTGAGACTCAGATAGACTTACCGACGGAACAGTGTTGATCACTGGATCGTCGCCATCTTGGATGGTTAAGGTGACCGTGGCGCTGACACTGTCTTTATCAAAGTCACCCGAAGTAACGACGATGTCTTTCACAATATCGCCATTCTCATGGTCTAGATCGCGATTAGGTTCAAAGCGCATCTCACCATTAAGCGTGATATAGAGCGTGCCTTCTGGGTAATCAAATTTCTGCTCACCAGTGACAGTCTGGTCAAGTTGCTGCGTG
>NZ_JAPPTK010000043.1:0-952 GCF_027587055.1 Vibrio sp. MarTm2 | reverse complement strand
CTCATAATCGATTGGTCATGTGTTCAAGTCACATAGGGGCCACCAAATTCCGATAAGGCTTATGGAGAAATCCGTAAGCCTTTTTCTTTTCTAGCCTGTCCATATCCGGTCCGTAGTAGCGTCCTGTAAGTCCCAATCCATTAGCACCACCGAAGTTCCTGAGATAGTAACCACGAGACAGGAAACACCAGTACAGAGCGATATACCCCAACGGAAACCTCTCTCGTCAGTACAACCGAAATCTCAGCATCAACATACCACTCAACACCAGAACCGAACCCCAGAAAAACTCGCCGCCTGAACCAACAAAAATATAACCAACATTCCGTTCCATTAGGTTCAGTTATTAATATAAATATAATTTAGATACTTAAATGGGGTTCTAGCTGAGATTACGCAGGAGACTCAGCACCGAAGATTAGGACAAGATGAATGTTGAATCATGATGACCGATTACCCTCAGTGGTAATCGGTCTGTTATCTCTTAAGTGATTTAGGTCAGCAGTAAGCAACACTCAACCACAGCCCCAGAAACAGCAGCTAATCACAGGACTGGTATTCATACTCGAACCGGAAAAACCAACGGCACACTGGATTACAGCGCGGATCTGGTATGAGTTAGGGGCAAGAGTTGGGTTAGTCGAATAGGATGGGAATCTAGCTGGTTACTGTCGGAACTGTCACGGCTGTCAGAATCGTCGGCGCTGTCATGACCGTCGCAACTGTCAGGGCTACAGGAAAGTACATCTTCTAGGACTACTGCCGCCGCCGTCGGGAGAAATGCACAACTCAAATAATCCTAAAATCACAGCTAAAGACCGGATTAGGACCGGACCGACGACGCCGTCGCGATAACTACAGAAACTACATCATGCAGGAAGTCAGGCAGGATAAGCCTTAGAGAGAGATTACAGGGCCAGTCTGGTGTGACCGACCCAGCGATCTAGGATTT
>NZ_JAPPTK010000042.1:0-1126 GCF_027587055.1 Vibrio sp. MarTm2 | reverse complement strand
ACGTATAACAAAGCATTTAAGAATGATTCGCAACGCTTGGCGGTTTCGCTTCGCTCAAGTATAGCCAAGCGTCGCTCACACCTTAATGCGGCGTTATGAGGAGTTTAGAGTATGCAGCAATCTCAGATTGTTGAAGAGAAAGTAGTAAAAGCAGTCAAGGACTTTGCATACTCGATAAATTCGGGGAATAAAGTCGTTGCTGATATGTCCTCGTTGATTGATGCGACTTCCCAACTGCCACTGACAAGTTTTGATTATTGGGAGCGAATTATTCGATCTGAGTTCTCCCTTGCACTAAGAGAACTTGAGTCTCCGAAATGGAAGTTTTGGTCTAAGCCTAGAGAATTGTTAACTTGGCTAGATTTGATAAGTTGGGATGGCTACAAGAGAGAAAAAGCTCTACGAACTTTGTCAGGAGCAGCCCCCAATGCGTTTTTCTTCTCTCTTGCAGTGCGTCGACTTAATGATTGGGTGCCACAAGTACGTGAAGCGGCGAGAGATACATTGCCGGAGTTAGCAAAAGCGACAGCACCGGATTTCGTAGTCGAGGCCTTGCTAACTGCTCTTTCAAACTGGAATTCTTGGGGCAGGATTGAAGATGCGGACAAGAAAATTCTTTTACAAATCATATCTCAGAAAGACATTGCGAACTCAATG
The DNA here is from genome assembly GCF_027587055.1 of Vibrio sp. MarTm2. Taxonomy (NCBI): domain Bacteria; kingdom Pseudomonadati; phylum Pseudomonadota; class Gammaproteobacteria; order Vibrionales; family Vibrionaceae; genus Vibrio; species Vibrio sp. MarTm2. The sequence continues at coordinate 469 of NZ_JAPPTK010000042.1, read as the reverse complement.
AGATCTAGGTTGATTTCTTCAAGTGCAGGACCTATGCCTTCACTGTTTTCTCAGCTTGGACGCACAAATATTCTTGATGATTATTTACCAGAAATTGCAGAACTAGCCGTACAACCCGCAGTTCGAGCCAAAGCGTACCGAAGCCTGCTTGAAAGGCGCATAGCTTGGATAGAGGGCCGAAAGTGGAAATGGACTGATATCCGTTATTGCGAGGGAAGAATGACGCCCATCGTGTCTGCACGCAAGTTAAACATCAAAGTTCCAACATTGGAATTGCTAAAATGCTCTGCTGAAGATCGGTCATCTGTTGTAAGGAGGGTATCAGCAGAGGCTTTGATTCGAGATCTAGAAGGTGTTGGAGTGCACGCTAAAGTATTAGCAGAAAAATTTGCATTAGATCAATCCTCTGCGGTGTCGGAAAGGGGACGGTTTGCATTGAATAAGCTTCAGGAATTGGAGTTCGACAACT
>NZ_JAPPTK010000041.1:0-1170 GCF_027587055.1 Vibrio sp. MarTm2 | reverse complement strand
TGCTCGACGTCGTGTCTCAGCCTTAAAGAGAGCCGGATTTACCTAACTCTCAAGCCTACGCACTTGAACCTGGACAACCGTCGCCAGGCCCACCTAGCCTTCTCCGTCCCCCCATCGCAATTGTAAGAAGTACGGGAATATTAACCCGTTTCCCATCGACTACGCCTTTCGGCCTCGCCTTAGGGGTCGACTTACCCTGCCCCGATTAACGTTGGACAGGAACCCTTGGTCTTCCGGCGAGGAGGTTTTTCACCCCCTTTATCGTTACTCATGTCAGCATTCGCACTTCTGATACCTCCAGCATGCTTTACAACACACCTTCAACGGCTTACAGAACGCTCCCCTACCCAATGTTCAAAGAACATTGCCGCAGCTTCGGTTTATAGCTTAGCCCCGTTACATCTTCCGCGCAGGCCGACTCGACTAGTGAGCTATTACGCTTTCTTTAAATGATGGCTGCTTCTAAGCCAACATCCTAGCTGTCTAAGCCTTCCCACATCGTTTCCCACTTAGCTATAATTTGGGACCTTAGCTGGCGGTCTGGGTTGTTTCCCTCTCCACGACGGACGTTAGCACCCGCCGTGTGTCTCCCGGATAGTACTTACTGGTATTCGGAGTTTGCAAAGGGTTGGTAAGTCGGGATGACCCCCTAGCCTTAACAGTGCTCTACCCCCAGTAGTATTCGTCCGAGGCTCTACCTAAATAGATTTCGGGGAGAACCAGCTATCTCCAGGTTTGATTGGCCTTTCACCCCTAGCCACAAGTCATCCGCTAATTTTTCAACATTAGTCGGTTCGGTCCTCCAGTTGATGTTACTCAACCTTCAACCTGCCCATGGCTAGATCACCTGGTTTCGGGTCTATATCCAGCAACTCGACGCCCAGTTAAGACTCGATTTCTCTACGGCTCCCCTAGATGGTTAACCTTGCTACTGAATATAAGTCGCTGACCCATTATACAAAAGGTACGCAGTCACACCACGAAGGTGCTCCTACTGCTTGTACGTACACGGTTTCAGGTTCTATTTCACTCCCCTCACAGGGGTTCTTTTCGCCTTTCCCTCACGGTACTGGTTCACTATCGGTCAGTCAGTAGTATTTAGCCTTGGAGGATGGTCCCCCCATATTCAGACAGGATATCACGTGTCCCGCCCTACTCGATTTCACTGAA
>NZ_JAPPTK010000040.1:0-1241 GCF_027587055.1 Vibrio sp. MarTm2 | reverse complement strand
AGATCAATACTGTGCCATCGGTGAGTCTATCTGAATCTCAATTAGCCGATGGCTCAGCGCCAAACGGTAGTGCGGTGCAAGCGACGGGCACAATCAGTTATACCGAAGGCAGCGACAACCTAAGTCATTTCCGCCTTGAACCAAGTGAGTTCAATACTGACGGCTCGCTCAAGTCGAATGGGCTAGTAGTAGAGCTTCGAGAAGAGCCTACAGATTCTGGGCAATATATCGGCTTTACCACGGCAGCGAATGGCGCGGAGACAACGGTCTTTACCCTTGATTTTAATAGTGCCGATTACACTTTCACACTGATTGAAGCGATCGACCATGCCAATGCCGAGGGCAACAACGATCTGAGCTTTGCGCTGCCCGTGTATATGGTTGACACTGACGGTGATAACTCCGCTAAAGCCGATTTGGATATCACCATTACTGACGATGTCCAGCTAATGCAAAACAGCAGTTGGACTATTACGGAGCCGAATCAAGGCGAAAACCCAACCACCGCGACCTTCGATGTCATGCCTTCACACAGTGCCGATGGTGCCACTATCACCGAGTTTAAGTTTGGTGATAACCCAGCGCAACAGCTTGACCAGACTGTCACTGGTGAGCAGAAATTCGATTACCCAGAAGGCTCGCTCTATATCACTCTTGGTGGTGAGATGCGCTTTGAGCCTAATCGCGATCTGGACCATGAGAATGGTGATATCGTCAAAAACATCGTGGTGACGTCGGGCGATTTCGACAAAGACAGTGTCAGTGCAATGGTCACCTTAACCATTCAAGATGGCGACGATCCGGTGATTAACGCAGTGCCATCGGTGAGTCTATCTGAATCTCAACTAGCCGATGGCTCAGCGCCAAGCGGCAGTGCAGTCCAAGCCACGGGCACGATCAGTTATACCGAAGGCAGCGACAACTTAAGTCATTTCCGCCTTGAGCCAAGTGAGTTCAATACTGACGGCTCGCTCAAATCGAATGGGCTAGTGGTAGAGCTTCGAGAAGAGCCTGCAGATTCTGGACAATACATCGGCTTTACCACGGCGGCGAATGGCGCGGAGACAACGGTCTTTACCCTTGATTTTAATAGTGCCGATTACACTTTCACACTGATTGAAGCGATCGACCATGCCAATGCCGAGGGCAACAACGATCTCAGCTTTGCACTGCCAGTCTACATGGTCGACAGCGACGGCGATAACTCCGCCAAAGCCAATTTAGATATCACCATCACCGAC